>LVAA01000253.1 GCA_001603955.1 Syntrophobacterales bacterium Delta_02 | reverse complement strand
GTCTTGAGCTCGGGCAGGAGCCTGCCGAGCTCCTCGCGCACCAGGGCCTTGGTGCGGGCCACGATGCCCGGGTCGCGGTCCTTGAAGTGTTCGGCCACGGCGTAGAGCGAGTCGGCCATGTCCTCGATGCCCAGGTACGAGGCCCGGATGAACGGGATGTCGTATGTGTCCTGCATCATCCTGGCCAGCTCCATGGTGGCCCCGGAACACTGCACCACGTTCAGGCGCGCCCCGTGCGCCCGGCGGATGGCGTCCACCCGGCCGTCGCCGGTGATGTTGGCCACCACCGCGACGCCCATGCGCTCGAAATATTCCCGGATGATCCAGATCTCCCCGGCCAGGTTGAAGTCGCCCAGGATGTTGATGCTGACCTCGGGCACGTCCGACACGTCGCCCGTGCCGACGAGTTCGAACATGGCCCGGCAGGCGGCCATGTAGCCCTCGCGCTTGTTGCCCTTGAAGCCTTCCGACTGCACCGGGATGACCGGGATGCCGGTCTCCTCGGCCACCTGGCGGCAGACCGCGCCCACGTCGTCGCCGATGATGCCCACGATGCAGGTGGCGTAGACGAAGGCCGCCTTGGGGCTGTGGCGCTTGATGAGTTCGAGCAGGGCGGCCTTGAGCTTTTTTTCGCCGCCGAAGATGACGTCTTTTTCCTGGAGGTCCGTGGAGAAGCTCAGGCGGTGCAGTTCCGGCCCCGACGACAGGGCCCCCCGGATGTCCCAGGTGTAGACCGCGCAGCCGATGGGGCCGTGCACCAGGTGCAGGGCGTCGGCGATGGGGTAGAGGACCACCCGCGAGCCGCAGAACACGCAGGCCCGCTGGCTGACGGCCCCGGCCAGGCTGTCCCGGTTGCAGGCCATGGCGAAGGGGCCGCTGCCCTTGACGTGGACCTGATCCTTGCGCTCTTCGAGGATGGCGTGTTCCATGCGGTCTCCCTTTCCGGCCGTCTCGACGGGCCGGATGCGGGAGGGCTAGTACAAGGGACGTGCCATGCGGTTAACATGCCGTGATGACAGGGTATCGTCGTTTTTCAGGCGGGCTTTGCAACAACAAAAACGTAGAAGGGAGGCTACAGAATTGTAGGGTGTTTAGGGGAGGGGAGAGGGAAGATGCGGGGTGGTGAGGAGAATGTGGAGGGGAAGGGCTGCGGGTGGAGGGTCATTCTTGACAAGGATGTTTTCAATGACGCAAAGGAACATGTCGGGACGATTGAAGACTTGATCGTAACTCGTGACAAGGGTATTTCCGACGCGATCATCGGCGTGGGTGTTTTTCCGGGGGTGGACGCCACGATGTCGCCAACCGCGACAATCAGTGCACAATCCAAGTATGCGCATCCTCCTTCCTGGTGCAAGCAAAGAAATTGTCAATGCGACGCCAGTATTCACTTATGCCGACAAACGGTTCTTTGTTGTGGCGTCAGCATGCTTCTCCAGGCGTAAGGGCGCTTGTAAAAAGAGTTTGAAGTTTTTGTCGTCAATTCTTGCGCCAGGCGCCGTTCACCGTTGTAGAGGAAAGGGCATCGTCTCTTCGTGAACGTGCTGATCACATTGAAGCTGATTGTGTAAATGACGTGGCAGGCGACGTGCAGGCCAATGATGAATTGTTGGTTACTCAGAGTATTGAGGAACGTATGAAGCAGTCACACAGAAGTCTTATGTTTCCGTATTTTTGTTCGCTGTTCGTTGTTGTTGTGTTTGTATGTTTTATATATACAGCGCAAGCTTACGCAAAACTGTCCATAAATCTCTCCGTCGAGGGAGAAATACATAATACCCCGGAGACGTTCACCGGAAAGGCCACGGCGTACTTCAGCGGCGGAGGCATATTAACCCTCACGACGAACCAGGGCGTGACCTGCCAGGGCGAATACGTCAACACGGACGATAACCAAGGAAACGGAACGGTTGTCTGCGAAGATGGTCGGTTGGGTTCTTTTAACTTTGTCGCCTCTGGTTTTAGTGGCAACGGTGAAGGATTGATAGATACGAAGCCTTTTGCGTTTCGCATCGGAAAATAGTGCGTGCCGCCAATATAAACAGTCCAGCCCCACAGCCCGAGCGTCCCAGCACCCCCGCCGCA
>LVAA01000081.1 GCA_001603955.1 Syntrophobacterales bacterium Delta_02 | reverse complement strand
GAGCACAAGCAGGCCATCGACCACCTCACGTTCTTCCTCGCCCAACAGGAAGGGTTCGCCCTGATCTACGGCGATGTAGGTTCCGGGAAGACAACGATCTCGCGAATATTCCTTAACAGCCTCAACCGCGAGGCCTATAATACCGCCCTCGTCCTGAATCCCGTCGCCGACGAGGGGGAGTTCATGAAGGAAGTGCTTGGCGAATACTCCGTCAGTGACATACCGGAGACAAAGAAGGAGCTTTACGACAGGCTCAGGCGCTATCTCCTCGAGGAATTCCAGAAGGGCAAGACGAACGTCCTCATCATCGACGAGGCACAGCTCCTCTCCTACGAACTCCTGGAGTTCATTCGCCTTCTGTCCAATATTGAAACGGATAAGCAGAAGATACTCCACACCGTCTTCTTCGCCCAGCCCGAGTTTCTGGTAAAGCTGAAAGACCCGGCCATGCGCCATCTTTCCCAGCGTATAACCGTCACCTATCGCATAGAGCCTCTGACCTACGCCGAGGCAAAGGCCTATATCAATTACCGTCTTTTCAAAGCCGGGGCAAAGGGCCCGCTGGAGTTCCAGGACAGGGCAATGAAGCTCATCCACACGGCCTCAAGGGGCTATCCCCGCCTGATCAACTACATCTGCGACCGCTGCCTCCTCGTCCTGTACGCCAAGTCCAGTTTCTCCGTGGACGGCCACGTGGTCTCCAAGGTCATCATCGAGGAGAGCATCCCCCTTTCCACCACGAAACACAACGAAGATACGAAACGGCTGGGGCTCCGCCGCCCTCTCCTGATAGGAGGGATCGTCGCCGTGGTCGTGATAGGCGCCGCAGGTTATTACTTCATGATCACCGGCGCCTACAAACTCCTCTCATCGACCAGGGTCCAGACCCCTCAGGTCTCCGCTGCACAGACCGCGCCGCAAACGGCGCCGACGCAAACGTCCCCGCCCGCACGCGCGACCGCAGCCGCGACACCGGCGACCGCCGCCCGCCCGGCTGCCCCTGCCAAACCATCGCCAAAGACCGATATCGTTCTCAAGAGGATCTACGTCAGCGCTGAAGCCGCAAATATCAGGTCGGAACCGGACATCAACTCCGCCCGCATCGGCGTCATCGTCAGGGACGAGTCCCTGAGGGTCATCGCCGAGAAAACCGGCGCAGACAAGCTGAAGTGGTACAAGATAAAACTCTACGAAGGCCGCGAAGGCTGGATCTCAGAAACGGTAGTCACCGACAAAAAATAACGCTCAAGCGGCTCAAGCCGGTCTCTCAGACATACCACATCTCCGCCTCGAAGGTTTCCGAGGGGACTGTGATCACTAGATAGCCTCTCTGCGGGATCCTGTCGACTATCATTTCGTCGATCTTGAGGGAAAGCCAGACCTCCGCCCGATCCTTCGGACCGAGGCCGAGGTCGGTGAAAGGGATGCACAGTTCCAGTATCTCGTCAAAGGCGGCCTGCACGGAAACGTTGGCGTTTACGGACCCGTCACGGACACGATACTCTATCTTGTGATCGTCCTTGCCGATGATGGAGACCTCGAAGACCGCCCCGTCCATCCCATCCATAAACCTCTTGTCCAGGTCGACACGCAGGAAGAGGTTGGTCTCGTTGAACCCGAAACAGCAATCCTTCAAGGCTGAGACAGCTTGATGCATGGCCGTTCCGTGCCCCTTGCCTTCGATGAAACCGGAGCCGATCCATTCGAAGTAGTTTGTCACCCTGCCATCGATAACAGGGCGGAGGAAATTGACGGGTTCCCTCGCCGGCAGTGCCACGCGGTCCCCCACGATGATCGGGATCGACAGTATCTCCGGCACTTCCTTGCCGAGATAGCGATATACATTCGCCAGGTTCTCCCGGAACAGGAGATCGAATATCTCGTCGCTGTCCGAGGAGTTCTGGTCTCCATACCACCAGAACCAGTCACTCCCTTCCGCTATATACATGGATTCCCAGGCCATGCCGTTCTTGCGGTCGGGGTCTTCTTCCTCGAGGAACCTCCGGGTCTCGGCGAGCCGGGACCATGCGGAATTGTCCTCGTCATGGCCGATCCATATGGAGAAATTGTGCCCGATCCACGAGCCGGCATGGCAACGGGAGAGACTGCCATAGTCCCTTGCGGTTTTCAGGTACTCGGATATGGTGACAGGTGTCATGCCATCCTCGCGCAGGATACCTTCATAGAGATAGCTCAGAAAATCCCTTCCGTCGTTCCTGTATCCTTCCCAGGCATTCTCGCCGTCCATGGCGATCGTCACGAGGGGCCTGGCGATCCTGCTCCCGATAGAGCCCCGGATCGCCCTGAGCCTTCCGAGGCAATCCTCCGCCGCTTCCCTTGCGTCGGAGTGTGAATAGTGAAAGGATATGAGGTCGGAGAGTGACTGGTCCCGGAAGATGACGGTGATCTCGCGGCCGTTCCTCTCGTAACGGTAGGGCTTGTAGAGAACCTCGGGATTGATGACAAAACCGTTTCCGTCCCGGCGCGTCCCCCACCCCAGGCTTTCGAAGAGGATGTCCTCGTCCGTGGCAAGCCATCGGATACCATGTTCCATGTAAAGCTCCAGGGCGGCCTCACTGACAGAGCCCTCGGGGGGCCACATACCCGCGGGACGGATCCCCATGACCCTTTCGAAGAGGTCGAGGCCCGACGCTATCTGGTGGGACGCATCCCGGGGCCAGGCAAAGCGCACGTCGGGCAGGTTGACGCCCGGCATCGCTTCCCTCGCCGACGTGCTGTCGATGAGAAGAGGAATGATGGGATGATAAAAGGCGGAGGTCGACAGTTCCACGGTCCCCTCAGCGGCAAGCCCCCTGTACAGGGGAACCGTGCCTTTGAGGATGTCCTTCTGGACGTCCATGAGAACCGTCTTGTCTTCCTCGCTGAACTTCCGGCCCTTCTCCCTGAGGTATCGGAGGTCCTCAAAGACCGCGAAGAAACTCGGGTCGGTCCACGCGAGGAAGAACAGTATCTGCAGATCCCGAAACTCATCCTCGCTGAAGTACCCGGTGACCTTCGGCAGGCCGTCCCTGGGACAGTGGAAACCGCGCTTGGCGAGGAGTTCATAGTAGCGGGGGAAGGGCCGGATCATGTTCTCCCAGTTGGCATTGAAGAAATTGCCAAGAAGGAAGACCTTATCCTCTTCGGTGAGATCCGAGGGAGGTTTCCTGAACACGTCGAGATAGGTGTCCTTCACGTTCAGGTCTTCGTAGTCCACCAGTTGTTCGAGCAGGGAGGGAACGAAATTGAAATTCTGTTTCATCCCGGGAAAATCCCTGAGCATGGCACCCATGTCGTAGTAATCCTTGGTGCCGTGCAGGAGAGTCCAGGGAAGGAGGTATTCCCCGGTGAAGGTGTTCTTGTAGTACGGCTGGTGCATGTGCCAGAGAAATGAGATAAAGATCCCGTCCATATGCGTATTATCGCTCACAATTCCGTATGGTTAAGAGTGCTCGACCTGGAGGTGCCGCAGGGTGAGCTCCCCGCTGACCTCAATGATGCCGACGGTCCCGGGCACCGAGTAGCCTCCCCTGTAGCTTCCGGGATTGAAAAGGATGACCCCCCCTCTCTTCGTATTCAGGGGAACATGCGAATGGCCAAAGACAATGATGTCGACACCCTGGAATACCCGGAGGACCTTCTCTTCGAGCCCTTGCGGAGACCCCCAACCGTGGATGATCCCTATCCGTCTTCCCTCGACCTCCTCAACACGGCTCTCCGGGAGACGGGCTGCCAGGTCGGGATCGTCCATGTTACCCCTCACCGCCCGGAGATCCCAGTTCGACAGGTAGTCGAAAACGCTTGATGAAGTCATATCGCCGGCGTGGAGCATGATGTCGGCATCGCTGAACAAGGCCTTCATGTGACGCCTGAAACCCTCTGTGGGGCGAGCAAGGTGGGTATCTGAAATGACGGCGATCTTCATTCGATGAATAACTGTATAAGAAAACAGGAGAACTGTCAAAAACAAATTTGCCCGGTACACGGCAGGACAATTGGGATCCCCCGCACTCGCACGTTGTGCATCGGCCCCCGGGGCCAATGGCCATCTGCATTGACAGGAGACAGCGTCCGGTGGTAGAGTAAGTGATGAAATTATTGAAGAAAATTCCCCTGAAGTTCAATATCTATCTCCTGAAGGAACTTACCGGCATCCTGCTTCTCTCCCTCGGCATCCTCACTTTCATCCTTGTACTGTCGAGGCTCGGAAAGATCGCCGACCTTGTGATCAACAAAGGTGTGGGACTCAAGGATATCTTCGCCCTCGTGGCCTTCTCGGTGCCCCCGTACCTGACTTTCACCCTCCCCATGGCCTTTCTCCTTTCTGTCATCGTCGTCCTCGGGCGACTCTCCACGGAGAACGAGATACTGGCGCTCAAGGCCAGCGGAGTGAACCTCGCGTGGCTGTTCGTACCCATTACCTTCGTCGGTCTCATAGTGACGACCTGCGGGCTCTTCAATACCAATGTCCTCTTACCCCAGTGCAGCGGGCTGTTCAGGGAAACCTTGATCAACGTGATACGGAAAGGTATATCCGTCGACGACAAGGAAGGCGTATTCAACGACAGTGTGCCGGGGGTCGTCATATACATCAACAAGGTCGACAACACCAAGAGAACCCTCACGGGCATCGTCGTGTCCGACGACCGCGACAAGAACGTAAAACAGACGATCTCCGCAAGCAAGGGTTATGTCAACATCGATTCCGACACATTTCAGCTCTATTTCATGCTGCAAGACGGCACGCTCCATCGATGGGAGAAGGCCACGGACACATACCGAAGCGTCAGCTTCCAGGATTACACCTTTACCATGAACCTGTCCCAGATGGTACAGACGGGAAACGTCAGCAGAAAGCTCGCGTACGAAATGGACCGGAACGAATTGAAAAAGGCACTCAAGACGACAACGAACGAGGACCACCGGTACGACCTGCTGCTGGAGATCTACAAAAAGATATCCTTGCCCCTGTCGTCCCTGGCTTTTATAATACTGACCATCCCCCTCGGGGTGAAAAGAAAGGTGGAGGGGAAGTTCTCCGGAACCCTTTACAGCCTTTTGCTGTTCATTTTTTATTACGTCCTCATCGCCATGACGGACAGCCTGGGGAAGAACATACACGCACCACCCTACATCGTGACCTTCCTCCCCAACGCGGTCATCGTGGCCATGGGCCTTTACCTGCTGAGGAACCTGAACAAAGAGGAACATGTCACGATGTCACATAGACTGAAATACTTGTGGGCCTACTGTCTTGAAAAAGTTAAATAGATATCTCCTGTCGAGTGCTATCAAGTACCTGCTCATCGCCCAGATGGCGGGGGTCAGCATGTTCCTCATCATCGAGTTCTTTCAGCACACGGACCGTTTCACCGAATCGATGCACGCCTTCACGATGGTTGTCCTCTATATACTGCTTCTTCTCCCGTATTACTTCAATCTCATCCTTCCCCTCGCGTTTCTCGTGTCCATGCTGATAGTCCTCATACTCATGATACGGGGCAACGAAATGATCGTCGCGCGGACCTCGGGGATCAGCACGCTGTCGCTCATGAAGCCCTTCCTGGGTTTTTCCCTGGTACTCATACTGCTGTCTTTTCTCCTGGCTGAATGGATAGTCCCGCTTTCGGCAAACGCCTCGAATTACATATACCAGGTCAAGATCAGGGGCGAAGAATCCAGCGTGTTCATCAAGAACGACAGGATATGGTTCAAAAGGGACAACAGGATCTGCAATATAGACTACTTTGACACGAAGAAGGATATCATCAAGGGACTTACAGTCCTGGAACTGGGGAAGAACTTTGCCGTCGTCAAGAGGACAGATGCCCATCAAGGCGTCTGGAAGGACGGTACCTGGCATTTCACCGGCGTCGCCGTCAGAACATTTGATAAGAACGGCCACATCACCAAGAAAGAGTATGCCAGGGTAAGCAACATCATCAACGAGCAGCCTTCCGTCTTCAAGATCGCGGAAAGGAACCCCGAGGAAATGAGCTACAGGGAACTGTCGCGCTACATTTCCCGGCTGAGGGAGGATGGGCACGACGTGAGGCGGTACCTTGTGGACCTTTACAACAAGATCGCCTTTCCCTTCATTAACCTTATCATGGTCTTTGCGGCCTTTTCGGTGGGTTTGAGGTACGCGAAGACCAAGCATGTCTCGAAGGGAATATTCTCAGGCATCCTTGTGGGCGCCCTGTACTGGTTCTTTCACTCCGTGTCGTTGTCACTCGGTTATTCCGAGATATTTCCTCCTCTTTTTTCGGCATGGTTCTCAAACCTGCTATTTATTGCCTCAGGTGTCATCGGTATCGTGACATTGAGGACATAGACCCAATTTGCGTATGTTTGGCTACAGGAAAGGAGTTGTGTTTTGCGAGCATATCTGGATATTGAGACAGACAGAAGGGGGAACATCTGCGTCATAGGCCTCCTCGTCGAGAACAACGGTTTTCTCCAGTGGTACGGCGACGGCATCTCGCCAGAGACCATCGAACGGGAGCTTTCAAACGTTAAGACCATCGTCACCTTCAACGGGGACCTCTTCGATCTCCCGCAGATGAAGAAGTGCCTGAACATCGACCTTCAGTCCAATTTTGTGTCCCGTGATCTTTTCAAGGACAAGAAAAAACTCGGCATCAAGGGCGGGCTCAAACAGCTTGAAAAGATGTTCGGCATAGAACGCAAGACCGAGGGCGTAAACGGGTACCAGGCCATGTGGCTCTGGGAGAAATATAAGAGACACGGGAACCAGGAGGCACTGCAACTGCTCCTTGAATACAACAAGGAAGATGTCGTCAACCTGACACGACTCGAAGAGATCATCGATCAACTCGGAGGCGGCGCACTATGATAGAACAGCCCTTTGAGATAGACTCACGGTACAACCGGATAAGCGGCATCATGATCATCCCCCGGTCCAGAAAGAAGTTCCCCTGTGCCGTCCTTTCTCACGGACTTGTAAGCTCGAAGGAAAGCTCGAAATACATCGCGCTTTCCGAGCGGCTCGCCGAGTCGGGTATAGCCTCCTGCAGATTCGACTACCATGGTTGCGGGGAGAGCGGGGGAAACATTGAGGAGACGACCCTGACCATAAGGCTCGACAATCTGAACACCGTCGTCGACCATGTGCTCTCCCATCCTTCCGTCGACCCCGCAAGGATAGGGGTCATAGGAAGCAGCTTCGGGGGTTCCACGGCGCTTCTCAAGGCTGCCCGCGACGAACGGATCCGGTGCCTCTCCCTCTGGGCCACCCCGCATCTGCTGGAAAACAAGGACGACGACACCATTTCCGACATTGCCTTCAAGGAAACGATATTTACGGATTTCCAATCATACGACATCCTGGGGGAGGCCAAAAAGGTGTACCGGGCCCTCGTCATCCATGGAGAGGCGGACGAGGTCGTCCCCTGCGCGGAAGGAAAGGCGATCTACAAACACCTGAGCAAACCCAAGGCCATCGAGGTGATCAAGGGCGGCGACCACATCTTCTCGGCAGAGGCCCACAGGAACAAGGCTATAACCCTGGCCCTCAACTGGTTCAGAAGATACCTCGTCTCCGACAACGAAAAGACCGCTTGAGCCGCTTGAGCCGCTTGAGCCGCTTGAGCCGCTTGAGCCGCTTGAACCGCTTGAACCGGTGGAAAACCTTTTTCGGCTTGCCGAGAAAGTCACCTTTTCCGACGAAGGCGGGAATCCTGAAATAATGTTACAGAGATTGGGGATCTGAATCGCTCAACTGGCTTGAAACGCGGGTAGAGTGGATTTTCGTCTTTTAACGCTCAAGCTGTTCAAGCGGCTCAAGCGGCTGCAACCTTCTTCACTCTTTGTGTTTTTCGTTCTTCAGTCTGACCCTGTCGCGGATCAGATCGCCCAAGACGTTGGAAAGACCGATACCCAGCGCGAGGGACATGGTCAGGACGATGCCACCGAAGACTATGAGAAAACTCACCGTCACGATGGTGTTCCCCAACCCTATGTATTCAAAGACTATTCCGAAAGTGATGACAATGAGGAGTATCCTCACCCCTTTTGCGATAAAGTCGGCATACTTGATCCTGGCGTTCTCACAGGTTAGATAGATGATCCGGCCGAGGAAATTGCTGAATATGATGCCGATTATGAGGATGACGAGTGATACTATGATGTTGGGAAGGGCCGAAGAGATCCTGGAAGCATACTCCGAGAACTGCGTGATCCCCATGTAGTTGAGCCCGAAAGACAGGAAGAGAACGATGAAGATCCAGTAAACGATCTTGCTCAGGATGAGCGAAGGCGGGCTTCTGATACCGCCCTTTTCAAGGAAAGTGATGATCCCCGCATCCTGTGCCCATCTGTCAAATCTGAAAAGGACGAGCACCTTGCCGAGCAGTTTCTTGATGAACCAGCTTATGATGAATCCCAGGATCATCACGATGACCATGACGATGATGCTGAGGAAGACTTCCTGGAAATTATCAAAAAGATCCAGGAACATGTCCTGAAAAAACTTCATGATTTCCTGCATGCGAACATATTATGCAAAGTATTCCGCCATGTCAATGGAAATTGGGACCCTATTTTTTTGTTGACATTCCTCATTGATTCGTTTAGGAAATTGTAAAAATTGAAAGGAGGGAGTATACATGCCTGCAAAAGTTGATCAAGATGCCTGCACAGGATGTGGAGCCTGTGCTGAGATCTGTCCCGCCGATGCTATCACTGTTGATGACACGGCAAAAGTTGATCCTGAACTGTGCACCGAATGCGGCGCCTGTACAGAAGAATGTCCCGTAGAAGCTATTACTTTAGAAGAGTAATTCGGCCAACTTGACGCGCAAATTATAAAAGGATGGGGTGCGACCACCCCATCCTTTTATCGTATCCTTATCCCTGGTCTCTTCTCTTACAGGCCCTTTACCACCACCTCTGAAAGGTCCAACGCCTTCATGGTCTCGATCTTCTCTTTGTCCTTGATGGCGTCTTCCATCATGATAAGGCAGTACGGGCAAGCCGTTACGACGGTATTGGCCTCGATCGCTATGGCCTCGTCGATCCTGGCATGGTTGATCCTCTTGTGATGTTCTTCCATCCATATCCGACCGCCGCCGCCGCCACAGCAGAAGCTCTGGTTGTGGTTCCTGCCCATCTCCTCGTAAGTGCCCTTGTTGACCTTGTTGAGAACATTGCGGGGCTGGTCGAAGATGCCGTTCACCCTGCCGAGGTAGCACGGGTCGTGGAGCGTCACCTTTCCTTCGAGAGCGGGATTCAGTTTGAGCTTCCCTTCGTTGATCAGTTTGTTGATGAACTCCGCCTGGTGATAGACCTCGAAGTTGCCGCCGATCTGGGCGTATTCCTTCTTGATGGTGGTGTAGCAATGGGGACAGGTGGTTATTATCTTCTTGATCCCTATCTCGTTGAGAAGCTCAACGTTGCCCTGGGCGGTGCCGAGATACTGTTCTTCGTTACCGCAGCGCCGTGAGGGATCGCCACAGCACATCTCATCGGTGCCGAGGATGCCGAAATTGACGCCGGCCTGATTGAGTATCGTGGCAAAGGACCTCGCCACCTTTCTATTCCTGTCGTCAAGGGAGGCAACGCAACCTACCCAGTAGAGGTACTCCACTTCCTGCTCCATGGCGTTCCTGATGTCGAGGCCTTCGGTCCACCCCAGTCTCTCTTTCTTGCCCATGCCGTAGGGGTTGTTGTTCTTCTGGAGGTTCTTGAAGAGAAGCTTCGTCTCCGACGTCGTCTTGCTGAGCGTAAGCGTAAGGTAGCGCCTCATCTCTATGTTCTTGTCGAAGGTCGGGATCGACACCGGACAGTTCACCTGACAGGCCATACAAGCGGTACAGGACCACAGCGTTTCTTCCAGGATCGTGGTATCGATTATGCCGTCCTCGTTCTTGGTGCCGGCGCAATACCTCTCCCATTCGCCCTTAAGATCCTGTATGAACTGCTTGGGGGAAAGAGGTTTCTCCGTATTGAAGGCCGGGCACAGATCCTGACAGCGCCCGCAGCGGGTACAGGCATCGAGGTCGAAGATCTGCCTCCATGTAAAACCCTCTATGCTGTTGACGCCGAACTCCTCGGCGTTCTCGAAGTCTTCGATGGGTGCTATCGCGCCCCGTGCTCCCTCAGGAACATCCTCGACACCCCTGAACATCATGTTCAGCGAAGAGGTGATGATGTGAAGCAACCTGGAGTAAACGATATAGGCAATAAGGCCAAAGGAAATGACCATGTGCACGTACCACAATACCTTGTGGGTCACTTCGATGGACTCCTTCGGCATGCCGGTGAACATGTAAGCCGTTACATAGCCTACAAAACTCCATTTCTCATAATCGGGCATCGAATAGGCGATCCTGACACCTTCCGCCAGGAAGCCCGTCACGAGCACGACAAGTATCCACACCAGCACTATGGCGTCATCAGGCTTGTTATCGAGCCGTGTCGGTCTTGTGACGTAGCGCCGGTACATGGCCATCAGTATGCCGATAATGGCCATGAGACCCGCCAGGTCCAGGAAGAACGAGAAGATCAGGTAGAAACCGCCCTTCAGGAACTTCACCTTGAACAGAAGGTCCGTGAAGTCCGCCTGGATCGCAACAAGCGCCGTTCCGACGGAGAGTATCAGGAATCCCCAAAAGATGAAGAAGTGCATCCAACCCGGGAAGGCTTCGCGCAGGATAGATTTATGGAAGATCCCGTTCGCGATGAAATATCCTATCCTCTCGCCAAGCCTCTTGGTGAATTGCATGGGAGATGGCTTTCCTATCTTCCACATGGCATAGCGCTTTTTCAATCCCATGATGAGAACAATAGCAACAATGACCAAGAAGGCATAACTGACATATTGACCAGTATGTCCTACGTTCCACATGATCTCTCGTCCGACATCGACCATAAACTCTGCCTCCTGAGGATTTTTTTTGTATATTATCATTTCAAAAGACCTGCAAAATCAACAAAAATGTGATTGATTTCACGAAGCCTTTTCGGCGATCCTCTGCAGGATCCGTCGTCCGCGCGGGCAAGAACCCGGCCAATCAAGTGTTTAGCGGCACGGGGAAGGAGATTTTCCTTGACATTTTTTAACCCTCTTTGGTATGTTAGACGCTATAATACCAATACAAAGGGGTTCTATGAGAAGACGGCTGGTTTTCTGCGTACTCTGCATCGGCATCCTGTTCCTGACAATTCCTTTGATCGTTACCGCCGCCCAGATCACACACAAGGTAAAACGCGGCGACAGCCTTTACAATCTCGCCAGGAAATATCGTGTTTCCGTAAGTCATCTCAAGAATATCAACGGGCTCCATTCAAGCAAGCTCTCCCTTGGACAAATGATCGTCATCAGGAACAACGACCAGAATCCTGCCGTCAGAGAGACCCGCAAGGAATCGTCATCGAAGGCGATACGGGCCCACGTACGGCAAGAAGAACCGGCAGAACCGGTTATCTCCGAAAACGATGACGACATCGTGGAATACAGGGTAAGACGAGGCGACACCCTTGACAAGATAGCAAGCAAGTTCAACGTCGAAAAGGACGAACTCATCGCAACGAATAACCTCACCTCGAGAAAGAGCAGGAGGCTCTCCCCCGGGAAGACCATCCTCATCCCGAGGGGGATGGAAGACGACGGCGATACCACCGAGACCATCGTGTCGTTCAAGAATGTCCCGGTTAAACCCTGGAAGAACAGCGACGAGAGATACATGCTCGTGAAGGTGGCAAAGAGCTTTATGGGCGCCCCTTACAAGTACGGCGGGAA
>LVAA01000252.1 GCA_001603955.1 Syntrophobacterales bacterium Delta_02 | reverse complement strand
GAAACATAACCGCTGGTCGGAATAGAACGGAACAGGTGGTCGGAATCATCGGATTACGCACATAGTTCTTTATGATTCGCAAATACTCCGGGCTCAGTTCTCCGATCGTTACCTCATTTTCTTTCTCGGAGTAATAGTTCTCAAGCTGGTTTTCGAATCTACGTTGCATGATACTGGAGTCTGTCCATTCAAGAGGATTGAATTTATGCTTTTGATCTTCCATTGACGCATTGATTTTAGCAAGGGCCTTAAAGGCTTCCCGGTAGTCATAGACTTCACCACGGGAATCGCGCCTGAAGGAATAGTGCTTGCCCTTCCAGTAGATGACGATGTAGCAGTTTGTGTTTCCGCACCTCTCGCAAACCGGCTTTTTCATTGGTTTCTTACAGACATTGCAGAGTATTGACCCTTTTTTCATGACTATCCCCCAAGGATTGAATTCGTCTTGAGGGATTATATTTTGAGCATCAGAGGACGTCAAGTCTGGTGTTTGTCCTCCTCTTCGAGGTAGTCATGAATGAAGCCTTCTTCACTGACCGTGTATTTTGTACCAGTTTTAATATTTACGACATGCTTCTTATCTTTAGACAAAGCAAACTTGCCGGATTTGACCAAACCATAGAACTTATAGGGGATGCTCTTTCTTTCAGCCTCATAGCGGTTTTGCCATTCCTCGATTTCGTCCCTGATGTCTTCAGGGGTCCCTTCGGGTCCCGATACCTCTAACGAACTAATGTATTTTGATCTGACGACATTGTCGATGATATAGGACATAGGAACGGTGTACCTCTCATCTTGTTTCATTTGGTGCAGGACTCGAAGGTATTTCAGGAGTTCCTTGAGGGACTTGTCCACAAAGTAGGAGAGGCTGACCTCCACATTACTGTCCCGGAAGAATGTTATCAGTTCATCATAGACTCTCTCATCAACGGAAAATGTCTTAATTCTCTTCTTTCTCATGGGAACCTCGAAAAGTTATATAACATA
>LVAA01000080.1 GCA_001603955.1 Syntrophobacterales bacterium Delta_02 | reverse complement strand
GAGTAACACATGTACGCGATCATCGAGAACGGCGGGAAGCAGTACAAGATCGAAGAAGGTAAGAAAGTGAGGCTCGAGAAGTTCGCCGGCGCTGAAGGCGACGAGGTGAAGATCGAAAACGTTCTTGCCGTCAATACGGGAGAGACCACGCTCATCGGAAGCCCTTATGTTTCAGGTGCATATATCAACGGAAAGGTTGTGGCGCAGGGAAGGGACAAGAAGATCACGGTCTTCAAGTACAAGAGAAGGAAAGACTACAAGGTGAAAAAAGGGCATCGGCAGCCTTTCACGGAACTGCTTGTAGAGAAGATCATGGTGGAGGCATAACATGGCGCACAAGAAAGCGGGCGGAAGCTCACGCAACGGCAGGGACAGCAAGGGTCAGAGACTCGGCGTCAAGATGTACGGCGGTCAGGCCATAAAGGCCGGCAGCATCATCGTGAGACAGCACGGAACGAAGATCCATCCCGGACAGAATGTTGGCATAGGCAAGGACGACACCCTCTTTGCCCTGATAGACGGAATCGTGAAGTTCGACATGGCAGGTGACAAGAGAAGGGCGCATGTTGTACCTGTTTGATGAAGTTCATAGATGAAGCGATCATATACGTTGAGGCCGGAAAAGGTGGTAGTGGCTGTGTAAGTTTCCGACGAGAGAAGTTCATTCCGCGAGGCGGACCCGACGGCGGTGATGGCGGGAAGGGAGGAGACGTTATCATAGCAGGGAAAAAGGACCTCGCAAGCCTCCATGATTTCAGATACAAGCGCAACTACAAAGCTGAGAGCGGCAAAGCCGGAGCGGGAAGGAACAAGACCGGCAGGGAAGGCGGGGACGTCTTGATCAACGTGCCCCTCGGTACCGTTGTTTACGACCGCGATACCTCGGAGCTTCTGTTCCAGGTCCTTAAAGACGGTGAGACCCGTATCGCGGCCCGTGGCGGCAGGGGGGGCAGGGGAAACGCGAGGTTCGTCACGTCCACCCACCGGGCCCCCATGGAACATGATGCCGGCGAAGAGGGAGAGAAGCGCTGGCTTCACCTTGATCTCAAGCTCCTCGCCGATGTCGGCCTCGTCGGCCATCCCAACGCGGGGAAGTCGACGCTCATCTCCCGGCTGACCCAGGCGAGACCGAAGGTCGGCGACTATCCCTTCACCACCCTTACACCCGCCCTGGGAGTCCTCGATGACAGGGAGAAGACCTTTGTCATCGCCGACATACCGGGTATCATCGAGGGGGCGTCGAAGGGGAAGGGTCTGGGCCTTGCCTTCCTCAAGCACATCGAGAGAACGAATGCGCTTCTCATCGTTCTCGACCTCTCCTCCGGCGACGTGAGGGCAGATTACAGGACCCTCCTCGAGGAGCTGGGGAGTTACAGCGAGGCGATGCTGGAAAAACGAAGGCTCGTGATACTCAACAAGGCCGACCTCGTGACCCCGGACGTGTCTGCCCGGTGGAGGTCGTACCTGAAAAGAAAGAAAGAGAAGGCGATCGTCGTCAGCGCCCTTACCCTTGCGGGGATGGACGAGTTGGTCGCGGCGATCTCCGAGGGCGTTGAAGCGTTGAGGCAGAACCTCAACCGGGCGGTCTGAACGATGAGGAAAAGCGGTGCGCATATTAACCGTCTCGTCATCAAGATAGGGACCTCCGTTCTTCTCGACGATGAGAAGAGGATCTCCACCGGCAGGATCGGGGACATCGCCCGGCAGGTCAGGAAGGTCAAAGAGAAAGGTATCGACGTCATCATCGTTTCCTCGGGGGCGATCGGCTGCGGCATGGAGACCGTCGGCCTTGCCCGCAAGCCCAAGGAGATAGCGAAGCGGCAGGCCCTGGCATCGATCGGCCAGGTGCTTCTGATGAAGATGTACCGCGAGAACTTCGAAAAGAAGGGCATGAAGGTGAGCCAGATACTGCTCACCCATGAGGACATAAAGAACAGGACGCGCTGCCTCAACCTGACCAACACGCTGGACACCCTTCTCAAAATGGACATCGTCCCCGTCATCAACGAGAACGACGCTCTCTCCTTCACGGAGATAAAGTTCGGCGATAACGACAACCTGTCGGCCCTCATCGCCCAGATCGCCACAGCCGATCTTCTTCTCATCCTCTCCGACGTGGAGGGGCTCTTCGACCGCGATCCCAACCGTCATCCCGACGCGAAGATGATCCCCGTCGTCCACAGGATCGATGAGGAGATAGAGGGGGCGGCGGCGCAATCGGCGAGCGAGAAAAGCGTCGGTGGCATGGTGAGCAAGCTCGAGGCCGCGAAGAAGGCGGGCCTGTACGGCATACCCACGCGCGTAGTTCTCGGCGGTAGCAGGGACGTGATCCTGAAGGTCGTCGGGGGACGGCAGGTCGGTACCCTTTTCCTCCCCGGACGGAAGCTCGCCCGCCGCAAGTGGTGGACCGCCTTTGCCTTCAAGCCGAAAGGCGTCATATGGGTCGACGAGGGCGCCGAACGCGCCGTGATGGAGAACGGCAAGAGCCTTTTGCCCTCCGGCGTCGTCAGGATCGAGGGCCACTTCACGAGCGGGGACTGCGTGGAGATGAAGAACATTTCCGGCACGGTCGTTGCCCGCGGCATCGCGAACTATTCCTCCTCCGAGATGGACAGGATAAAGGGCCTGAAAAGTCTTGATATAGAGAAGGAGCTTGGATATAAATACACGGAGGAAATAGTCCACAGGGACAATATGGTGGTGATATGAGACCGGAAAAACTTGCTCAGAAGGCGAAAGCCGCATCCGATATCCTGGCGCACGCATCCACGGACGAGAAGAACAGGGTCCTCGAGCGCCTGGCGGAGGCACTCGGGAAGAACCAGGACTACCTGTACGAAGAGAACATGAAGGACGTCCGTGCGGCGGAGAAGGAGGGCATGGCAAAGAGCCTCATCGATCGCCTGCGCATAGACGACAAGATAGTCAGGGAGATGCAGGGGAGCTTGAGAGACGTCGCGGCTCTTCCGGACCCCGTCGGGGAGATCGTCAAGGTCTGGAAAAGACCCAACGATCTTCTCGTGGGCAGGATGAGGATCCCCATCGGCGTCATCCTCATCATCTACGAATCCCGTCCCAACGTTACGATAGAGGCCTTCTCCCTGTGCCTCAAGAGCGGCAACTGCGTTATCCTGAAAGGCGGATCGGAGGCGTACCATTCCAACAGGGCCCTCTACCGGCTCATCGTGGAAACGCTGAAAGGGTCGAAGATATCACCCGACGCCGTCCAGTTCGTGGACACTGCGGACCGTGACTACATCTACAGCCTTCTCGAAAGAGAGGAAGAGATAGACCTCGTCATACCCAGGGGCGGCGAGGCCCTCATCCGGAACATCGTGGAACGGTCCCGCATACCCGTTCTCAAGCACTACAAGGGGGTATGCCACGTATACGTCGACGACGAGGCCGATCAGAAGATGGCCGTCGACGTCGTCGTCAACGCCAAGGTCCAGAAACCGGCCACGTGCAACGCCCTCGAGACCCTTCTCGTTCATGAGAAGGTGGCGAAGGCCTTCCTCCCGAAGGTATACAGGGAACTCTCCCGGCAGGGTGTCACGATAAGGGGTTGCCCGAGGACGGTGGCCATTCTCAAGGATATCGGCAAGGCGACGAAGGAAGACTGGTCCATGGAGTACCTCGATCTCACCCTGGCCGTCAGGGTGGTCCCGGACATGGACGAGGCCGTCGACCATATCAGGAAGTACGGGTCGAGCCACACCGAGGCGATCGTAACGGCGAACTACGAGAGGGCCTGGAAGTTCCTCCGCGAGGTCAATTCCTCGCTGGTGCTCGTCAATGCCTCGACGCGGCTCAACGATGGTTTCCAGCTCGGCCTCGGCGCGGAGATGGGGATCAGCACCACGAGGCTGCACGCCTTCGGGCCCATGGGCCTCGAGGAGCTCACGGTGACGAAGTTCATCGCCTTCGGTGATGGGCAATTGCGGACGTAAGGACGATACAATGGCGACAGGCGTCTTTGGCGGAACCTTTAACCCGGTGCACATGGGGCATTTGCGTGTCGCCGAGGAGATCAGGGAGGATTTCCACCTGGACAGCGTCTACTTCATCCCATCCCACGTCCCTCCCCATAAGGACACCGGCGACGGGCTCCCGGGCGCGCGGCTGAGGATGCTGAAGGCCGCCGTCAGGGGCAACGCCTTCTTCAAGGTCTCCGACCTCGAAATACGGCGGGGCGGGGTATCCTATACCATCGACACCCTGAAAAGGCTGGAAAGGCGTTTCGATGACATCTATTTCATCGTCGGTGTCGACGCCTTCCGGCAGATAGACACGTGGTACCATTACGAAGAGCTCTTCTATCATACCGGTTTTATCGTCATGACGAGGCCCGCCTCGCCCCTGGTGGATATACCGGAGATGTTGCCCGAGGTCGTGCGCAGGAAACTGACGGCCCTTGGAGACGGTGTTTACCGCCACGAATCGGGTAAGAAGATATACCTTCACCCGGTGACGAAGATGGATATCTCTTCGACCAAGGTGAGGGATCTCCTCAGGGGCGAGCGGTCCATCAGGTACCTGGTGCCGCCCGGCGTGGAGAAGATAATAATTGAAAGGGGGTTGTACAGGTCCTCAGATGAAACCCGATGATATGGTGGAGGTATGCGGAAGGCTGGCGGACGACAAGAAAGCCCTTGACGTTGTCATAATGGACTTGAGCGGTCTCACGGACATCGCCGATAACTTCCTCATAGCCGGGGGTACCAGCGAACGTCACGTGAGGACCATCGCGGACGGGATACGGGAAGGCATGAAACAGGAAGGAGTCAGGCCGCTCGCCATGGAAGGATACGACGAGGGCCGCTGGGTCATCCTCGATTATCAGAGCGTCATTGTCCACATCTTTCTCGAACCGCTCAGGGAGCTGTACGACCTGGAAAGCCTGTGGATAGAAGCAAAAAGACATAGGGTCAAGAAGGAAAATAAGAACACAGAGGTGGGGCATGAATAAGGAAAAAGTCGAATTCTACCGGAAGAGACTTCTCAAGATGCGCGAGAACATACTCAACAAGGCGAAGAAGCTCAAGGAGGATTCATATAACCTCGGGACGGACGGGATCCAGGACATGGCCGACGCCGCAAGCAACACGTACAATGCGGACATCCTGATGAGCATAAGCGACAACGATCTCACCATCCTCAAGGACATCGACAACTCGCTCGACAAGTTGGGCAAGGGAAGCTACGGCATCTGCGAGGAATGCGAGGAGAAGATCAGCGAGAAAAGACTTGAAGCAAATCCCGTGGCACGGTATTGTATAACCTGCAAGCGACAAATGGAGGAGAAAGGTTTATAACGCATGCGGTATAAGATATTCTTTTTCGTTCTGGCGCTTTTTCTTGTTTTCTATTTTTTCATCGCGCATTTGAACCCCGAAAACGTGAAATTCTACTACGGGGGGACGCGGCCCGTGGAGTTGTCGCTGGCCGAGTTCATCATCGCGTCCTTTTGTCTCGGTGTCATCGTATCGATAATCGTCAGTTTCTTCTATGATGTGAAGACCACCATAACGTCGTGGATGGCCAGGCGCTCCGAGCGCAGGAGCGAGGAGTACCTCGAGCTCCTGGAAAAGGCGCGGCACTACGACCTCAAGGGGGACCGGGAGAAGGCCATCGAACAGCTCGACAGGCTCTCGCGCCGCAACCCCGGCCGCGAGGAGACGTACATCGCGCTCGCCGACATCCACGCTTCCATGGAAGACTATGACAAGGCGAGACAGACCCTCGACCTCGCGGAGGCAGCCCTGGGGAAGACGGAGAACGTCCTTTTCAAGAAGGTGAAGGTGAACATTGCCGCCAGGGAGTACAACAGGAACGAGAGTATACTGAAAGAGATCCTTCGTATAAACGAATCGAGTCTCAAGGCTGCACGGTTGCTTCGGGACCTCTACGTATGGAAGAAGGATTGGGACGGCGCCTATGGCGTGGAAGTGAAGATCAGGCGCCACGTCAAGACCGATGAAGAGACGAAACGGCTCATCGGCATCCGCTACGAGAAGGTGTGCACCCTCTTCAACGAGCGGTTCTCCGCCAACGTGGACAAGATCATCGACGAGCTCAAGGCGATCATAGGAGAGGACAAGCGCTTCATACCCGCCTACATCCTCCTCGGGGAGGCCTACAAGAAGACGGGCAAGCTGAACGAGGCCGGCCGGGTATACGGAAGGGGTTACACAAAGACGGGCCACGTGGAATTCCTGCTGAAGATGGAAGACCTCTACATAGACAGGGGCGATCCGGAGGTCATCCTCAAGATCTACCGCAGGGTCCTCGACGTGTCTCCCGAGGACCACCTCATCTCCTTTCTCTACGCGCGGCTATGTCTGCGCCTCGAGATGATCGACGAGGCGATCGATACCCTCAATGCTCTCATGGCCGAGGGCGAAGACTTCAAAGGTCTTCACCGGGCGATGGCCGAGGCCTATATCCACAGGGGAGAACTGGAGAACGCCGTCGAGGAGTTCCGGGGTGCCTTTCCGATGGAGCAGCGGGCCTACATACCTTTCGTCTGTACCAAGTGCCAGGCCATAAAGGAAGAATGGAGCGATTTTTGCGAGAGCTGCTACAGCTGGAACACGATAAATGTGAAGAAGGAGGAATTCCTCCACGCCGATATGAGCGAACTGCGTATGCTCTATGATGAGGCGGAATGGACCCGAGGTGAACCATCATGATGGACGAGCTTCTTTTATCGAACGACAACAAGGTCATCTTTCTTATACTCGACGGTCTCGGAGATATCCCGAACCCCGGTTTCGATCTCAAGACCCCCCTTGAGGCCGCCAGAAAACCCAACATGGACGGACTTGCCGCGAAAAGGGGTGTGCTCGGCAGGATCATACCCGTCGGCACGGGCATCACGCCGGGCAGCGGTCCGGGGCACCTCAGCCTCTTCGGATACGATCCCGTGACCAACGAGATCGGCCGCGGCGTTCTCGAGGTCCTCGGCCTCAACATGGACCTGCGTAACGGGGACCTTGCGGCACGGGCCAATTTCTGTACCATCAGGGAAGATGTGGTTACCGACCGGAGGGCGGGCAGGATCCCGACGGAGGAGACGGAAAGACTCTGCGCCATGATCACCGCCTCGGTGAAAGAAGTCGAAGGCGTCGAGGTCATCATCAAACCCGGGAAGTCGCACCGCTTTGCCGCCATATTCAGGGGCGCTGGCTTAAGCGACAAGCTTACCGACGCCGACCCCCACAAGGACAACAAGCCTTTCGCGTATACCACCGCAAAGGCGAAAGGTGCGGAATTGGCTGCCCGCGTCGTCAACGATTTCATCGACAGGGTCAGGGATTTGCTCAAGGCTGAGCCGGTGGCCAACGGGGCCCTGCTCCGCGGCTTCTCCCAGAAACCGGACATAACGCCCTTCACGAAGAAATACCGCATGAAGGCACTCGCCATCGCGACGTACCCCATGTACCGCGGGATCGCGAAGGTCCTCGGCATGGACGTCAAGGACGAGCCGGGCAGTTACGAGGAGGCCGTGGATATCCTGAAGAAGAACTACAACGACTACCAGTTCTTCTTCTTCCACGTGAAGGAGACGGACGTTGCCGGTGAGGACGGCAATTTCGAAGCGAAGGTGAAGGCGATCGAGGACGTCGACAAGTTCCTTCCCGGGATATCGGCCCTCGATCCCCAGGCGCTCATCATAACGGGCGATCATTCGACGCCCTGCCCTCTCAAAGGACACAGCTGGCATCCCGTTCCCCTTCTCATCGTGACGAAAACGGGTGAGACGGACGGCCTCACCTTTCACGAAAAGAACTGCATTGTCGGGAGCGCCGGAACCATATACAGCAAGGAACTCATGTCTCTGGCCCTTGCCCACGGAGGGCGGCTCGACAAGTACGGTGCTTAGCCTTTTTAACTGCGCATTAGCCCTCTTCTATCCCGAATCCTGTGTTGTCTGCGGCGCGGATGGCAGCGTCCTTTGTCCAAGATGCATCGACGATCTGAGGACCGTCAAGGAGACTGAAGTGTGCCCTGTATGCGGCAGATGGCTGGGAAGGCGCATTCCATGCGCGGCCTGCAGCGAGGCGGAGATGGGGTTCTCACGGGGCATCTATGGTTTCTATTACGAAGGGGGTTTGCGCGATGCCGTTCACGCCTTCAAGTTCCGGGGCAGAAAGGATGTCGGCAGGCGGCTCGCCCGGCTTGCCGCGGAGAAGGTCCGCCCCCTGAAGGGAGCCTTCGACCGTATCCTGCCCGTTCCCGTTTCGGGCAGTCGGCTCAGCGAGAGGGGTTTTAACCAGTCCTACATCATCTCCGAGGAGATATCGGCCATTACCGGTGGAATCCTCGATCACCGGGTGCTTGTCAAGCACGGCGGTACCCGGGACCAGTTCACCCTGTCCCGGCGGGAGCGCAGGAACAACGTGAAAGGTGTCTTTTACGTGCGCGACAGGTCTTCCGTCGAGGGAAAGCGCATCCTCCTTGTCGACGACCTCTTCACGACAGGGTACACGGCCTCGGAGGCTGCCCGGACCCTCAGGGCGGCAGGCAGCGCCGACGTCACCCTTTTTGCACTCGCAAGGACACCCTGATGAAGAAGGTCATTGTCATACTCTCCATATGCATTGTCCTCGTGGCCCTGGGGGTCATCATCGTGGTCCATAACCTGCCCGCGGTCCTGTCCCATGTCCTCACGCGGTCGACGGGAATTACCTTCAGGATCGAAAGGGCGGGCGTGTCTTTCAGCGACGGCACGCTGGCCATAACCCTGGGGAACACCCGGTTCAAGGGGCCCGTTTCGGGCAGGGTCGGTAGCGTCGCCACCCGCATGTGGTTCTCACGGGGAATATTCTTCGAGCGTTTGACGATCAAGGATTTCGATGTTTCTGTCGGCGAGGTCGAGATGGGCAAGAGCGACTTCTCCACCTCCATCGGACTCCTTGAGGTCTCGAACGGGACCGTGACCGCCGGGGGCAGAAAATTGGTCATCGGGTCCATAGTGGCCGAGAACGTCAATACGAAGACGCCCATGCGCTTCATGGCGTCCATCACCGATCCCGACCATGCCGGCAAGATCAGGGTGGTAGGGGCCAGCGTTATCGAAAAGGGCAAACACCGCATCAACGGGTCCATCGAGGTCGATGCCTTCGGTCTCGAGAAGATAGACCCCGTCCTGAAAGGCACCGTGAACGGAAAGGGGGAGTTCACGTTCTACGACGGGGCCCTGGCGCTGACGGGCACGTGTGATTCGCCCAGGTTGACCCTCCAGGATACGTGGCTCAAAAAGCCCCTCGTTATCGACAGGGTGACGGCGAGATCGACGATCACGAGGAAAGGTCCCGACCTGCGAATAGCCCTTTCCGACCTGCGGTACCGCAACGTGCCCTTCACCGTCGATGTGAGCCTGAAGGACTTCCTTTTCTCCCGTGTCGACGTTACATCGGGTTTCATACCCATGAGCACCGTCAAGGAGTACCTCAAAGTGGACGAGGTCGGGTATGACGTGTGGGCGTACGTCAGGGACGGGTTCCTGAAGATCAGAAAGATCACCTACGAGAAGAAGAAACCCTTCACTTCGGAACTGGAATTGAAGAACCTTTCGGGTGAATATGACGGCAAGAAACTGACGGATGTCTCCGGTGTCCTGTGCATTACGGACAGCAAGGGGACCCTGTCGGACGGAAAGGGTTCCTTCAGGGCCAGCGCCTTCCATGATCTCAAGGGGACGATGGATTTCGGGAAGAAGCCGCGGATACGACTTGCGGGAAAGTTCACCATCGATCTCCAGCACGTGGGAGAGTTCGTGGACATGAGGGGTGTCGTGGTCCGCAAAGGCGTCGCGGAGGGGACGGTGGAGGTGGACAGCGGAACGAAAAAAGACCCGTTGAAGCTGGGGGGTTCGGGCAGGATAAGCGGCGCGGAACTCTCCTGGAGGGGGCAATCCTTCACCGTGGACGGTTCTTTCCGCCTGGCCGGGCGGGAGATGACCTTCGATCCCGTGGTGGTGACGGGCAGGGAAACCTACGTGACCATGCAGGGTAAATGGGGCCCCGGCGGTCTCGCGACCTCTCTGAAGGGTTACGTCGATCCCGGACTCCCGGCAAGGATCATGGGAAAGTCCGGCAAGGCGTCGGGAAAGGCGCTCGTCGATGCCCATGTGACCGTGGCAGATGGCCAGATAGGGGCAAACGGGAACATCAACATGGACGATGTGGTCTTCGCCGTGCCGGGTGTCATACGAAAGGCGAAGGGCGTCCAGAGCAAGGCTACGGTGAAATTCACCTGGAAGAGGACGGGAGACATACTTGTGGATGACCTCTCGGGCAATCTCGACGCGATCAATGTGCGTGCCTCGGGAAAGATAAGCGGCGAGGGCAGGATCGACAGCCGCGTTATGCTGCGCTCGAAGGACACGGGGAGGGTGGCATCGCTCTTCTCGCTTGGCGAAGATCTGAAGGGGGGAGATGTCTCTGTCGATCTCACCGTCAATGACCTCCGTTTCCCCATCACGAAGCTGCCCTGGGTCGTTGGTTCGGCTTCAATGAAGAAGGGCTTCATGAAGATACCCGGCCTTCCGAAGGTCCTGGGGGACATCGACCTCGCCGCCGATTTTCGCGGTCATGAGTTCGATGTTACGTTGAACGGACTGAAGGCGGGCCAGAGCGTCCTGAAGAAGGCGTCTTTGAAGGTCAGGGGTTTCGAGAAACCCGGGTTCGACCTCCTGGTGAGCATGGACAGGTTCAATACGGCCGATTTCGCGGGCGGCAAGGGGTTCAGGCTTGCCAGCATGCAAAAGGACACCATCCTCGCGCGCTCGAGCGGGAACCTGTCACTCACGGCGAAGGAAGTCGGGTTCGGCAGCGTTGCGGCCAGGGACCTCGAGATAAACGCGTTCATGACGGACCGCAAGATAAACGTCTCCGACCTGAAGCTGCGCGTGTTCGGCGGCGAGATGGATATGAAGGGCATGATGGATCTCTCCGGCCCCGTCCCGTCCCTGTACACGAACGGGAGGATGACGCGGGTGAAGGCGGGGCTTTTTATGGCCGCGATGGGGGGCACATCCCAGGAGATATCCGGCGAGGCCTTCATCACCGGCACCCTCAAGACGGAGGGGACGACGATGAAGGACCTCAAGGCCAATCTCGGCGGCGACACGGCCGTGTACAGCAGGGACGGCGTTATAAAGAAATGGAAGCTCCTCTCCAAGATATTCGCCCTTCTCAACGTGTACGATCTGGTGAGGGGCAAGATCGATTTCGGCAAGGACGGTCTGGCGTACAGCAAGACGGGCGCCTCCTTCACGATCAATAAAGGGATCTACCACACCAACAACTTTCTTCTCGACAGCCCGTCGATGGTCATAACGGGGACGGGCGACCTGGACATCGGCAAGGAGACCATCAACGCGACGCTCGAGGTTTCACCGCTGGTGGCCCTCGACAGGACGATCGACAAGATCCCCATCGTGAGGAGCATCCTCAAGAACAAGAACAAGGGTTTTCTCTACGTCACATACAGCGTCTCAGGGTCATTTGACGATCCCGACATCAGCACGAACTATGTTGGAACGGTGGGCACGAAATCGCTGGAGATCCTGAGGAACATACTTGTTTTTCCGAAGGAGGTCTTTGAGAAGAGATGAAGATCGGAATCATAGGAGCGGGAAAGGTGGGCATCTCCCTGAGTTATGTTCTCAGGGGCAATGGGGCCGACGTCGCCGCCATAGCCGACAGGCTTCCGTCGGCGCTCGAGACGGCCCGTGGTTTTCTGGGCGCCGATATGGTGTATACGGCGGATGTCATGGAGGTTGTTGAAAACTGCGGCACCGTGGCCATTGCCACCCAGGACAGGCAGATAGCAGGCGTCGCGCGGGAGATATTCGAGGCTGCCGGTGACCTGACGGGGAAGCTCTTTTTCCACACCAGCGGCGCCGATCCCTCGTCGATACTCTCTCCCCTCGATGAAAAGGGTGCTCACCTGGGGTCGCTCCACCCCCTGCAGACCTTTCCCGATGTCGAGAGCGCCATCGAGGTCCTTCCCGACACGAGCATATTCATCGAGGGCGACGAAAAGGCCCTCGCCGCGCTCCGGGTCATCGCCGGGGACCTCGGGGCCAGGGTCTATACCATCGAGGGAAAGGACAAGGTTGTCTATCACCTTGCCGCCGTCTTCGTGTGCAACCTCCTTTCGGCCCTCATGTACTCCGGCATGGGCGTCATGGACAGGATAGACGTCGGCCTCGAGCCGTTCCTCCCCATCATACGGGCAACGATGAAGAACATAGAGACGAGGGGCCCTGTCGCGGTGCTCACCGGTCCCGTCGCGCGGGGAGACGACAAGACGATCCGGTCCCACCTTGCCGCCATGGAGGACATGCCGCTCCACAGGGAGATCTACCTGGCGCTCTCGAAGATGGCGCTCGAGATGGTGAGAGAGAGGAAGACGCTCACCGAAGCCGAAACCGAAACCCTCCGCCGCGTGCTGGAAGAGGGTGAAGAAGACTAAAACTTGCCTCTCTCGAGCTCGCAGAGGTCGCAAAGAGAGGAGAAAAGAGAGAAAAGACTGCCGCCGGATTTCGGAGCCTCCCAAAATCCGGCGGCCTTCTCGTCCCGCCGTTCCGGCGGGAGAGAAAAAGAATATCCTTATCCTGAAAAACTCATCTTTCCTGTGGTCATAGGCCCTATACCCCCTCCTCCAGGCACTATATTCCCTCACCCCCGACCCCCTCTGTCCCCTTCTCATCAGTCCCATCCGAAACGAAGCCGAATCTTTTCTCTGCGATCTCTGCGGACTCAAGCGAAGCGGGCGAGAGGCAAAGTCCTTCGCCTTTGCCCGGAACTATTTTTCCCTTCAAAAAGTAATAGTTAAAAGAGAATTTCCGAGGGTTGGTGGGGGAGGGGGTAAACAAATTGGTAATAGTGTGTCATAATTGTCTTGAAAGCATTGGATCATGTCGGGCGGATGCCCTGGATAAGAAGGATAATAGAAAGAATTATGTACAAAGGAGGAGCCCCAATGATCAAGAAGACGATCAATGTTAACGGCGTTAATCGGACGGTCGTGGCCGCTGCCGATGAGAGCCTTGCGAACGTGTTGCGCGGGCAGCTTGGACTGACAGGGACAAAGGTGGGCTGCGGACAGGGTGAGTGCGGGGCCTGCAGCGTGATCCTGGACGACAAGCTGGTGCGCTCCTGCATCACGAAGATGGGCAGGGTCCCCGACGGGGCGAGGGTGACGACGATAGAGGGGATAGGTACCCCGGGCAGCCTCCACCCGCTGCAACTGGCGTGGATCGTTCACGGCGGTGCCCAGTGCGGGTTCTGCACGCCGGGGTTCATCGTCTCGGCAAAGGCCCTCCTGGCACAGAATCCGAACCCCTTCAGGGACGAGGTCCGTGAATGGTTCAATACACATCGTAACGCCTGCCGGTGCACGGGCTACAAGCCGATCGTGGACGCCGTCATGGATGCCGCGAAGGTGATGCGCGGCGAGATGGACGCGTCGGAGCTCCTCTTCAGAATGCCTTCCGATGGCGAGGTGTGGGGCAGCAAGTATCCGAGGCCGTCCGCTGTCGCCAAGGTGACAGGCACCCTGGATTACGGTGACGACCTGGGGGTCAAGATGCCTCCCGACACCCTTCATCTTGCGTTGGTCCAGGCGAAGGTATCTCACGCCAATATCAAGAATATAGACACTTCCGAGGCGGAGAAGATGCCGGGAGTCTTCAAGGTTGTCACACACAAGGACGTGAAGGGCAAGAACCGGATCACCGGTCTCATCACCTTTCCCACCAATGCGGGCGACGGTTGGGACCGCCCTATCCTGTGCGACGACAAGGTGTACCAGTACGGCGACGCCATAGCGATCGTTTGTGCCGACACGCAGGCCGCGGCGGATGCAGCGGCCGAGAAGGTCAGGGTCGACCTGGAGGAACTGCCCGCCTACATGAGCGCACCCGCCGCCATGGCGGAAGACGCCCTTGAGATCCACCCCGGCACGCCCAACATCTATTTCAGGATCCCCATCATGAAGGGGGAGGAGACGGCGCCCATCATGGCGTCGGCGGCGTACGTGGTCGAGGGGGAATACTATCTGCAGCGCCAGCCTCACCTTACGATGGAAACGGACGTGGGCCTGGCGTATCATGACGACGACGGCCGGTTGACCATCCACTCGAAGAGCATCGGTATCCACCTCCATCATGCGATGATCGCCCCGGGACTCGGTGTTGAACCGGAGAAATTGCGCCTTATCCAGAATCCCGCGGGAGGTACCTTCGGATACAAGTTCAGCCCCACCATGGAAGCACTTCTCGGCGCAGCCTGCATGGCGACGAACCGCCCCGTTTTCCTGCGCTACAATTATAACCAGCACATCACGTACACCGGCAAGCGCTCACCCTTCTGGCTGAAGGTCAAGTACGGGGCCGACAAGGATGGAAAGCTCCTCGCCATGGAGAGCGATTGGAGCGTCGATCACGGGCCCTATTCGGAGTTCGGAGACCTTCTGACGATGCGCGGCGCCCAGTTCATCGGCGCTGGCTACGGCATCCCCAACATCCGCGGCGAGGGAAGGACGGTCTGCACCAATCACGCCTGGGGATCGGCTTTCCGGGCCTATGGTTCCCCGCAGAGCTTCCTTGCCGGCGAGAGCCTGATGGACGAGTTGGCGGCAAAGATGGGAGAGGACCCGCTGGAGCTCAGGGCACGTAATGTCTACCGGCCGGGAGACACGACCCCGACAGGTCAGGAGCCGGAGGTCTTCTGCTTCGCGGAGATGGTCGACAACCTGCGCCCCCTCTACCAGGAGGCTAAGAAGAAAGCCAAAGCGGGGTCCACCGAGGATATCAAGAGGGGTGTGGGCATCTCCCTCGGTATTTACGGCTGCGGCCTTGACGGGCCGGACAGCTCGGAGATCCGCGTGGAGCTGAACCCCGACAACAGCGTAACGGTCTTCAGTGCATGGGAAGACCACGGCCAGGGGGCCGACATGGGTGTTCTGGGCACGGCGCACAAGGCCTTACGGCCCTTGAAGCTCACCCCGGAACAGATCCACCTCGTCATGAACGACACGGCGCTCACACCCAACTCCGGTCCCGCCGGGGGCAGCCGCTCCCAGGTGATGACGGGGAACGCCATCAAGAATGGCTGCGAAATACTCATCGCCGCCATGCGCAAGTCCGACGGTACCTATCGCACCTACCAGGAGATGGTGGCCGAGAAGCTGGCGCTCTCCTATTCCGGTGCCTGGACAGCATCCATGTGTTCCGCTTGCTCGATGGAGACCGCCCAGGGAGCACCCTTCTCCGTCTACATGTACGGCATGTTTATGGCCGAGGTGGCCGTCGATACGAAGACGGGGAAGACAACCGTGGAAGGGTTCACCGTCATGGCCGACGTCGGCAGCATCAACAATAAACTCGTCGTGGACGGTCAGATCTACGGAGGCGTGGCCCAGGGCATCGGCCTTGCCCTCACGGAGGACTTTGAGGACCTGAAGAAACATACCACCCTTCATGCTTGCGGGTTGCCCTATCCGAAGGACATCCCCGACAGGATCGATATCCATTACATCGAGACTCCCCGCGAGAACGGGCCTTTCGGGGCGGCCGGAGTCGGAGAGCTCCCCCTGACCTCGTCCCATGTGGCCGTCATCAACGCCATTTACGATGCCACGGGGGTGCGCGTGAGACACCTCCCGGCCCTGCCGGAAAAGGTCCTGGCTGGGCTTGCGTCCCAGAAATGAAGGGGGTCGCAATAAGGGGCCCCCACGCACTGTGAAGTGTAACCACTAGAAAATGGATCCGGGGTCGGGGGCCACCCGGCCCCGGATCCTCGCACCTCATTGCCATGGACCAACAAGAACTGCGTCAACTGGAAGACCGATGCATCCAGGAGGAGCCTCCCTGGTGCACGGCAACCTGTCCGCTGCATGTCGATGTCCGTGCCTTTGTCGGCCAACTGGCCCGCGGAAACGGGGCGGAGGCGCTCGGGACACTGCGCAAGGTAATGCCCCTGCCTAACATCCTGGGGCGCATCTGCGATGCCCCCTGCGAAGAGCGCTGCAAGAGGTCCGAGGCAGGGCAGGCCATTCGGATAGGGGCGCTGGAACGCTTTTGTGTGCGCCAGGAAGCGGAGCCCCAGAGACTTTTTACCCTGCCGGCCAGGGACAAGCTGATCGCGGTAGCGGGCAGCGGACTGAGCAGTCTCGCGGTTGCCTGGGATTGTCTGCGCAAGGGGTACTCGGTCCGTGTTTTCGAGCCGGGGAAGACGCCGGGGGTGTCCCTGGCCGAAGGTTATCCGGACCTTTTGCCCTGGAACGTCATAGAAGGGGAACTGGCCCTTCTGGCGAAGCTCGGTCTCGAGGTGGACGTGGAGGCCGCGACAGGTGAACCAGGCTTCCTTCGCCTGTGCCTCGAGAGCTTCGATGCCGTCTACGTGGGGCTCGATTCCCTGGAGGCCGGGCCATGGGGTCTCGAGGAAGACGGTTCTGGAAATATCCGCATCGAACCCCAGACGCAAAGGACCAGTCTCGAAGGTGTCTTTGCGGGAGGGCTGCCCCGGGCCGGCAGGGTCTCCCCCGTCTGGCAGGCGGCCGAAGGCCGATTCGCGGCCAATTCCATTGACCGCCACATCCAGAGGGTGTCTCTTACCGCGGGACGGGAAAAAGAAGGCCCGCTGTCGACACGCCTCTTTACCAGTATTGCCGACGTCATCCCCCTGCCGGCGGTGAGGGCTGCCGATCCGTTGAAGGGTTATTCCGGGGAGGAGGCCCTCCGCGAGGCCCGGCGGTGCCTTCAGTGCCAGTGCCTGGAATGCGTGAAGGTCTGTGTCTACCTGGAACGGTTCGGGGCATACCCCAGGAAATACACGAGGGAGATCTACAATAACGAGTCCATCGTAATGGGAGCACACCAGGCGAACAAGCTCATTAATTCCTGCAGCCTCTGCGGGCTCTGCGAGGTGGTCTGTCCCCAGGGCTTCGCCATGCAGGACCTTTGCCGTGAAGCACGCCGGAGCATGGTGGAGAGGGGCAAGATGCCTCCGTCGGCCCACGAATTCGCCCTCGAGGACATGGCCTTCAGCATGAGCGACCGCTTTGCCCTTGCCCGTCATGAACCGGGGCTTGAGGCCAGTGCCCGGGCCTTTTTTCCGGGTTGCCAGCTGGCTGGTTCTCAACCGGACAAGGTCGTTGCGGTGTACGAATACCTGCGGTCCGCCCTCGCGGGCGGGGTCGGACTGATGCTGGGATGCTGCGCGGCCCCGGCCTGGTGGGCAGCCTCAAAGGCGCGGTTCGACGAAGGCCTGGAGGCGATCAGGGGTCAGTGGAACAGCCTCGGAAGGCCGAAACTGATCTTGGCCTGTTCCACATGCCTTCAGGTGTTCAGAGAGAACCTGCCGGAGGTTCCCGCAGTCTCCCTGTGGACGGTGCTCGACGAGACGGGAGGACCCGTCCCGCCGAGGACCTTCTGTGAGCCGCGTCTTGTCGTTCACGATCCCTGCACGACGAGGTCCGAACCGGGCCTTCAGGCGTCTGTCCGGCACGTGCTGGGCCGACTGGGGGTCCGCGTCGAGGAGCTGGAACTCGGCCGGGGGAAGACGGAATGCTGTGGTTTCGGGGGACTCCAGCAGAATGCCAACCCGGAGATCGCCCGCGAGACGGCACGCGTGAGGGCCCACAGAAGCGAAGAGGATTACCTGGCCTATTGCGCCATGTGCCGTGACAGGCTGGCGTCGGCGGGCAAACGAATACTCCATCTGCTGGACCTGCTTTTCCCGGATCGGCGGGTCCCGGACCCGGCGGCCCGCAGGGACCCCGGCTGGTCACAGCGGCAGGAGAACCGGTGGCGCCTCAAGGAGCGCCTGCTGAAGGAGTTTTGGCCCGAAGAGCCCATAAAAGAGGAGGAGCACATGGAGATCAGGCTGCAGATAGGGCCGGAGGTGCGCAGCATCCTGGAGGAGCGCCGTATCCTTGACGAGGACCTGCAACGGGTCATTCATCACGCGGAGACGAGCGGCGACAAGTTCCGCCATCCCGGGACGGACCGCTTCAAGGCCTCCTTCAGACCGCGCAAGGTTACCTTCTGGGTCGAGTATGAGAGGACCACCGAAGGGTTCGTTATCCACAACGCTTACAGTCATCGCATGGAAGTGAGGGTCTCATGAACGGCGGAGAAAAAGGACAGGACCAACTGAAATGGCAGTGCGAGAGATGTCGCTGCGACCTGGTGACGGGGCCTGTCACCGTCACCTACATGGGAAACCGCTTCACCACGGATCTGCCCCATTGCCCCTCCTGCGGGATGGTCCTCATCTCCGAGGAGATCGCCCTCGGCAAGATGGCGCAGGTTGAGCAGATGCTGGAAGACAAGTGAGGGGGGCCTTCGTTGCTTCCTGAGCGCCCTCGTTGTGCCGGGGAATGGGTTGTTTTTTCTTTGGTGTCGTGCTACAGAGTAATGGGGACTTCGTTCAATGTGTTGACACGGGGGGTTGTGTGATGAATGAGAAGCTTGCCCGGCTCTTTTCTCCCGGCTCCGTGGCGGTCATCGGGGCATCCAACAGTTTCGACAAGCTCGGTTATCACGTGATGAAAAGCCTCGTCGGCAATTACGGGGGGAGGATACTCCCCGTGAATCCGAAGGGCGGGAAGGTCTGGGACCTCATATCCTATCCTTCCCTGGAGGCGATACCGGGGGGTGTGGATCTCGCGGTCATCGCCGTGCCCGCCGGCGCGGTGGCCGAGACCCTTCACGCGTGCGGGCGCAAAAACGTGAGCGGGGTGGTGCTCATCACCGCGGGTTTCAAGGAGATCGAGGACCCCGGCGGTGCTTCCCTCGAGGAGGAGATCAGGGCTATTGCCGGCCAGTACGGTCTGCCGATCATAGGACCCAATACCTTCGGTTTCGTCAACCTGAACTCCGGGGTAAACGCGTCGTTCACGTCGGAGTTCTCGAGAATAGAAAAGGGCGGCGTCGCGCTTGTCAGCCAGAGCGGGGGCATCTGCCACCTCTGCGGGTTTCTCGCCATCGAACAGAGGGTGGCCATGGCGAAGCTCATGAGCCTCGGCAACCGCTGCAACGTCGATTTCCCCGAGCTTCTCGAGCACCTTGTCGAACAGGACGACTCCACGAGGGTCATCGCCCTCTACATAGAAGGGCTTGACGAGCCGAGGAAGCTTCTCGATGTCGCAACGTCGCTCCGGGGAAGGAAGCCCATCATCGCCTTGAAGGCGGGCAAGAGCGAAAAGGGCGACAGTGCGAGCCGGTTCCATACCGGTTCCCTTGCCGGCAACCATGCGATCTGGAAAGGCGCCCTTCGTCAGGCGGGGATCCTGGAGGTTGCCACGGCGGAAGAACTCCTCGATACGGCAAAGGCGATCGATTCGTGCCCCCTGCCGGGAGGGGCGCGTGTCGCCGTCCTCTCCGGCCAGGCCGGTCCCGGGATGATCGCGTCCGACGCCCTGGAACCTTGCGGACTCAGCCTGTCGCGCTTCTCGGGAGAGACACAGCGCAGGATCAATGAACTCCTGCCCCCCATTGCCATCCGGACCAATCCGGTAGATATGGGGCCGGCGTGGTACGATCCCGGGAACATCATCGAGATACTGAGGACGGTTCTCGATGACGAAGGGACGGATGGTGTCATCTTCCTCGCCATGTATGCGTCGGCAAACCTGAAACTGGCGGAGGGGATGGTCGAGTACATGAGGGCCGTGGACCCCTTCCGGAAGCCCGTCATCGCCTGTTTCACCGCTCCTCCCGGCATTTGGGACGGACCGATAGGGGCACTGGACAGGAAGAAAGGGGTCGCGATCCTTCCCACACCGGAGCGGGCCGTGTCGGCCATGGGCAACCTGTGGAAGGTGAGCATGTTGTCGAACTCGAAAGGGGTGAGAACATGGAACCGTTGATGCTCTCCGTGGATGCCATCACATTCCTTGAGAGGGAGGGGTTCCCCGTCCTCAGGAGCCTTCCGGCACAAACCGGGGATGAGGCAGCCGACAGGGCGGCGGAGATAGGCTTCCCGGTGACGCTGAAGCTTTCGTCGCCGGAGGTGATACACAAGACGGAAGCAGGGGGAGTCCGGGTGTCCCTCAGGGATGCCGCCGAGGTGAGACAGGCATTCGGGGAGATGGTCGGGACCTTCACCTCGGACAATCCCGGAAAGAGGCTTGACGGGGTCATGGTACAGGAACAGGGGTCGGGTGCGGAGGTGATAGTGGGCATGCTCACCGACCCGCAGTTCGGTCCCGTTCTCATGTGCGGACTTGGGGGGATCTTCGTGGAGGCAATGAAGGACGTTTCCTTCAGGCTCGTCCCGATAGAACGCCGGGACGCAAGGGAGATGCTGGAGGAGCTGAAGGGATACGCAGTGCTCAGGAATCCCCGAAACGGCTCCATTGACCTTGCCGCAGTCGAGGATCTCCTCTTCCGGATCTCGACATTTCTCAGAGACCATGAGGAGGTCCGGGAAATGGACCTCAACCCCGTGTTCGTCACCTCCCGGGGCGTCAAGATCTGCGATGCCAGAATAAAAACAGGTTGACGGCCCTTTTTTGCCTGCGCTATTCTTTTACTTTGCGGGTATGTGGCGAGCGCATGGACAGGCCGTTGCATTCCCCTCCATAATACTCATGGTACTGTAACGCGTATGATTGCCAGAATTCCTGAACCATTCGCCCCGCGGCGCATTAAGCGTATCTGGATAGGTACGGTGCTGGGGATCGCTATAGGCATCGTGTCGGGTCTGGGCGGGATCGTCTTCAACTGGGCGATCAAGGTGGGTACCAGGTTTCTCACCCATGACCTCATCGTCTACCTGTCGCCCGGTCATCTCGCCGGTTTCAGTTTTCTCGGTTTTCCCTTCGAACGATGGATGATGTTGTGGATCCCCGCGCTGGGAGGCTTGGTCTCGGGTTTCCTCGTGTTCAAGTTCGCTCCGGAGGCGGAGGGGCACGGCACGGACGCCATGATCGACAGTTTTCACCGGAAAAAGGGTATCGTACGCAAGCGGGTGCCGGTGATCAAAACGGTGGCGTCGGCGATCACCATAGCGTCGGGAGGTTCGGCGGGCAAGGAAGGGCCTATCGCGCAGATCGGCTCGGGCTTCGGGTCCATACTCGCGTCCCTTCTCAAGGTCAGTGAAAGGCAGCGCCGCATCATGCTCCTGGCCGGCGCCGCGGGCGGAATAGGGGCCATATTCAAGGCGCCCCTGGGGTCCGCGCTCTTTGCCGCCGAGGTTCTGTACGGTACGGCGGAATTCGAATTCGAGGCGATCATTCCCTGTATCCTGTCCTCCGTGGTCGGATTCATGGTCTTCACCCTCTATGACGGGACCGCGACCATCTTCAAGATCCCTGCCTTCACGCTCGCCACCCTGGGCCAATTGCCGTTCTATGCCGGACTGGGACTTCTGTGTACCCTGATGGGTTATTTCTACGTCAAGGTCTTCTACGGCGCGAGAGACCGGTTCTTCGCGCCCCTCAAGATGCCAAAGTGGCTCAAGCCGGCCCTGGGGGGCCTGATGCTCGGTGTCCTCGCATTCTTCCTGCCGGAGGTCCTCGCGGGTGGATATCAATGGATCCAGTCGGCGATCGACGGGCAGCTTGCGATAGGTCTCATGTTAGCCCTCGTGTTCGGGAAGATCGTGGCCACGTCGCTGACCATCAGTTCCGGAGGGAGCGGGGGCGTGTTCGCCCCATCCCTTTTCATCGGTTCCATGCTTGGCGGTTTCTACGGGAACCTCTGCGCAAGGGCATTCCCGGAGATCGTGACCCAGCCGGCTGCTTTTGTCCTCGTCGGCATGGGCGGTTTCTTTGCCGGTGTGGCAAAGACTCCCATCGCGGCCCTGATCATGGTCGCCGAGATGACGGGAGGCTACAGCCTGATCCTCCCCATGATGATCGTCTCCGCTCTTTCATACCTTCTTCTCGGGAAGAAAACAACCCTCTACGAAAAGCAGGTAGCCACACGGGTCGATTCTCCCGCTCACGTGGGGGAATACTCCGTGGACATCATGGATCACCTTCTGGTGCGGGATGCCCTGGTGCCTGACAGGAAGATCGAGACCATCCCCGAAGAGATGGGTTTCGAGGTCATGGTGGACCTCATGGCGGATTCATATCAACAGGATTTTCCCGTGGTGGACAGGAACGGCAACCTTGTCGGGATCATCTCCATGACCGATCTTCGCACGGCCATGGCGGATATTTCGCTCCACCGCCTCCTTGTCGCGCGGGACATAGCCGTGACGGGGGTGACGGCGGTCACGCCGGAGGATTCGCTGAACACGGCCCTGCAGCTCATGGCCGACATGAACGTGCGGGAGTTGCCGGTGGTGGAGAGGGAGGACCCCGGAAAGATCCTGTCAATGGTAAGCAGAAGGGACATCACCCGCGTGTACCACGACGAGATGGAACGCAGAAGCTCCCGCAGGACGGGTGGGGCAGGGAAGTAAGGCCCGGGTTTAAGAGGGGGCAGACAATTCTACCGGGCCCCCTTTTCTTCTTGAACCCTTGAATCCTGGGACTCTTGAACTGTCTTTTTATCTTTGACGATCTCTATTTCGTTCGATATGGTTGATGTCGGCATCTGTTCGAAGGGCCTTCTGCAGAAATCGAATTGAATCTTGTATCGGCCCGGTTCCAATCCGACGGGCAGTGTTGCGTGGATCGACCGCGACGCATTCCGGTCTTTTATCATGACACACTCTTCTCCGTCCTGTCCCTCGATCATGAGCGCCGTCCTGCCGTTCTTCCCGTCACCGCCCCCGACCAATGCGGCCCTCTTGCGGATCCCGAAGGGAAAATCACTTAATGAAGTGAGGAAGAAGTGAACCCTTTCCCCCTGCCTGTAGCGGTCATATTCGGTCGAGAGGTAGAGCTTGCGGTTGAATTCACTTTCCTTTGTGCCGGTCTTTGACGTCGCTGCTTCCCAGAACCGGGGCCTTCCGGAGTCGAAATGGATGTATCTGCCTCCATAATGACCGACACCGCAGCAATTTTCCCTGCGGATGGTCTCCCACAGGACCTTGCCGTCAACCCCGTCCAGGTAGAAGTCAAGCGCCATACCGTCCATATGGGTGCTCGTCCTGGCCACGTTGCCGCCGGATTTCTTCAACTTCAGGTTATAGGCGGGACTTCTGTACCCTGAAATGAGGTGGATCGTCTTGCCCGGCGCGATCCTGTCGGTGAAGTGATCGAGCAGAACGAGAAGCCTCAGCGATATATGCTCACCCTTCCGGCCGTCGGCGAAACCGAAGACCCTGTCGATCGCATCGAGGGCCTTTTCGTTGAACCTGCCGTCAGCATCAAAGAGGTTCACCGCGGCTTCCCGTCCGTTATGCTCGTTCCGTATGCTTATCTTCCCGTCCCCCATCCGAAAGAAACGGACGGCATCCGACGATGACATGCCCGCGCAGGGGAAGAGCATCATCAGTGAAAAGGCGATCAACAGAGTCCGGTACGGGAAAAGACAACGCGATGGTGTCCTGGGCGAGATCATGCAGAATTATAATAGGTCGCGAGGCCATATGCAACGGAAAGACGTCTCCAGGGTTCAAGGGTCCCAGCGTTTCGGGAACCGAAAGGATGTCAACCGCCTGCCCTTCGATCATCCTGTTGTCGACGATACCGCATGCCGAGCCGGCGGATGACGGAAAGACGGTTCATTTTTTCCCGGAGAGCTTGTGGTACAGCCTTTCCCGGCACTCCGGACAAATGCCGTGGCTGAACAGCGCTTCCGAATGTTTTGTGATGTACTCTTCCAGTTGTTCCCAATAACCCTTATCATTGCGGATCCTCTTGCATGATGCGCAAATGGGGAGCAATCCGCTCAACGTCTTGACCTTCGCCAGGGCTTCTCGGAGTTCGATGACGGTCTTTTCCAGCTTTTCTTCATTCCTCTTGCGCTCGGTAGTCTCCTGGAGCGAAAAGACCAGGCCCGTTACACTCCCGTCCTCGTCCTTGACCGGTCTGAGCGTCCAGTCCCAGTACGTCACGCCCCGTTCGGCCTGATCGGGAAACTCGAAGGGCTTGTCGCGAACCTCGAAGGCCTCGCCGGTGTCCCGGACGCGGGCGAAGATCGCCTCGTTCTCGGGATGCGGGTACAGGGCAAAATGGTTCTTCCCGACCATCTCCTCGGGCCGGTAGCCGCAGGTGGCTGCATAGGTTTCGTTGACGAGCACGAAGTTGAAGTCGCGGTCGAGATATACGAGGTGCGCTTTTCCCGCACTGTTCATAACGGTCTTGAGCAGGTTGCGCTCACGCAGCAGGTCTTGCTCCGCCTGCTTGCGGCCCGTGATGTCGGCGGCCGAGATCACACCGGCGGGCCTGCCCCCGATCATCGTGGGCGCTCCCGCTACCCCCACCCATTTTTCCGTGCCGTCTTTCGCGATGATCTTGAGCTCGTAACGGTCTACCGCCTCTTCCCCCAGCTGGCGCTTCCGGCCATGTTCCTTCGCCAGCTCCTCGTAGTCGGGATGCACGATGTCCCAGTAATTCATCTGGAGAAGCTCGTTCGCGGAATAGCCTGTAATGCTCTCTGCGGCCCTGTTGGCGAATATCCAACGGTCATCCTGGTAAAGCATGACGGCTGAGGGCGACGAACCGGCAAGGGCCTGGAACTTCTCCTCGCTCTCGTACAGCGCATCCTGAACCCGCCTGGCTTCCGCGACCGTTTCCTCAAGTGCCCTGATCCTTTGTTGCAGATCCTCGTAGGTCGGTTTTTTGGTCACGGGCGAATTATCCTCCATCGTCCGCTCGATAGGGCATCGGCGAGAGGGGGTATTCACATTGAACATCCCGATTACGCCTCAACATGCCAGCCACGACCGGCGTAATGCAGCCCCCCATAGACTGATTATAGCAGGGTTTATGCAAGTGTGGGATGCCACCGCGACGGCCGAGCATGCATTGAGACGGCGGTGAGAAAGCGCTGGAACGGCATCGACGGAGAGTGTGCGGAAACGGGCTATGCCGGGAAGTATGCCCGATATCGTTGCGCATTGCCATCCCCGTTGACAGGGGGTAGTGTGCGATGCCGGTTGGCCTCTTGCAAAGTGTCGGAAATTCGTGGACAATGGAGAAGAACACAGGGTGTGAAGGATGTCCCGGGAGATCCACCCGCCTTCCCAGGGGTCCCTGCCCTGTAATATCTCGAGAGGAGAGTCTGCATATGAGAAGAAGATATATTATCCTTGCCGTCCTTGCGTTTCTCGTGTTTCTCGCCCCGGCGGTCCGGGCTGCCGATGAAAAGGTACAGGACGCCCCCTATTGGAGGACCGAAGGCGACAAGTACGTCCAGAAGCGCGAATATGCAAACGCGGTCGAATGCTACAAGAAGGCCCACGCCATGGATCCCCTGCATGCCCGGACTGTTTTTCGCATCGCATTTGCCTATGATGCGCAGGGAAAATTCGGGGAATCTCCGCCCTATCTTGACAAGGCGCTGGAACTGGTCAAGTCGGGGAAGGACAATTCAAAGCTTCCCGTCGGCGACATTTACGCTGAGAAGGGCTACATACTGATATTATCGGGAAGATACAGGGATGCGTTGCCTGTCTACGACCTGGCTATCGAGAGCGACCCGAAATGGGCCTATCCGGTCTTCTGGAAGGCGTTCGCGTGTTTCAAGCTGAATGACTACGGGAAGGCCCTTGAGCTCTGCAACAAGGTGCTTCAAATGGAACCGGAGCACAAAGACGCCCTGAAGCTCAAGGGGATGATAGAGAAACAACAGTCCGCGCCCCCGTCATCGCCCGGGAAATAGAGAGAGGGCAGGAGGCAGCCTTCCTGCACGAGGTTGCGGCGGGTCGCGGGGCCCCGGCTCTCCCGTGCAGCCACGCTTCGTATCGCACCCGGCGAGAGATGCTTTCACGTTTGAGGTCCCGGGTTTCAGGTTAAGGACAAAGAAAGGAAACCGGGGGCGTCCCGCCCCCCCTTGCGGTGTTTGCTAATAGTCCGGACATCATGCTATAGACTTTACCTGATCCGTATAGAAAATGGAGGTATCGGAATGATCACGCTTATTGCCAGGTTGCCTGTCGTCGAAGGAAGGATGGATGAAGCGTTGGCGGCGTTTAAGGTATTGATGCCTGAAGTAGCCAAAGAAGAAGGAACGGTGCTGTATTCTTTGAACACGGACAAGGCCGACCCGAACACTCTGGTTATAGTGGAACAGTACAGGGACGAGGAGTCTTTGAAGTTCCATTCTTCCACTCCTTATTTGAAGGAATTCTTTGCAAAGAGCGCTTCGTTCACCCGGGGAAGGCCGGAGGTTGTCATTATGGAGGAGATAAGCAGAACTTGAAGAAGTTCCTGCCTGACGCTTTCGGCCGGCTCCACCCGCGAGCCCGGCATTAGCTGATAATTCGAGCGTTGCGGATCACGGCATGAGGCCGGTAAGCAGCACAGGTATGGTTCATTTCTTTTCGAAAAGTTGAGGACACAGCTTTTGCGCGCACTCGGGGCAGAGACCGTGGCTGAACAGAGCTTCCGAGTGTTTTGTTATGTATGCTTCCAACTGTTCCCAATAACCCTTATCGTTGCGGATCTTCTTGCATGACGCACAAATAGGGAGAAATCCACTCAGGGTCTTCACTTTCCCGAGGGCCTCCCGGAGTTCAATAATGAGCTTTTCCCGTTCGTCCGTTGCCTGTTTGCGCTCAGCAGACCTCCCCAGAAGATCCGCAACGGAATTGAGAACTTTGCATTCTTCGGCCAGGAATGGCCCCTCGGACTCTTCTGGCCTTTCTTCCAGATAACAGACCCTGATGGTTCCTGCCTGGCCGCCATGGACCATGATCCCGCGCTCTTGCGTCCATGGGGTCTTCCTGAAGTTCTCCGTATTGTATTCGTGATCATCCCAGATGATCTGGCATGCGGTGATCTCGGGGAACTGGTATGCCTGAGAAAGAATGTATGAACACTCCTGCAGTATTCTTTCCAGGGGAATATCGGTTCTCCTGACGATCTCCGAAATTGAGTAGAGGCAATTGAGTTCCTTGTTGCGCTCTTTGAGATCGTTGGAGTATTTCCGGATCGCGGTCTCGGCCTTCCTGCGCTCGGTGATGTCGCGGACCGCAGCCCCACGGACCTGTCGGCCTTGATAGGAGAACGTTTTTCCACGGACCTCCATGGGAAATATCGCCCCGTTCTTCTTGAGCCCCAGTGTTTCATACGGTTCCTGGTAGCCGGACAACATCTTGCGTTCGACATCCTCCCGCTTCCCGCGAGCTATGAAATTCGTTACCTTTATCCCGATGATCTCTATAGGTTGTTGAAATCCCAGCATTGCCGAGACCCTTTCGTTTGCTTCAATGATCACTCCATTCTCAGTAACGATGATCCCCTCAAATGACGCTTCGGTAAGAACACGGAGTCTTTCATTGCTGTAGGTGAGCTCCGCGGTCCGTTCGTGAATGCGCTGCTCAAGGCGGCTGTTCAGCTCGAACAGCCTCTTCTTATCCAGCCCCGTGTTCCCAATAATGGTCGTGAGGTTTGTCAGGAACTCGATAGCGTGGTCTATTCGCTCCGTTGACAGAACGGGAACTTCCGAGAGTGCCTCCAGGTATGAATCCTTGTCGAATCCGAATTCCTCAGCTTGCCGCGTAAAGAGACCAAGATCGGGTGATGCCATGAGGAATTGTCCGATAAAAAGATTGCCCACGTGTACATTTCCAATGTTTATCGGGACGGCAACATCGACCAGTCCGTTATTGCACCGGTACAGGCTGTAATGCTCCCCCTGGGCCAATTTGCCTGCCAGAACGGTGTCGCTTTCCAGGCATCTTGCGGCAGTGATCCTGTTCTTCCTGTGAAACTCCGTACAGATCCTTTTCCAGCCGGAAGCGACGAGGACATCTCCTTTCAGGTTCAGGATTGCCGTCGCAATGCCGGTCAGCCGGGAAAGGTTGTCCAGCAGATCCTGAAAGGCGGATATGTCAAGCAGGTCGCTTAACGTTAAGACCGTGGACTCTTCAATCATCGCATTCATTGGTTCCTCATTTGATCGTTAAGGTGGGAAAGTGGAGGTTTTGGATCTCCATTCAGGAACGATGTGCTTTGGTCACTTCTGCAATTATCCTCTACCATAGCTGCCTTCCCACAGAAGGGTAACCTTATGCAGAGTATATCGTCAAAACGTCAGACGTCATAACAAATTGTTCTGCTAACTGGAAAGAAATGCGGGGACGCCCTCCGCGCTTCGACGGCGTCCCGTCCGTATGCGGGTTATTCGATGATCGTCCCCTTGCCTGTCTTCCGGTATTCGAGCACGACATGCTCGGCGAAGGCCGTTCTCGCCTGGGAATTCGCCTGAAATCCACGGGACCTGCAAAAATCCATGAACGTTTCCGGATTGAAGTCCGCGCGAATCGCGATATTGCCGGAACTCTTGATCTCTTCAAGCTCCCTTTTGACGAGGGCCTTCCAGTTCTCAAAGGTTGCGGGCATATTCTGCGAATCGGTAAACATCTCACGCGCCCTGCGGTAGGCAGACTCATTCTTGAACCAGACAATCCCTACGATATAGCTCAATTTCCCACCTCCTTTTATTATTCTTGCAGAATACGGGCTATTCCGCAAGGGCGACATAAGATTGCCGGCTGCAGTCTTTTGTTGCTTGCTGAAAGTCGCCCTGGTTTGTTTATTGGCAGGGTTTTGCGGCTTTGGGGCATAAAAAAAGCATTGCCTCACAGACAGATGATCACTATCATTGAATTAGTTGGTGATTAACGTAAATGCCGATGTTCGTGATTGCCGGCAACTGCGCGCTGTGATTTGAACACTGCAGGAGGGTGCACGAATATGAGATTCCAACAGGTCGCCCTGAAGGTATTGGTCCCGGCAATCATGGCTATCATCCTGTCCCCGCCGGCCGTTTCTCTGGCGGACGAAAACGAGGAACTGGCCAGGGAGTTGGCCAACCCGGTTGCATCGCTGATCAGCGTGCCCTTTCAGTTCAACTACGATGGACGGTACGGCCCCGACGACAAGGGCGAGCGGTATTATGTGAACATTCAGCCGGTGGTTCCGTTTTCCGTGGGGCAGGATTGGAACCTGATCTCCCGCACTATTTTGCCTGTCGTGTATCAGGAGGATCTGTTCCCGGGTGCGGGGAGCCAGTTCGGGACGGGCGATATCGTTCAGAGCCTGTTCCTATCCCCCAAGAAACCCACCAGCGGGGGCATGATATGGGGCGCGGGGCCGGTCTTCCTGTTTCCCACGGCCAGCGAGGAACTGCTGGGAACGGATAAATGGGGCATTGGTCCAACCGCCGTGGTCCTGACGCAGAAAGGACCCTGGACGGTGGGTGCGCTGGCGAACCACATCTGGTCCGTGGCCGGCGATAGCGACAGGAACGATATCAGCGCCACATTCATTCAACCCTTTGTGGCGTACACTACTCCGACGGCCTGGACATTTACCCTGCAGAGCGAATCCACTTATGACTGGAAAGCCGAGCAGTGGTCGGCACCGGTTGTGGTTGTGGTCAGCAAGCTTGTTCAGGTCGGTCAGCAGCGGATCAGCATCGGTGTGGGGGGGCGGTACTGGGCAGATAGCCCGGACAACGGCCCTCAAGGATTTGGCGCCCGGCTGGTGGTGACCTTCCTGTTTCCAAAATAGACACACCCTTCCTGGCGTGATGTTAACGCAGGGAGACCGTTGTGAGGATCGACTTCACTCCAATTCGGATCGTGCCGGGGTTTGAGGAATGGTGGATCATCACAAGAGGAGGACCCCACGAGAGACGTTGCCGCAAGAACGATCCGGAGGAACTGTGGGGAGGTTCTTCAGGCGACGCGGGACGTCCAGCCCGCCAGCCCATGTTCCCGGACCCGTGTCGAAACAAAGCAGGAGGCCGCCCCGGGAAAGGTTTCTGCCAGCATCGCTTAAATAAGGAGGTAGCAGGTGAAATCACGTCTCACTTCTTTCCTTCTACTGAGTACGATCCTGTTTGCTGTGGTTCCGCCGGGAATCTCCCTGGCTGACGCGGCATCGAGATCAAACGAAAAGTATACCATTCCTGCAAACGTTAACCCGGTATGGAAGTGGAAAGAGGGCTACTCGGACAAGGAGACCATTTATTTCCGCAGGGCCTATACCGGCGAGGCAGCGCAGGAAGCCGGCGATGTGGGTTCCTATGCCGCCAGAAATCTCAGCGAAGTGCTCCCCGCGGCCATCATTCACCGCAATGGCCCTGTCGCTACGCTGAAAAGCGCACCGGATCCGGAGATCGCCAGGGTCGTTGCGACCACGGATCTGGGAACAATGACCCTGGGCGAGATGATGAAAGATCCGCGATCGAGGATGAAAGCCATTGCCGTTGTGCACAAGGGTAAACTGGTCTTTGAAGAATACATTGGACTCCGCCAATGGGAGAATCACCTCTGGGCATCTGCAGCGAAAAGCATCGTCGGCCTTCTGGCGCACCAAATGGCAGAAGAAGGCCGTCTCGATCTGTCCGCGCCTGTTTCCACCTACCTGCCGGAACTGAAGGAGACCGCCTGGTCTGCGGTCCCCGTCGGCGCGGTATTGCATCATAGATCCGGGCTGGATATTGGCGAAGGCAGTCTCGGCAAGCCGGAGCACCCGATCACGCTCTTTTACGCAATAATGACCGGGGGTGCCGCATTGCCCAAGGACGCGTCGCTGATGGCGGCCGTGCAAAAGGCCGCGAAAGTGGCTGAGCCCGGGCAAGCGTTCGAATACTCCTCGATCAACACCTATGTCCTGGGGATAACCCTGGAAAGGATCACCGGCAAGCCCGTCCACGACCTGATAACCGAGCGTATCTGGAGTAAAGCGGGCATGGAGGGCGATGCCCTGTTGGTCCTCTCACCGAGCGGAGAGCCGTCGATCCATGGTCTTTTCGGCTCACGCCTGCGGGACATGGCACGCTTCGGCATGCTTTTCACGCCAAGCTGGAGCGTGGTTGCAAGGAAGCAAGTGGTGTCAAAAACATATCTTCCAAAGGTGTATGCCGCTTCCAAACCGGAGATCATGGCGGGCAACAATATGGGTGACCGGATGATCAAAGATTTCGGTGACGTTGGTATGGGGGAATCCTATCAATGGGATGCGGTCTTTCCGGACGGCGACATCTACAAGTCGGGCCGCACAGGCCAATGCCTTTACATTTCGCCCGAGACGGACACCGTCGTGGTCTGGTTCTCGTCCACGTACCAGAGCACGCTCTGGGTGCATGCTTATGCGCGAGAGATCGTAAAAAAGATATTTCGCAAATAACGATCCATGACCCAAGGGGCAGTTGAGGGACTAAGTCCTGATCAAGTTATCCTGATCTATCTGAGAACAGGGACGTTGAATGGGCCGGGAGCTGAAACCATGATAGCATCTGCTGACACAGCTCCCGGTATTCTGAAAACAACACCAGATCATGAAGGGGAACACGGAATACGGCAGGGACCTGCTCCTTATCCAACGGTGTCTTGGTCAGCCCTGGAAAGTCCCTCAAGCCACTTCTCGATCCTTGCCTTTATTGCATCCCTCAAGACCCTGGTCTTCGCAAGCCTTTCTTCGTAAGTACCTGTAAAAGCTGAAGGGTCATCAAAACTCCAGTGTATCTGCTTTGCCAGTAACTGGGGAAAGACGGGGCACATCTCGGAGCTTGCTTCATCACAGACAGAAATCACGTAGGAAAAAAGCTCTCCCTTCTTGAAAAGATCGAAGACGCTCTTCGTCTGTTTTCTCGCAATGTCAATGCCGACCTCCTTCATGACTTCCACAGCCAGAGGATTGATCACCCCCGGCTCAAGCCCGGCGCTCATCACCTCGAACCCGTCGCCGGCAAGGGAGTTGAGAAAAGCTTCCGCGATCTGGCTGCGGGCGCTGTTGTGGACACACACAAAGAGAACCCTTTTCGTGGCCATATGATTTTCCTCCTCCTCAGTCCCTGCAGGACATGTAACAGACCCCTGCAGGTGTTTGCACAGCATAGCGGAAGTACCTCTTCTTGAACCAGAGCGAGAGATGGACGAGATTGATAAGCACCGGCACTTCGACGAGGGGGCCGATGACGGCGGCGAAGGCCGCGCCCGAATTGATCCCGAAGACGGTCACCGCCACCGCGATGGCAAGCTCGAAGTTGTTCGACGCGGCGGTAAAAGAGAGGGTGGCAGCCTGTCCGTAGTGGGCTTTGACTCTCATGCTCATGAAGAAGGAGACGAGGAACATTACGACAAAATAGATAAGCAGGGGAATGGCGATCCTCACCACGTCAAGCGGGATCTTCACAATATATTCCCCCTTCAGGGAGAACATGACAAGGATGGTGAAAAGCAAGGCGATCAACGTTATGGGGCTGATCTTCGGTATGAACGTCTCGTGGTACCATTTCTTGTCCTTGATCTTGATAAGAATGAACCGGGTGATCACCCCGGCGATGAAGGGGATGCCCAGATAAATGAAGACGCTCTTTGCGATCTGGCCGATAGTGACGTCCACCACCACACCCTTGAGCCCGAGCACGGGAGGAAGCACGGTAATGAATATATAGGCGTACAAGGAAAAGAACAGAACCTGGAAGATGGAGTTGAAGGCCACGAGTCCCGCGCAGTATTCCGTATCGCCTTTTGCGAGGTCATTCCAGACGATCACCATTGCGATGCAACGGGCAAGGCCTATCATGATAAGTCCCACCATGTACTCTGGATAACCTCTGAGGAAGACAGTCGCCAGGAGAAACATGAGGATCGGACCCACGACCCAGTTCTGGATCAGGGAAAGGACCAGGACCCTGAAGTTTTTAAACACTTTCCCCAGTTCTTCATACCTTACCTTTGCCAGTGGCGGATACATCATGAGTATAAGTCCGACGGCGATAGGGATGTTGGTTGTTCCCGATTGGAATTGGTTCCAGAAATCGACCACACCGGGAGAAAAATATCCCCACAGAACGCCGGCAAACATGGCAAGGAAGATCCACAGGGTCAGGAAACGATCAAGAAAAGAAAGTCTCCGGCCGGTATCGTCCATGTTCACGCCCTGCGGCAGCACCCGGCCGTTATATCGGCGAACTCCTCCGGCCTTGATGCGATGAACGCTTCCAACCGTTGCCGATCGTTCTCCATGTCTGCCTCTCTTATCCGTTCGGCGATGGAAAGAAAGAGGAGCCGTTTGAACAGGTCCGATTCATTGAGGCGGTAATGCATCCACTTCCCCTCCCGCCTGTCCTTCACGAGCCCTGCCTCTTTGAGGGTTCTGAGATGAAAAGAGATCTTGGATTGAGACATATCAACCGCGGCTACAATGTGACACACACAGAGTTCACCGTTCTCAAGAAGCTTCACGATCCTCAGCCGTGTTTCATCGGATAACGCCTTGAACACTGATAAGAGATCCTTCATCGTGGCCTCCGGTTGTACCAATAAGATATCAACTACACTTAATATGTATACATACGATATATTGATATGTCAAGAC
>LVAA01000079.1 GCA_001603955.1 Syntrophobacterales bacterium Delta_02 | reverse complement strand
GTGGCGGACGAACTCATCGGCGAACCTGAGCTTCGTGTTTATGACCTCGTCTTCGCCGAGGATGATGAAATTGTTGATGCGCCCGCCGGTCCCGAGACCCATCTTCGCGAGTTGTTCAAAGTCCTTCAGGAAGCCAAAGGTCCTCGCCGGGGCGATGTTGGCGACATAGTCGTCGCGACCGGCGACAAACCGGTAATGCTGGGTCCCGATAGGCTTCTTCTGTTCCAGGAGATAGTCGATCTCGAAGCGGTCCGAAGGTTCTGCCGCCAGGTATTTGCCGTTCTGCAGACCGGGGAGCTCCACTTTTTCCGTGATGACGAGCGGTTCGATCCCGTCGGCCTGTTCGATCACCTCAGCCTCGTCGATCTTCCTGCAGATCTCGATGGCCGAGCCGTCGAAGATGGGTATCTCTTCGCTCACCTTGACGAGGAGATTGGTGATCCCGTACATGTGGCAGGCGGACAGGAGGTGTTCGATGGTGCGCACAACGCTGTTCTTGCCCTTAACCGACGACGCGTACCCCACGGAGAAGACATAGTCGATGTAAGCGGGTATGCGTTCGCCGTCGGGAATGGTCTCAAAGACGATGCCCGTGTTCTCCGGCATGGGCAGGAGGATCATCCCCGTCTTAACGCCCGAGTGGAGTCCCACCCCGTAGACGACGGTGCTCTTTCCGATGGTCTTCTGCTTTTCCCTGGTGACGCCGGGAGCCACTTCCAGTCTGAAGTCCGCAACCGAGGGGTCGTGTTGCAGACCCGCTCCGATACTGCGCGAGACGACCTCGAGCACCTTGTCGATGGAGAGGGGCTTTTCGAGAAAATCGTAGGCACCCATCTTGACGGCCTCCACCGCCGTCGAGATCGTCCCGTGTCCCGATATGACCACCACCTTAGCATCGTCCTTCCGGGTACGTATCTCCTTGAGGACCTGTATGCCGTCAAGCTCCGGCATCCAGACATCGAGGAGTACCACGTCGGGGGCTTCGCGCTCGAAGATGGCGAGGCCTTCTTTGCCGTCCCTGGCTTTCAGCACCGCGAAGCCCTCGTCCTCGAGGATCCCCGAGAGGGAGTCCAGGATGCTCCGTTCGTCGTCTATGATGAGAACCTTGTTCATGACGCAATATTCTATACGAAATGCCGACGACTTACAAATACTTGTGACCCGAGAGGCTTTCCCTACGGGCAGGCGATCTTTGCCAGCCTGTCGACGACGGTCTGCCCCGGGACATCCTCCCAGTCTTTCTGGCTTCCCGTTTTTCCGTAATCCAGCGTCTTGCCGTCCTCAGACACCTCGAAGACCTTTATGATGGCGTATTGCCGGGGTTCTTTGCCGCACTTGATGTCGTAGAACGTGAAGCGGCGGGCAAGGGTTTCCATCCCCGTTATGAACATGCCGTTCCTCCGCCGTTTGAGGATGTAATTCTCCCTGCCTTTCCTGGAGTACGTCAGCCTGTCCCAGACACCGACAACCTGTCCGGACCCGTCCTGCCTTTTCTCGATGACATAGTGGTGTTCGCCTTCCCCGTCGGTGAAGAGCGCCTGCCAGCCCGACTTCTCTTCCATTTTTGGAAGGGTGCCCTCGACGGAGGCCTTGAGGGTCCTTTTCTGCTGAAGTTGGATGGCTATGACGGCGATGACGATCACCACTATCCCTATGATGACCCCTATCGTCAATACCGTCTTGAAGGATAGCGTTTTTTTGGGCAAAAGACATTCCTTTCCGAGAGCGTGCCGCTCGCAGGCCCTCCGGCGATTTTTTTTCAAACCATACCATCGAACAGGGTCCTTTGCAAGAGCGGCAGCCAAAATTCTTGCATCTTTTCCAAATTCCTGTTTTATGATATATTAGGGAATAAAACAGGGGAAAGAGAGGATTGTTGGACGAAAAAACTGATGAAGGATTGTTACGGCTGTCCTTCGATGACATAAACGTGGCAAGAAGTCTCTTCGGGCCGCGTGAAGAGAACATCAAGTACCTCAGGAAATACTTCAATATCAAGGCGAGCATCCGGGGCAATCATCTTACCCTCATAGGGGGCAAGAAGGATATTGAAGATACGGGAAAGGTCATAAACGAGCTTCACGGCATCGTGAAGAAGGGTTTTCCCGTGAACGTTTCCGACATCGACCACGCCGTAAGGTTCGTCGTCAATGCCCACGAGACGGCCGGTGATATGGAGAAGGACCAGATATATATCGCCGGTTCCAGGAAGCTCGTCACGCCCAAGAGCACCAACCAGAGACAATATGTTCATGCGATGAACAAGTACGATGTCGTGATCGGCATCGGCCCGGCCGGCACGGGCAAGACATACCTTGCGATGGCGATGGCCCTTGCCGCCTATTACAGGCGCGAGGTGTCGAGGATCATCCTCACCCGTCCCGCGATAGAGGCGGGCGAGAAGCTGGGGTACCTTCCCGGCACGATGTACGAGAAGGTCAATCCCTACCTGAGACCCCTCTATGATGCCCTCTACGACATGGTCGACATGGATCGGGCCACACGGCTCATAGAAAGAGGGGTCATCGAGATCGCGCCCCTCGCTTTCATGCGCGGCAGAACCCTCAACGACGCCTTTATCATCCTCGATGAAGCCCAGAACACCGCCTCGGAACAGATGAAGATGTTCCTGACGAGGCTTGGTTTCTCATCGAAGACCGTAGTAACCGGCGATATAACCCAGATCGACCTTGCCGACAAGAAGACGAGCGGTCTTGTCGAGGTCAGGAGTATCCTGAAGGGCGTCAAGGGGATCAAGTTCGTCTATTTTACCGAGAAGGACGTCGTGCGCCATCCCCTGGTGCAGAAGATAATCAAGGCCTATGAAGCACGGCGCCTGGAATTGGAGGAACTGAGGAATGCAGAACGGAAAGGATAAACCTCCCTCGTACCTCCGCTATGCGAAACTGGCCATCCTTTTTTGCCTGGCCCTGGCCCTGGCCCTCATAGTCAGCATAAAGAACCCATTCTTCGTTGCCGAGTACCAGCTGGGCGATATAGCCAGGGAGAACCTGAGGGCACCCATGGACTTCACCGTTCCCGGCACCGACATCACGGTAAAGAAGGGCGAGGTGATCGTGCGGGAGGGCGAGAGGATCAACGCGGACCACCTGGCCAGGATCGCCGTGTACAACACGCTCGAGAGGCGCGAGGTCTTCGCGGTCAAGAAGTTCGCGGCCGTCTTCATCCTTCTCTTCCTCCTCATAGCCATCCTGTATGAATACTCGGAGAGGAACATCAAGAAGTTCTATCTCTCGAAGAAGGACCTCATCTTCTGTTCCGTCTTCGCCGTCTTTTCCCTGGCCCTGGTGAAATCTTTCCACCTGATCTTCGAGAGTTATGCCCAGAGCCGTCTTGAGGACCTTTTCTATATCATTCCCGTGTTCGTTTTCGCGATGGTGGTGCGCATCGTCCTTTTTTCCGAGATCGCAATCATCTTTTCACTCGTTTATTCCGCCGCCCTGGCATTCTCCTTCGACAGCAGCCTGCGCATCTTCCTTTACACCTTTTCGGGGTCCATACTGGCCGCGTACTTCTCGGGCAAGTGCGAGAACCGCAATACCATCCTCAAGGCCGGTATATTCACTGCCTTCCTGATGTGTTTTTTCATGCTCGCCGCCGATGTTTTCATGGGCCGGTCATCGGGAAGCGTCGCCCTGAGGATGGCCTTCGTGATCGTCAACGGCATTGCCGGCAGCTTCATCGTCCTCGGGCTCCTTCCTGTCATTGAGAATCTCTTCGACTACACGACGGACATAAAGCTCCTGGAGCTTGCCAATCTCGAGCACCCTCTCCTGGGGGAGATGATGCTCAACGCTCCGGGGACGTACCATCACAGCATCGTTGTCGGCAACCTTTCAAAGGCGGCGGCCGAGGCCATCGGTGCCCACCCGCTCCTGACGCGGGTCGCGGCATATTATCACGATATCGGCAAGCTGAAGATGCCCCATTACTATATCGAGAACCGGACCGGTTCCGAGGATGTCCACGCGGGCATTACCCCGAACATGAGCGCGCTGATCATCATGTCCCACGTGAAGGAAGGGGTGGAGCTGGCGAAGGAGTTCAAACTGGGCCGCAGACTGACGGGCATCATACAGGAACATCACGGCACCAGCCTTACGAGCTTTTTCTATACCAAGGCCAAGGGAAAGGAAGACCCGCTTCTCCACGTGATCGAAGAGAAGGATTTTAGGTACCCCGGCCCCAAGCCCCAGACGAAGGAGGCGGGGATCATCATGCTTGCCGACGCGGTGGAAGCCGCGTCGCGGGTGCTCGAGGACCCCACACCCAAGAGGATCGAGAACCACGTCCAGCGTATCATAGAGGGCATATTCCTCGATGGCCAGCTCGACGAGTGCGAACTGACCCTCAAAGACCTCCACGCGATCCAGAAGAGCTTCATCACGATACTCATCGGGATCTTCCATCATCGCATCGAATACCCGGAAAGGACACCAAATGGCGGTTCTGATAAAAAACTCCCAAAAACTGATGAAGGTCAACCGAAAGGCGATCGGCAAGGTAACAGGGGAATTACTGGCCTCTTTAAAGCTTCACAATAGGGATCTGAGCATATTGCTCGTGGATGACAGGAAGATAGCCCTGATGAACAGGGACCTTTTCGGCAAGGACCGTCCCACGAACGTGATCTCCTTTTCCTATCTCGATGGAATGCCCGGCGAGGCCGTCGGAGATATCGTCATTTCCGTGGAGCGCGCGGCCGATGAGGCTTGTGCGGCTGGTATCCCTTTCTACGAAAGGCTCTTCGGCCTTGTTGTCCACGGTATCGTTCACATTCTGGGTTATGACCACACGAAAGGGGCCTCGGAGGCGAGAAAGATGCGGTACCGGGAAAAGAATCTCATGGGGGTTGTCCTCGGGCATCCTGCCTACCTGGCACTTATCGATGAATAGCTTGCAGTCCAGGAACCGCTTTTCGTCATTTCCGGCGAGGTATGGTTATGCGCTGCTGTCGGGGGCCATGCTTGTCCTCATACAACCGCCGGTGTCCCTCTTTCCCCTCGCTTTCATCGCCCTGGTGCCGCTCTTGCGCGCCATCGACAGGGATAACCTCCCCCTTTCCTTCAGGCGGGGGTTTGCGGCCGGGGTGGTGGCCTGGCTCGGCACCGTCTACTGGGTCGTGGTCGCCATGAACAGTTACGGGGGCATCAATGTCCCCGTGAGCGTTCTCATTCTCCTTCTCTTTGCATTCTATCTTTCCCTGTACATGGCGATCTTCACGGTCTCCTGCGCGTACCTGGAGAAGAGGACCTCCGTGCCATCCTATATCCTCGCCGCGCCCGTGTGGGTGGTCCTGGAGTACGCTAGGGGAGCGGTCATGACGGGTTTTCCCTGGGCGTTCCTCGGTCACTCGCAATACAGCTTCCTTCCCTTCATACAGGTGGCTTCCGTCACGGGGACCTATTTCATCTCCTTCCTGATAGCGGCAGTGAACGGCATCATCTTTTCCCTGTGGGTCCACAGGAGGGTATCCCGGATATGGACTGCCGTGGTGATCGTTCTTATAGCTTCTTCCCTGGCCTACGGTTTTGTGAGACTTCAACACAGGGACGAAGAACCGTTCAGGACGGCAATAGTACAGGGGAATATCGGCCAGGACGTGAAATGGGACGACGCCTTCAAGATGATGACCGTCAGCAGGTACTACCGGTTGAGCTTTGGCCTTGCGCAGAACTCCGACCTCATCATCTGGCCCGAAACGGCGATACCTTTCATGATCGAACGTGACATTCGTGCGTATAGATACGTAAAGGCCGTGCCCGCGATGCTAGGGTCCCGGCTCCTCTTCGGGACGGTGGGGCTGGGAGGGGAAGGCAAGCTCTTGAACAGTGTCCACTACGTGAATGGGGAGGGAAGGACCGAGGCGATATACAACAAAGTCCATCTCGTCCCTTTTGGAGAATACACCCCGATAGTCTCTTGTTTTCCCTTTCTCGCAAAGATCACCGCCATGGGCGCGGACTTCATCCCCGGCCAGGGGCATGCGCCCATCACGACGGATGCGGGAAGGATCGGCATCCTCATCTGTTTCGAGGGAATATTCCCCTATATTACCAATCAAACGGTGAGGGAAGGGGCCCAGGTCCTCGTGAACGTTACCAACGATGCCTGGTACAACAGGACGTCGGCACCCTTTCAACACTTCGCCGTCTACGCGTTCCGCGCCATCGAGACGGACAGGTATGTGTTGAGGGCCGCCAACACGGGCATCAGTGCCGTGATCGATCCCAGGGGCCGGATCCGGGGCAAGACCCCCATCTTCACGGAGGAGGTACTGAGGGGCGGCTATGCGCTCAAGGATACCATGACGTTCTACACGCGATACGGGGATTACTTCATCGTCCTGTGCCTCATCCTTCTGGCCGGTATGGTTGTTGCGGGGATATACCATGGGCGCACGAAAGAAAAGGCCCAATAACCAATGACCAAATCACAATGACCAGGGAAAGAGCAATAACCAATGTATCAATGGCCAAAGAGACAAGAAATGACCAATAGCCAAATCTCAATGATCAAGGAAAAAGATACCTGCACCATTCGTGGTTATTCATCATTGCCTGTTTCTCCGGTCATTGAGATTTGATTATTGGTTATTGTCTTTTTGTTTGGTCATTGGAATTTGGTCAATTGGTCATTGCCCTTTTTCCGTTGTCCCATCATCATCTTCAGATCTCTGTTTCCGACAGGTGTTCGAGCAGGTTGCGGGCCGCGTTCTGCTCGGCTTCTTTCTTGCTTTTCCCGGTACCCCGCGCCTTGTGTTCCTTTCCTATGAAGACCATGACGGCGAAGCCATCCCTGGTCTTGCGGGGGAACTTGTACCGGGGCAGGACTCCCCACTTCTTCTGAGAGAGTTCCTGCAGGATGTTCTTGGGGTTCTTTTCGGTGAGCTTTTCCTCGGTGAAGTAGGCCGAGAAGAGCCTGCGGATGATCTTTGAGGTATTGCGTATGCCGCTGTCGAGGTAAAGCGCCCCGATGAGGGCCTCGACCATGTTCGAAAGGACCTTCGATTCCTCGGGAACGCTTCCTTCTCCATTGCCGTAGCTCATATGGCGGTCGAGGTTGATCTCTTTCGCGATCGCTGTCAGTGTCTCCCGTTTGACGAGGCTTGAACGGGCATTGCTGAGAAATCCCTCGTCCCTGCCGCGAAACCGTTTGTAGAGGATGATGCTTATGACCGTGTTGAGAATTGCGTCTCCGAGGAATTCCAGCTTTTCGTTGTCGGAACGGCGGACCTCTCTTTTCTCGTTGAAGCAGGAGCTGTGTGTGACCGCCTGATTGTAAAGTTCCCTGTTCCTGAATGTATAACCGATGGTTTCTTCGAGAGTGGGCTTTTTGTGGGACACGTTCTAAGGCACCGATTATTTCCGAAGGAAGGCTTCTTAAGGAAAGACCGGGATGTGTCATCCCGGTCTTTCCATGCCTTGCGTTCCCTATTTGATCTTGAATGCCTCTTCCATGCCGGAGTACTGTTTCCTCAGTTTCGGTTTCTCTATCTTGCCCGTGGGGTTCCGCGGGACGTCGCCGAAGAAGACCTTTCTCGGTCTCTTGTACCGTGGCAGCGGCTCACAGAATTTGATGACCTCTTCCTCGGTCATGGTCTCGCCCGGTTTGAGCTCGACGACGACGGTAACGATCTCGCCCAGCCGGTCATCGGGGATGCCGATGGCCGCCGCGTCCTTGATCTTGGAGTTCGTGTAGAGAAAATCCTCGACTTCGACGGGGAAAACATTCTCGCCGCCGGTGATGATGATGTCCTTCTTTCTGTCGACGAGCCAGATGAAGCCGTCCTCGTCCACGCGGGCCATGTCGCCTGTGTAGAGCCAACCGTCGATGAGACTCTTCTTCGTTGCCTCGGGGTTCTTGTAGTACTCGCGCATCACGCCGTTGCCGCGGACGACGAGTTCGCCGGCTTCGCCCTGTTTCAGGGTGTTGTTGTTCTCGTCGACGATCTTGAACTCCCAGTTGAAGCCGGGAATGCCGATGGCGCCGATCTTGTGCTCGTTGCCCAGCCCGAGGTGTACGCAGCCGGGGCCGGTGGATTCACTGAGGCCGAAGTTGGTGTCGTAGTCCATCGTGGGGAAGTATTCCTTCCAGTGCTTGATGAGCGCGGGGGGAACAGGCTGTGCCCCGATGTGCATGAGACGCCACTGCTCGAGCTTGTAGTTGGAAGGTTTGATCTCGCCCTTGTCGAATTTGAGGAGGATGTCCTGTGCCCAGGGGACGAGCAGCCACACGATGGTGCCGCCTTCCTCGCTTACCGCCTCGAGGGTCCATTCCGGTGACACTCCCTTGAGGATGACTGCCTTGCTGCCGACGATGAAACTGCCGAACCAGTGCATCTTGGCGCCCGTGTGATAGAGCGGAGGGATGAGGATGAAGCAGTCGTTTTTCGTCTGCTTGTGATGGGCGTTCTCGGTGACGCAGGCGCAGAACATGTTGTTGTGGGTGAGCAGAATGGGTTTCGGCTGGCCCGTGGTACCCGAGGTGAAATAGAGCCCGCACTCGTCCGTGGGGAGAAGGGTGACGTTGAGATTTGCCGCGGACTCGGAAGCGATGAGCTTGTCGTAGGATTCCGCCCACGCCGGGACCTTGTCGCCCACACAGATGTACTTTTTCACCGTGGGGAGATCGCCCTTTATCGCCTCGATCCTGTCGGTGAACTCTTCATCGAAGACCATGATCATCGGTTCCGCGACGTCGCTGCAGTACTTGACGTCCTCTGATGTGAAACGGAAATTGAGAGGCACCACCCAGGCTCCCGTCCTGATGATGCCAAAGTAGGCAACGAGCCACTTGGTGGAGTTGTTCATGAAGTGGACGATCTTGTCCCCTTTCTTTGCCCCCATTTTCGCGAGGGCGTTGGAGAACTGATTCGCCTGATCGTCAAACTGCTTCCATGTGAGTTCGACCCTTTTCTTTTCCGCAGGCGTGCGCTCGACGAGGGCAACGTCATTGGGATACATGCGCGCGTTGCGTGCCAAGATTTCACCTATGTGCGTGAAGACTTCTGCCATGGCAAGACCTCCTGAATGTATTTGGTATTTGGTTTTTACTTTCCTGTTGACAAAGAATCCTAAATCTTTTTATCATGCTGATGGGACCTAAAGCAATAAAAAAAAAGCGTTTCATCAAGGAGGGTTATTATGAATTTCGCAATGTTTTCGGGGCTCAATGCGAGCAAATTTCCACAGAGAGAGTTCATTATCGAGAGCTATCCGTCAAAGAAACAGCGCCGGAGTCTCACATGGAAAGAGTTTGACGATCAGGCGAACAGGATTGCCAACTATCTCATCAAGGATTGCGGTATCAAGAAGGGTGATATCGTTCTCCACCTTATGATGAACTGCATGGAGTGGTACGCCAGCTACATCGCGGTCCTCAAGACGGGCGCAACGGTGACGCCGCTGAACTTCCGTTTTGCCAGCGCCGACATCAAGTATGCCGCCGACGTCACGAAATGCAAGGTGTTCATGTTCGGCGAGCAGTTCAACGCAAGGGTTGAGCCCATCATGAAAGAGATGGATTATTGCAGGAGCTTCATTTGTCTCGGCGACACCATCCCCGCCGGTACGAAATCATATAAGGAGATCTCGGAAAAGGGCGACGCCGCCGCGGTTTGTCTCGAAACGGCCGATGACGACATGGCGGAACTCATGTTTACCTCGGGCACCACGGGCGCACCGAAACCTGTTTCCCATACCCATAGCAGCCTTTTCTACATCGGCCTGGGCAACGCCCTGACCTACAACGAAGGGTACAACAGCGTGTACCTGTCACCACACCCCTTCTACCACAGTGGTACCCTGTTTCTTTCCTTCCCGTGCTACATTGCGGCAGGCAAGGTCCTCATGGCGATGGAAACGCAACCCGAGTTCTATCTCAGGAGCATGGCCGATGAGAAATGTACCGGCGGGTGGAACACGGTGCCGACATGGTCAGACGTGATCAATGCCTTGAAAACGGGTCAGATCGATCTCAAGGATTACGACCTCTCCGCGCTGCGCCACATCGAGATCGGCGCCCAGCCGGTTCCCTACGTCCTGCTCGAGGATTCCAAGAAATTCTTCCCCAACCTGCCTATCGCCAACATCTACGGCATCACCGAGGGTGGCGGCGGAGGCCTCACCAACTGCTACGATGAGGACATCATGAGAAAACCCGGCTCCATTGGGAAAGCCACGGTCTTCATGGACGCAAAGGTCGTCGACAGTGAAGGGAAAACCTTGACCGCTGGCGGCGTGGGTGAGCTTCTCATCAAGGGTCCCCGCCTCATGAAGGAGTATGCCTTCAACCCCGAGATGACGGCAAAGACGATCAAGGACGGATGGCTCTACACGGGCGACCTCGCTTACATGGATGAAGAGGGCTTCATCTTCTTCGCCGACAGGGCCAAGGACCTCATCATCAGGGGCGGGGAGAACATCTTCCCCGCCGAGATCGAGGACGCCCTGCGCAAGTATCCGAAGATCATGGACGTTGCGGTCCTCGGGTACCCGCACCCTAGGCTCGTGGAGATTGTCATGGCCATCATCCAGCCCAAGGAAGGCGAAACGATCACAGACGAGGAGATCATCAACTTCGTCAAGGAAAAGGGCCTCGCGAAGTACAAATGGCCCGAAAAGATGATATACACCACCATCCCCCGCAACCCCGCCGGCAAGATCGAAAAACCGAAACTCCGCGACATGTATGTAAAGCCGGCAAAGGAAGCGATGGAGAAGGAATTCAAGAAACAGTAAGTGAAGCCTGACAAAAAAAGGGCGCCCTCCAGGGGGCGCCCTTTTTTTGTCAGGCAGTTCCAGGTTCCAAGTTTCAAGTTAAAGGCAAGCTCTTCAGACTGTGGAGCGTGTATCTTGACGGATTGTCATATCCTCTAAGTCTTTTCGCTTGGAACCTGAAACCTGAAACCTGAAAGCGTCTTCTACTCTATCACGATCACTGGTTTTTTTGCCGGGCCGAGCCAGCGGACGAGTTTAAGGATGTTTTCCTCTGATATGGCGATGCAGCCCGCTGTGGGAGTGGTCTCGTTCTTCCAGATGTGGAGAAAGATGGCGCTGCCGAGGCCGGGGATAACGGGGTCCGCGTTGTATTCGATGACGATGCCGTACTTGTAGCGGTCGTCGGGGAGGACCATGTCCTCGAAGGAACGGGCCGCGGTCTGTCCGCGTTTTTTGAGCCGGTTGTAATCGCGAGAATCGGGATCGTCTACCCAGATGTCGTCGCGCGTCATCTGGCGGTAGGGCATGGCAGAGTCGATCCGGGAGGGGTAACCGAAGGCGAAGCCGAGAGGGTATGCTCCGGTTGGGGTCCTGCCGTCACCTTCGCGCTTGCCGCCTGTCCCGGCAAAACCGTTCCTGCCCGTCATGGCGGGCACGGGACCGAGAATGAGGGCCCAGGTGCCAGCGTTCCTTTCAAATGCGTAGAGAGTGGAATTATGAGGCAATGGTCCATCGTTTCGGACAAGGATGAGCTGAGAAGTGTCGGGCCGTTGCCGGGCGAGTACTTTTTTCGCGGGTTTCGATACCATGATAGCGGCCGCGGTCATCTCACTCGATTCTCCGGTAACTCCGGTGTTCACCTGAAGCATGGAGGTGAAGAAGAGCGCAACAACAAGAACAATGCCCGGGACGACCCATCTTGCACCATGACGTGTCGGCCGGAACATTCGCGCCATTCTTTTTCTCTTCCCATCACCCATCACCCATTACCTGTCACCCGTCCCTCTCACATCTCAAATGCCATCTTCTGGACCTGCAGGCCCTTGACGGCTTTGAACTTCGATTCCATTTCGGCGACCGCCGCGTCGCCCCCGTACACCTCGAGGATGATAAGCCCTCCCGGGGAGCAGAGGTTTTCGCTGACCTCGTGGAGGCCGAGGCGGGTCTTGATGTAGCAGCCGCACTCCGTGAGGACCTTCTGGAACTCGGCGGCATTCTCGACCCTGTTGCTGAGCCCTATACCGAGGATATAACGCTTACCCATAGCAACCTCCTCAAAAAAAAGTTTCAGGTTTCACGTTCACAGGTTCCAGGGAAAAGCCTTCAATGCGTCCTATTGGTCCTATATGTCCCATAGCTCCCATATTCTCTTATAGGTCCTATCGCACTCAAATGTGAACGAATGCCTTCTTCACGGTCTCTTCCCGCACCGGGCGTGTCGCCAGGGATACGGCGACGAAAACTATAAGACCTATCGGCAGCGCGATCACCTGCGGGTCTATCATGTTCCAGGGATGGCCCGCAAGGGTTTGCATATTGAAGAGTTTTCTGCACAGGCCGAAGGCCTTTGCCTCCTGTTCGTGAAAGAGGAGCATCCAGATGAGGGATACGAAGAAACCGGACAGTATGCTGGCCTTCGCCGCCGCTTTCGTGCCCCGTTTCCAGTAGAGTCCGAACAGATAGACGGGGATGAAGGTGGCGCCGCAGAGACTGAAGAAGAATGCCGTTGCAACGGCGACGATGCTCTCGGGTAGAACGAGTCCTATGATAAGGGTGGCGAAGATACTGAAGACGATGCCCACCCTCGTCACTATCGTGGTCTCCGCCACGGACTTTCCCTTGAGCAGGGCCTGCTCGAAGATGTCGCGGGAGAGCGACGTGCCGAGGGCATGGAACTGGCTGCTTCCGGCGCTCATGGCGGCCGACATGAGGGCGACGAGGAAGAGCGCCACGAACCACTGGGGATAGAAGCGGTCTATGTAGAGGGGGATTATCTTGTCCACGTTCCCCTGCACGGCATGTATGGAAAGTTCGGTGTACGTGTTGTAGAAGAATGTGTTCGTCAGTGCCCCGGCCGCGTAGGCGACCCCCGTGGTGCAGAGGATGAATATCGCCGTGAAGGGCACGGAACGGTTGATCTCCCTGTCCGATTTGAGCGTCATGAAACGGACGTTGAGCTGGGGCTGACCGATGACGCCGATGCCCACGCCCATGACCATCGTTGTGATCACATACCACCAGATGGAGGAAAAGGTCTCGGGCATTGCGGTGAAGCCCCTGTGCCCTGCCTCCTTGAGGAAGTGGGGAACGTAGGGGGCCACGGCATCGAGCGACCGGTGGGCCTCGGATATGCCCCCCAGTGAATAATAACTGGTGATCCCGATGACTATCATGGAAACAACCATGATGACCCCCTGGAAGGCACTCGTGTAGAGGACGCCCTTAAGGCCTCCCCAGATGACGAAACAGGAGGTTATGAGAAGGAAGGCGAGAAAGGCGGTGGCAAAAGGAATGTTGAGGTAGACCTCGATGAACCGCGAGATGCCGATCAGCACCGCGGCGGTGTAGACAGGCATGAAGATGAGGATCATAAGGCCTGAGAAACCCTGGACGAACCTCGATTCGTACCGTCTGCCGAGAAGCTCCGGAAAGGTATGGGCGTCAAGGGCCTTGCCCATCTTCCGCGTTCTCTTGCCAAATATCACGAAGGCGATGAAGACACCCACCATGATATTGAGGAACGAAAGCCATGTAAGACTGAAGCCATACACGGCGCTCACGCCGCCGAAACCGATGATGGCCGACGTGCTGATGTACGTGGCACCGTAGGAGAGTCCCATCGTGACGGGATGGACCTGGCGTCCGGCAAGGAGGTAATCCGACACGGTGACGGTTCTGCGATACCCGAGCCAGCTGAAATAGACCGTGACGGCGAGGTAGATGAGGGTAAATGTAATGAGATAGAACATAGGGTCTCAGGGAAGCTTCTCGATAAGCTCGATCTCTTCCCGCTCCCACTGTATCTCTTCCCGGTAATCTCCTTCCTTTTCAATGCCGCCCCTGTTCCAGTTGCGGATGCCATAGAGGATACAGAAAAAGACGGAAAGGACCGTGAGGCTGAAACCGGCGAAGACCCAGGGATCAGAAAAGCCAAGCATCATGCTAATGATTAGCACGGGGTTTTTTTGACTGTCAAGCAATAATGTGCTTGATGTGCCAAAAGGTATTGACATGCCGGGGAGTGAGGGTAGAATATTAATAGGTTATCATATAACTCGGGTTCAAAGACGGTGTGACCGTCTTTGAAGGGTTATAAAGGATGGTCGGGCCGCCATCGTGCACGCGAGTGGCGGCCTTTCTTATTCTCGCGAAGGAGGGTTATATATGAGAAAAACAGCGGTCGTTTTGATGGTTTTGATCGCGGGTTCATTCCTGTGTGCACCCGTCGGCGTGTCAGCGTTCAACCAGCAGGACCTTCAGAAGCTCAACACGACGAACAAGTGCAGCAAGTGCGACCTGTCCCAGGCGAACCTCGAGGGGATAGATTTTTACGGGGCAAAGCTGGACGGGGCCAACCTGTCGGGGGCGAACCTGAAAGGGACGTTGCTCAACGACGCAGACCTCAGGGGGGCGAACCTGAAGGGGGCGTTGACGGACAAGGAAACGAATTTCAGCGGGGCCAAGCTGTCCGAGGCGATCTGGATGGACGGTTCGAAATGCGATTCCGGACAGATCGGAAGGTGCAAGTAACGCCGCGGAATGGCCGGGCATTGCGGACGGGCCCGGTGAATATAGGTTTGGACTTTAAGGGACACATCAGGTTAGAATCATGGGGTCTCCATCAGCAAATGAAAATCTAGCGAGGCCCCATGAGATGCTTTCTTGCAGTCTTTCTTGTATGCACGCTCATCGCTTGCGTCGGTTGTTCAGACAGCGACGAGAACAATATGACCGCCAGGGATTATTACAAACAGGCGTACCAGTTCATTGACGCGGGCCATCCGAAAGAGGCCATAGACCTCCTCACCCTTGCCATCGGGAAGGATCCGAATTATTACGAGGCATACTACAATCGGGGCGTCGTCTTCTATCTCCTGAAGGAATACCGCAGGGCCGCTGATGATTTCTCGAAGGCCATATCCATCGACCCGAAGAACTCGTCGGCGTATGCAAGCCGAGGAGAGGTGTACGAGATCATGAAGGAGAACGAGAAGGCCTACAGCGATTACAGAACGGCAGCCCGAATGGGCAACAGTGAAGCGCAGAAATATCTTACGTCGAAGGGATTGTCCTGGTAGTCCCTATTTCCTCCTGAACTTGCTGTAGATGAAATATGCCAGGATTCCCACTCCTGCAGCGAGCCACGCAACGGTGTATGTCTCCATGTTCCCTCCGTTTCCTTCCTATACAGTGTTCCCGATCCCAACCCCCTTTACGGGTTGAAAGAAAAGAGGGGCTTGTAAAAGCCCCTCTTGATGTTCGTTGCGCGAGATATCAGGTCTTTGCCGGGAAAAGCCTGTCGAGCAATTCCTTGGAGGGTTTCTTCGTGATGGCGCTGACGACGAAATAGAGTATGCCGCAGCCGATAACGAGCCACCACTCGAAGGTCCCCAGGCCGATTTCCTTCTTGAAGAGGACCTTGTAGCCGCCGTACATGCTCCCGAACGTACCGTAAAGAACGCAGCAGAGCGCTCCCCACTTCGTCGCGCCCTTCCAGTAATAGGAGACCGCGGTCACGAAGACGAAGATGGCGCCGAGACCCATGGCCGCGAGGCCCATGAAGATGGACAGTAGCGGCGGCGGGTTGACGAGCGTCCAGTAGAACGGCAGGAAGAGGAAGAGGGCGATGAGGAAGTAGCCCAGGTACAGCATGGATTTGTCCGATACCTGCGGCCACCACAGCTTGATGACGTCCCGTGTGATGTTGGCGCTCATGATGAAGACCATGCCGGCAAGCGTGGAGAGTGCGGCCGCGAAAAGGCCCATGACGTAAAGTGTCATAAGGGGAACGCCTCCGACCGCCATGGCCAGCTCAGGCGCCGCGAGGTCCGCCGCCCAGGGTTTGACCTTCAAAAGGTTCGTACCGTAGATCATCCTGGCGACAAGGCCGTTGCTGGAGCAGTCAAGCATGATGGGGACGCCGGCGATGAGATAGACCATGATGATCAGCGTCCAGTAGCCCTTCTTGTTGAGGGTACCCATGCCGAGGAACCGGCTGACGTTGTGCGGGAAACCGATGGCCATGGTGAAGAAGATGACCGGTGTGGCAAGTATGCCCACCAGGCTCGAGAAGAGCTGGGTCGGGCCCACCTTTGGAAGCTCGGGCCGTATGAGCTTGATGAGAGCGGGGCCCACCTTTGGTTCCATGTAGAGCTTTGCGGATATTTCGTAGAAACCGCCGGCCCAGATGATCGCCCATATGCCGAGGAGCGCACCGACAAAACCGAGGAATGCGCCCTGAAAGGCCATGGACCACTGGGTGCCGACATAGCCGCCGAGGACCATGTAGAGCCAGGCGATAAAGATGGACAGGAGCAGGCACCATACCGCGGGAAGACCGGTCGTGGCGTACCAGACGCCGCCTGCCGCCTTGAGCTGACCAACCGAATACATAAAGAGGAAGTAGAGCATGCAGATGGCGACAACGGTCTGGAGCATCTTGCTCTCAAACCTGCGGCCGATCGTTTCAGGCAGGGTGGCCGCGCCGAGCTTCTTCGAAAAGGCGGCAGTCTTGACGGCGGCGAGCCAGCAGCACGGGATGAGGCCGAGAAGGCTCCAGATGCCCGCGAACCACATGCCCGAGAAACCGACGGCGTATACAACGCCCGTGCTTCCGGCGAATGCCCAGCCGGACAGGTAGGAGGCCGCCAGGGCGCAACCGGTCACGACAGGGCCGATATCCCGTTTGCCGACAAGGTATTCTTCGAAGGATCCCTTCGCCACCTTTCTCTTGCTCATAAATCCGAGAATGATGGAGATAAGGAGCATTAGCCCAACGCCGATGCTGCCCCATACCGCCATTTCCGCTGATGGTTTCTGAAAGTCAAGGTACGTTATCGGATTCATTCCTTCCACCCCCTTGTTATGAGCCAGGTGCCGATAAAGGTCATGAGAAAGAGTCCGATGATGAGAACCCACCACACATACCAGGATGCCATCAATACCGATGCATCGGGAAGCGTGACAGGAGGTACTGCTGGTGCTGTTGGCTGCATAATAACCCCCTTTGCGTTTTTAAAAACACATTTCCCCTACTGAAGGTAAATCCCACCTCCTTTCAGTAAACTATTATTAAAAGAGGACACGTTAAAAAATGAAACCGTTGTTGTCGTAACAACGGTATAGATATAGTGATAGACTTGATGTTCCAAACGCCCCCTTCCCCTTTATAATAATAAATCATAGTGTTCTAAGGGAAAATGTCAAGAAAAAAATCCCTCCCCCCGCAGCGCGCGGAAGGCGACCAGAAAAGGAAGTATACAGCATATCAACATGATGTGGCGACATTGTACAAAAAAGCATTTGGAGAGGATCGGGGATTGGGGCCCGGCGCCCTAGAGCCTTACGGACACCGTTTTCGATATGCCCTGCTCTTCCATGGTGATACCGTATATCATGTCCGAGTACTCCATGGTTATCCTGTTGTGAGTGATGAAGATGATCTGGGACTTGAGGCTCATTCCCCGAATGATGTCGAGGAGCCCCGCGAGGTTCGCGTCATCAAGGGGCGCATCTATTTCGTCCATGAGCGCGAAGGGGCTTGGTTTCGTGTCCATGAGGGCGAGAAGGAACGCAAGGGATATAAGTGCTTTTTCGCCGCCGGAGAGGAGTTCCATCCTGGTCACTTTCTTGCCCGGGGGCTGGACGAAGAGGTCGACGCCGCCCTGATCCGCGTTCATCGCAAGGTGGCCTTTGCCCCCTTTGAAGAGAAGGTCGGTGAACCGCGAGAAGGCGCTGTTGACCTTGTCGAAGGTCTCCGTGAAGAGCTCCTTCGTGAACTGGTCGATCTTCGTTATTGTCTTCCTGAGGGATTCCATCGCGGTGAGGAGGTCTTCCTTCTGTTTGTCCAGAAAGGAGATCCTCTCCTTGAGTTCAAGATATTCCTTCTCGGCCCTGAAATTGATCTCACCCATTTCGGCTATCCTTGCGGTGAGCGATTCGCGCTCCTCTTCTATATCCGCGGGCAGCTGGACCGATACCTCGTCCGGCTGTTCGATGCCGTATGTGCCGGCGAGATGCTCAACGATGGTGAGGCGTTTCTCTTCGAGAACGGCGAGGTCCTTTTCGGCATTCTCCTTCCTCGAGCGAATCCTTTCGATCTCCTTGCCCAGGGCCTCGATGGATTCCTGGAGCGCCTGTTTCTGGGTATGAAGGCTGCCGAGCATCGTCTTGAGCTCCTCATACCTGGCGACGTGTTTCTGGAGGTCCGCCTGAAGCTCCTCGTAGGACCGCTCCAGGTAGCGTATCTTTTGTGTGCGCCCCTCGATGTCCCTGTTGATCGCCGCGTATTTTTCCCTGAGTCCCTGCGCCTGCCCCGCAAGCGACAGTATGGCGGCCTCCGAGCGTTCCCGGTTGTCGCTCAGGGACTTGAGCATGTTCGTCTTTCTCTCTATCTCGATAGTGACGGCGTGCCATGCCGACTGCGCCGCCTCGTGTTCCTTCTTTAGTCCCGCCAGCGCCTCTCTGAGCCGGGTCATGGACCCTTCTGTCGCGGCCTTTTCCTCTTCCCGGCGTCCGCGATCAGCGATAAGCGATTCCAGCGCCTCGGGGCCGCTATCGTCGGGAGACTCCGTGACCGCCTGAAGAGCCGAGATCCTTTCGGCGGCATTCTTCCACTGCGCTTCCGCCATGACGAGGTCCTTTTCGAACGCCCTTGCCTTTCCTTCCTGGGCTTCACAGGCGCCGCGGGTGGAACGGCATTTTGCATCACAGGCCTCAAGGCGGGGCCGCAGACCTTCCAGGACGCCGCCGTGGCGCTCCACGTCGGACGAAAGGGTCTGGAGCTCCTTCTCGAGTTTCAGTTTTTCCCTGAACTGCCTCACGTCGATCTTCTTCGACGCCCTTCCGCTCAGGATGATGCCGCGGGAGTCCACATAGACATCATCGTTGATGAAGATCCCTTCTTCGCCGGCGGCAACCCGCGAGAGGGCCTCTTCGATGTCCGCTATCCAGGTGGTGGCCATCTCGACATCGTCCCCGGCCTTCCTGAACATGCCTTTCGGGGAAAAGAATACACGGTTGCCTTCCCGCTCCCGTACGGCCGAGGCCACGCTCTCCATGGAATCGCTCTTCACGACCTCGTACTCGAGCTCTTCGGAGAAGAACCTTTCCAGCGCCTTGATCCTCGACTCTTCCGTCCTGATGAGATTGACAAGCCGGTCTTCCGCGCGTACCGCGTCCTGCGGACCTTCCATGTAGCCGCCGAGCTGCCTGAGGAACTCCTCCTTGACGCGTTTCTCGCTTCGCGCGCTCTCGACGAGAGCCTTCAGCCTCTCCATCTCCTGCAGGATGCTCTCGCGTTCGCCTGCGGCGGCCGACTCCCTCGCGGACAGGGATTCCTTTTCTCTGAGCGCTTCCTGCAGCGTGTCATGAAGGGCCTTGCGCTTTGCATCGAGGGACGCGAGGAGTGTTTCGAGTTCCCTGAGCTCGGCCGCCTGGCGCTCCATCCGTTTCCGCCTCTCCTCCGCCTGGCGCTCGATCTGTGCTATCCTGTTGCGCGTGTCCGTAAGGGCGCTCATGGAGACGAAGAGCCTCGTGCGGTACTCTTCCAGGGTCTTTTCGTGCTCCTCGATGTTTGTCTTGAAGCCCTGCGCGACATCCCGGGTGCGTGCCTCTTTCGCCTTTTCCTCTTCCAGTTCGCCGGACAGGATCCCGCCCCTCTCTTTGAGGGCATCCATCTCCTTCTCGTGGCGCGCCGTTTCGGCGGCGATGGAGGACTCCTCTTCGGCCAGCACTTTCAGGGACCCTTCGAGGCGCTTTGCCTCTCCACCCAGGTACTCTATCTCGAGAAGGCGGCTCTCCATGTCCTTCTCTTTGCTCTTCAGGTCGACCTCGAGCTGACGGATGATATTGTCGGTGAGGGCGAACTCGCTTTCCTTGGCTTCGAATTCCTCCCTGACGGTGGACCTGTCGGCCTCCTTCTGGAGTATCTCTTCCTCAAGGTCCACCTGCCGCTCGCGGACCTTCGCCATCCGTTTGCGGAGTTTCGCGTAGCCATCGAGGAGGAGTTGCCTGTCGATCTCGTGGAGCCTGTCGGCCAGTTCTTGGTATGCCTTCCACCTTTCCCATTCCTGCTCGGCCCTGCCAAAAGAGGTGGTGACCTCCTGGTATATGTCCTCGATGCGCTCCAGGTTCAGCGTAGTTTCTTCCATGCGGTTCACGGCGTCCCGCTTCTTCTCCTCGAACCGCGTTATACCGCTTGCCTCTTCAATGACGATGCGCCGCTCGGCGGGCTTCATGCTGATCAGGGCCTCGATGCGCCCCTGCTCGATGATCGCGTAGGAATTCGTGCCCAGACCCGTTCCCAGGAAGGCGTCCTGCACGTCCTTGAGGCGGACGATCTTGCCGTTGAGCAAATACTCGTTCGTGCCGTCCCGGTATATCCGTCTCTTTACGACGAATTCCCTGTCTCCTTCCGTGAGATCGAGGGTCACCTCGGCGATGTTGACGGGTCTCTTTCCGTTGCTGCCGTGAAAGATGACATCGCCCATGTCTTTGACCCTCAGGCTTTTCGTGCCCCTCTCGCCAAGGACCCAGACGATGGCGTCGACTATGTTGCTCTTGCCGCAGCCGTTGGGCCCGACGATGGATGTGATGCCTTCGCCGAACTGGAAGACGGTGCGGTTGAGAAAGGATTTGAAACCGAAGATTTCGAGTCTGGCCAGTTTCATTGGATCGATTCGACAGCTCGCGTCAATCTCTTCTCCACGGCCTCTTTGCCCAGGATGGCGATGACCTCGAATATCCCGGGGCTTACGGTTCTGCCGCAAAGCGCCACTCTGACGGGCTGGATGATCCCGACGGGTTTGGCATTGTATTTTTTCGTCAACCCCTCGATGAGGGTCTTGAGGTTCTCCTCTTCGTCCATGGAGGCGATGGCCTTGAGGCCTTCGGCAAAATCAACGAGAATGGGTTTCGTCGCGGGGGTGAGGAACTTCGCGCGGGCGGCCTCGTCGAGGGCGAAGTCATCGCGGAAGAAGTATTCCGCCATTTGCGCCATTTCCTTGAGGGTCCGCGCGCGCTCGCGGAGGTTGACGACGATCCTGATGAGACGATCGTCCGGGGAGGTCTCTATCCCTATGCCATGGAGAAAGGGCAGGAGCCTGCCGGCGATGTCCTCAACGGGAAGGGTCTTCAGGTAGTGGCCGTTGAGCCAGGTCAGCTTGTCCATATCGAAGACGGAAGGTGACTTCCCCACGTTGGGAAGGTCGAACTTCTCGATCAGTTCCTGCTGGCTGAATATTTCCTGGTCGCCGTGTGCCCATCCGAGACGTGCCAGGTAGTTCATGAGGGCCTCGGGCAGAAAGCCGTCGTTGCGGTATTCCAGGAGGGAAGTGGCGCCGTGGCGCTTGGAGAGGCGCGTCTTGTCCTTTCCGTGAATGAGGGGCACATGAGCGAACTGCGGGACGGGATACTTCAATGCCTCGTAGATAAGTATCTGCCGGGGTGTGTTGTTGATGTGGTCGTCGCCGCGGACGATATGGGTAATGCCCATCAGCGCGTCGTCAATGACGACGGTGAAATTGTACGTGGGCGTCGAATCGGTGCGGAAGATGATCAGGTCGTCGAGTTCCTCGCATTTGAAGGTTATGGTGCCGCGAACGAGGTCGGTGAAGCTTACCTCGCCGCTCAAGGGACTGCGAAAACGGATGACGAAAGGCTTGCCCTCATTGGATCTGTCACCGGGGGGGAGGTCACGGCATGTCCGGTCGTAGTGGGGTTTGCCCCCCTCCTTCAGCGCCTTTTTCCTCTTTTCCTCGAGCACCTCCGCGGTGCAGTAACACTTGTACGCGTGTCCCTCCTCGAGAAGCCTGTATGCGTGCTGGCGGTACAGCTCCATGCGGTCCATCTGGTAATAGGGTCCCTCGTCCCAGTGGACGCCAAGCCAGGAGAGGCCGCCGAGTATGTCCTGCACGTACTCGTCCTTCGAGCGTTCGACGTCCGTGTCCTCTATCCTCAGGACAAAGACCCCGCCATGATGTTTTGTGTACAGATAGTTGAAAAGGGCGGTCCGGGCGCCGCCTATGTGGAGGTTCCCCGTTGGACTCGGCGCGAACCTTGACTTGACCATTATTATGTCCTCCAGATAAAGACTGTAGTGATTATAAAGGAAAATTCCCCCGGCATCAATCCATTTTTCAAGAGACACGCCCGCGCCCTCCCGCGGCGGTTTTTCGAAAAAAGGACTTCCGTTTTTGCCGCGGTGGGATATAATGGTCTACGTGGAGAGCCGATTCTGGAAGGAACTGATCACTGTCATTGAAAAAGGCGACCTTGAGAGCGTTGTCCAGTTCATCAGCAAGGGCGCCGACGTCAACGGCGCCGACCAGAACGGGAACACCCCCCTCATGTACGCATCGATGCGCGGATTCACGGATACGGCACGCTTTCTCCTCGACAACGGGGCGGACGTCAACGCAAGGAACGCGCAGGGTGTGACCTCTCTCATCTATGCCTGCAGGAACAACCAGGCAGGCGTCCTGAGGCTTCTCGTCTCCCGGGGAGCCGATGTCAACGTTCCCGACAGGGATGGCGGCACGGCCCTCACCTTTGCCAGCAAGAGCGGTCACCTTGAGATCGTCAGGCTCCTCGTGGAGCATGGCGCGGAGATCAATCCCCGGGACCACGACGGTGATACACCGCTCATGTGCGCCATAAACGGCAAATTCGCCGGCATCATAAACTTTCTCATCAGCCGGGGCGCCGACCTCGCCGTAATGAACAAGCACAACAAGACCGCCCTCGACCTTGCCTCCGAAAAGGGGCTTCTCAGGATCGTCAACGACATAAAGTTCAAGCTCTTGGAAAGACAGAAGCAGGTATCCTGAACCCGCTCACGGGTCCTCTCCCGAAGGAAGGGGCGAAGCCTTGAATTCCTTACGGATTGTAGTGCAATAACCATACCTGTTTAATTTCTCTCAATATTATGCTACAATATGGCAACCTGGCCGAAAAACGATGATAAACTATCGGAGGCATAATGTTTGATGTAGGAGAAGTTGCAGTATATCCGGGGCATGGTGTCGGTCGGATCGAGTCTATCGAAGAAAAAGAGTTCTCAGGTACCAAGCAGTCATTCTACATAATCCGCATCCTTGATACGGACATGACCATCATGATACCTATCGACGGGGCGAAGAATGCCGGCTTGAGAAGCGTCATCGATGCCTGCGAGGTGTGCAAGGTCTACGATATTCTCAAGGACAAGAACATCGTTCACGACAACTCACCCTGGAACAGGCGGTACAAGGAGTACATGGAAAGGATCAAGAGCGGCTCCATCTATGAAGTCGCTACGGTCCTGAAAGAGCTCTACAATCTGCGTTACTGGAAGGAGCTTTCCTTCGGCGAAAAGAAGATGTTCGAGATGGCGCGCAACCTCATCACCAAGGAGCTCTCCATGTCGCTGGGCACCGAAGAGCTCATAGTGGAGCAGGAGATCGAAGAGATCTTCACGGCCAACAACAACAGTCAAAAAGGAAATACCGCCAATCACCACAAGGGTTGAGTCCTTGGATATATTCATTCAGATAATCCTCCTGACCGTCACAACCCTTACCGGATATTTCATACTTAAAGAACTTCTTTCCAGCGGTGTCTGGGGCCTCGTCGGGGCGACGTGCGGACTGATCCTCGGTTATGCCATCCTGAAGATCGAGCTGAAGCTCAGGGACATATCCCTGAAGATCATTCTCGGAAGCCTGACGGGGGTTGTCGTGAGCCTTTTCGTGGCCAACCTCTTCGTGTCCCGTCTCCTTCTTGCCCTTATCAAGGACATTCCCATCACGCTGCCCATTTACATCCTTTTCTACTTTATCATGGGTTACCTTGGCTTCGTCCTCGGGAAAGAGAAATCGAAGACGCTCGATCTCTCCAAGGTCCCTCTCTTCGACCGCCTCGAGGAGGACAAGGACATCAAGCTCCTCGACACGAGCGCGATCATAGACGGGCGGATAGCGGACATATGCGAGACCGGCTTCATACAGGGGACCCTTGTCATCCCTCAGTTCGTGCTTTACGAGATACAGCACGTCGCCGATCACCAGGACCCTGTGAAAAGGACCCGGGGCCGCCGGGGCCTCGACGTCCTGCATAGACTGCAGAAGCAGACCTTTCTCACTGTCAGGATCATGGACTATGATTTCCCGAAGCTGAAGGACGTTGACACCAAGCTCATAGCCCTCGCGAAACGACTGGGGGGAAAGATCGTCACCAACGACTACAACCTTAATAAGGTCGCGGAGCTGCAAGGCATCGAGGTTCTCAACATGAACCAGCTTGCCATGTCGCTCCGCCCCGCACTGCTCCCCGGCGAACAGATGAACATCAAGGTACTCCGGGAAGGCAAGGAGCAGGGCCAGGGGATCGGATACCTCGACGACGGAACGATGGTGGTGGTCGACGATGCGAAGAAGTATCTCGGCAAGACCGTCGACGTCGTGGTCACGAGCGTCCTGCAGACGACCTCGGGGCGCATGGTCTTTTCGAGGCTCAAGGGAGAGCCGGGGAAGGAATATATCTACCCCGAGGAATACCAACTGGAAGAACAGGCATGATACCAACATGAGAACAATCGCGATCATTCTTGCCGGCGGTGCGGGAAAGAGGATGGGTGCCGCCACCAACAAGCAGTTCCTGCTCATAGAGAACAAACCCATCATCGTTCACACGCTCCAGATATTCGAGGACTGCCGGGCCGTGGACGGCATCTATCTTGTCGTCAACCAGAAGGACCTGCCGCTGATCCAGGAAGAGATACTGGAGACATACAAGTTCAACAAGATCATGAAGATCGTCATGGGCGGCAAGCTCAGGCAGGACTCGGTAAAGAACGGGCTGGAGGCCATCGAGCATCCTTGCGAAATAGTCATCATACACGACGGGGCGCGGCCCTTCATATCCCCCGCGTTCATTGAAAAAGGCATCTTTCTCATGGAGATGTACGATGCCGTTATACCGGCACTGCCCATGAAGGACACCGTGAAGGTCATCTCCAAGGAAGGGTTTGTCGTGAAGACCCTCGAACGGGATTCGCTCTGGCATGTTCAGACCCCTCAGACCTTCAAGTACTCCCTCATCGTGAAGGCCTACCGGGAGGGCATGGCGAAAAGGCACTACGGGTATGACGACGCCACGTTCATCGAACACCTGGGAAAGAAGGTGAAGGTCATGGAGGGATCCCCTTACAATATGAAGATCACCACGCCCGAGGACCTGACCATTGCAAGAGGACTGCTATCCCAGCTCAAAGGGACCATATGAGGATAGGGGCAGGGTTCGACGTCCATCGGCTGACAGAGGGCAGACGGCTTGTTCTCGGAGGTGTTGAGATCCCTTTTGAGAAGGGCCTCCTCGGCCACTCCGACGGCGATGTGCTCCTCCATGCCATAAGCGACGCGATACTGGGTGCGCTTTCTGAAGGCGATATCGGGGTCCATTTCCCCGACACCGACAGGGACACGGAGGGCATCGACAGCGCCGTGATACTTGCCCGGATCTGCGCGATAGCCCGCGAGAGGGGCTACCGGGTCGTTAACGTTGACAGCGTCGTCGTCGCTGAGGCACCGAAGATAGCACCGTACAGGGAGGCGATGAGGGAGAGGATCGCCGGGCTCCTGTCCGTTGACGCCGGCATGGTGGGCCTGAAAGGCAAGACGACGGAAGGCCTTGGCTTCACCGGCAGGGGCGAAGGGATCGCCGCGCACGCCGTTGTTCTCATGGACAGGGTCTGAAGCAGGTATGCGTCCCGGATCTCCACGACATATGAGGCGAAGATGGTCAGGGTAAGGTTCGCCCCGAGCCCGACAGGGCATCTCCACGTGGGAAACGCGAAGACGGCCCTCTTCAACTGGTTCTTTGCCAGGAAGAACGCGGGGTCCTTTGTTCTGCGCATGGAAGATACCGACGTTGAACGCTCCGATGCCGCCTACGAGCGGTCCATCACGGAGGACCTTGCCTGGCTCGGGATCAGCTGGGACGAGGGCCCGCTGCGCCAGTCCGAGCGCCTCCACATCTACAGGTCCCACGCGATGGCCCTTCTGGAAAAGGGACTCGCGTATCGATGTTTCTGCGGCGAGGAAGAGCTTGCCGCGGCGAGGCAAAGGTTGCTTGCACGGGGCGAGCCCCCGAGGTACGACGGAAAATGCCGGGACCTTTCCGACGGCGAGGTCCTGAGGTTCTCGGGAGAGGGACGGCCTTTCACGCTGCGCTTTCGCTCTGATGGAAGGCCGGTCACGTTCCACGACGGGATACGGGGGGAACTCTCCTTCCCGAGGGGCCACGTGGACGATCTCATCATCCTCAGAAGGGACGGTACGCCGACGTACAACCTTGCCGTCGTCGTCGACGACATGCTCATGGGGATCACCCACGTCATACGGGGAGGCGATCACATCTCCAACACGCCGAAGCAGATAGCTCTCATCAACGCCCTGGGAGGCAAGCCTCCTCAGTATGCGCACCATTCCCTTCTCATAGGCGCCGACCACAAGCCTCTCAGCAAGAGGCACGGCGCGACGCGTGTTGCGGATTTCCGTGCCATGGGCATGGTGGGCGAGGCGCTTGTGAACTACCTGACAACGATGGGTCGAAGCGTTGCCGTGGAGATAATGGACCGCGGCGAGCTCATCCGGACCTTTTCCCTTGATTCCATCTCCGGTTCGGACAATATTTTCGATATGGAGAAGCTTCTCTGGTTCAATAGAGAGTACCTGAGACACATGCCGCTGCCCGATCTCATGGACAGGGCGGGGATCGACGCCTCCCGGGCGGCGAAGGTGTCAGCCGTGCGCGAGAACGCCTCCACGCTCAAGGATCTGACGGAGTACATGGAGATGTTCGACAGGGAGGAGTTCAGGGAGGGCGCTCTTCGTTACCTCATGAAGATGGAGGCGGCCGGGGAGATCGGAAGGACCATAAGATCACGCCTGGACCGCAGGGATGGCCTGACCTTCGATGAGCTCACCGGCGCCCTCGCGGCGCCCGCCGACCTCAAGAAGAGGGACCTCTTCATGATCTTGAGGGCCTTTATCACGGGAAGATCCGACGGGCCTCCCCTGAGAGACGTCTTCCCCCTCGTTCCCGCGGAGGTCATCAAAGGTCGCATCGATGCCTACCTCAAGCACAGACACGAAGGATAGCCCGCTCGTGGAGACCGACGGCGGACGGGGTGTGAAGGAAAGAGCGGCGGAGCTCTACGCTCTTGTTAAATCCGTCTTTCGCAGCCTGTCGCTGAGGACACAGCTCCTTCTCATTCTCCTTTTTCTCCTTCTCATATCCATCGGCTCGCTGACCATCATCTACACGAGGGCCGAGGAGGCGCTTCTCGACAAGGTGGGCGAGAACATCGACGACATTACCAGGGCCATCCAGATAAGCGTCGAGGAGCTGACCTACCGGGGGGATTCGACGGCGCGGCTCAAAAGCTACGTGGACATGCTCAACAAGAAGGGTATCAAGGAGATCTCCATCGTCAGCGACAAGTCGGAGGTCATCGCCAGTTCCGACCCGAAGAAGATCGGCACCACCCAGAGACTGGCGGAGAAGAAGCCGGTGTCCCGGAAAAAGGACCTCATGATCACCGCGCGCTTGGGCGACGAGCACCGCAGCGGTACCCAGCGGCTCTACAACATCATCATGCCTGTTGCGATCAAGGGCCAGAACATCGGTTATATCCATATCAACATGGCCCTCGACGACTACCGCCTCCTGCAGAACCGCAACCAGATCAAAAGGATCCTCAGCATGGTCTTCGCCTTCACCATCGGCATCATCGTGTGCCTCGTGATAGCCGAGAAATACACGGAGCCGATCAAGAGGATAGCCATGGCGAGCAGGAAGATCGCCATGGGAGAACTTGTCAAGATCGGTGCGACGGACCGCAAGGATGAGATCGGTACGCTTGTAACGAGCTTCAACGAGATGGTGGACAAACTTGACGAGCGCAAGGAACTGGAAGAGAAATTGAAGAAATCGGAACAGCTTTCGCTCATCGGGCAGCTTTCTTCGGGCATTGCCCACGAGATACGCAACCCCCTCAATTTCCTGACCCTCTCCATAGGGCACATCAAGGAAAGGGTGACGGAGGAGCCCGTCTCGGACAAGGAAGAGCTTGTCGGGCTTCTCGACAGCCTCCTCAAGGAGATATACCGGGTGAACGAGCTGATCCACAATTTCCTCTTCCTCGGGAAGTCTATCACGCTCAACAAGGAGGACGTGCCCCCGGCGAACCTCGTCGATGAGGCGCTCATCATGGTAAAGGACAAGATACGGGGCGGCATTGACATCGAGCTTGCCTGCCGCGACGGAGCCGATACGATATATTGCGACAGGGAGTACATGCGGCTCTGCGTGATCAACCTCGTGATAAACGCCGTCCAGGCAATACAGGAGGGGCCCGGACGGGTGCGCATCGAGTGCGGGACGGAGGACTCCGCGGCATACCTGTCCGTTTCCGACGACGGCGAGGGCATCGCAAAGGATGAGCTTGACAAGATCTTCGAGCCCTATTACTCTACAAAAAAAATCGGCATCGGCCTCGGCCTCGCCATAACGAAGCGGTTCGTCGAAGAGCACGGCGGGACGATATCGGCGGCGAGCGAGATCGGAAAGGGAACCATCATGACAATAAGGCTTCCACGCCATGAAGGATGATACGAAGGGCACCATCCTTATCGTCGAGGACGACGGGAACCAGCGCGGGATCATAAAGACCATCCTCGCGAAGGAGGGTTTCTATGTCGAGGCGGCCGACTGCGGAAAAAAAGCGGTGGATATCCTCAAGAACGGCAATTTCGACGTTGTCCTCACCGACCTGAAGCTCCCCGACATCGACGGCACCGAGGTGCTCAGGGAGGCACGGGCCCTGGGAAGGACCTGCCACGTGATCATCATGACCGCCTTCGGCTCCATACCCTCGGCGGTGGAGGCGACGAAACTCGGTGCCTTCTATTACCTGGAGAAACCCCTGGAAAAGGACCAGCTTCTTCTTGTCATCAACAATGCCATGAACCAGGTGAAGCTTCTCAGGGATAACATCATGCTGAAGGACCAGCTGCGGGACCGCTTTCACATCGACAACATCGTCGGTGCCCACGGGGCCATGGAGGAGCTCTACAAGATCGTCAAGAGGGTGGCCCCGACAAACTCCACCGTTCTCGTCCACGGGGAAAGCGGAACGGGCAAGGAGCTTTTCGCGAAGAGCATTCACTACAACAGTCCGAGAAAAGGGAAGCCATTTTTTGCCATCAACTGCGCGGCGATACCGGAGACGCTTCTCGAAAGCGAGCTTTTCGGCTACGAGAAAGGCGCATTCACGGGGGCCCTTTCGCGGCAGATCGGGCTCTTCGAACAGGCCAACGGCAGCACGCTCTTCCTCGACGAGATAGGAGATCTCACCCAGAGCACCCAGGCAAAGCTTTTGCGTGCCCTCCAGGAGAAGGAGATACGGAGGATCGGCGGAAAAGAGACGATCAAGCTCGACGTGCGCATCATCGCGGCGACCAACAAGAAGCTGGAGCAGGAGATCGAGGCGGGGAGGTTCAGGGAAGACCTCTACTACAGGCTCAACGTCATCGCCTTTACCCTGCCGCCGCTGAGGGAGAGGCGCACGGACATACCTCTTCTCGTGGAACATTTCCTGAAAAAGCTCGACGCAACCCAGGGGGGCAGGAAATCCGTAAGCGACGAGGTCCTCAGTTGCCTCATGCAGTATTCCTGGCCGGGGAATGTCCGCCAGCTGGAATCGGTGCTGGAGCGCTCCTATATCATGTGCGAGGCGGCGACCATCGGCATGGAGCACGTCCCCGCCGAGGTCAGGCAGTACACGCAGCCCCGTACGGCCATGGACCAGATCACGTCCAGACTCGACGAGCTTATCAATGCCAAGCTCACGGCGGCCGAGTACCGTCTCTATCTTTACCTCACCAAGCTGGACCCCCGGGATGGAGATTCCGAACATCTCCTCGAACCGAAAGAGATAGCGGAGCGCCTGGGGATAAGCCGGGATACCTTTTTCGTCGGCGTGTCGAAACTCAGGGAGCTCGGGCTCTACGACTACAAGGCGAGGATGAGCGAGCTCAAACAGGCCCAGGGCCGCTCTCCCAGGAAGGAATAGTCGGATATTTCCGATTCGGGGGCCATCCTTGAGTCGGATATTTCCGATTATAACGGGCTTCTCAGAACACTCTCCGACCCTCTCTCCTGTAATATCCAGTTGTTACAACCGTGGCATAACAACTGCATACACAACCTTATGCAGCTCAATGTAGCCAACGAAAGGGAAGGAGGTGAAAAAAGCATGAAGAAAGCATTGATGATCGTTCTCGCGATCCTGATCAGCGTTGCCTTCGTTACGACCGTTCTGGCGCAGGATAAGAAAGCCGCAACAGACAAACCGGCCGCAGCGACGGACAAGCCCGTGAAGGAGAAGGTGGCCGAGAAAGCCAAGAAAGCCGGCGTAAAGAAGTTTGCCGGTGACTTCGTCTCCATGGACGCAGCGGCGAAGACAATCGTTGTCAAGGGTGAAACCGAGATGACCTTCGACGTGTCCAAGGTAAAGAAGATGGCAAAGTTCGCGGCTGGTGACAAGGTCAACGTAGTCTACACCGAGGCAGACGGCAAGAACGTTGCCAAGGCAGTGACGAAAGCCAAAGAGAAGAAAGAGAAAAAGGCGGAAGAGAAGCCGGCTGAAAAGCCCGCGGCTCCGGTCAAGAAGTAATTCCGCATCGCTAACAAAAAAAGGAGGCCAAAAGCCTCCTTTTTTTGTTCTTCTTTTCGCTCAACAAGCTGTTCAAGCGGCTCAAGCGGCTCAAGCGGTCTTTTAGAAACTGGTCGGGTCGGCTTCGATGTCTACACCCGGGATGTCGTGGAGTTCTTCGAAGACGTCCTTGAGGAGCCCTTCGTCTCCCTTCAGTATGAGCCTTCGTATATGATAGGGAGGTCTTTCGAGGGGGAGGGTGCCTAGGAGCGCATCTTCAAGGCCTGCGTCGGAGATGACCTTGCGGACCTTCTTCAGGGTGGCGTCGGCGCGTGCCGCGGTCCTGGCGCGTGCCTCGAGGAGGAAGACCCGGACGAAGGGCGGGAACTGAGCTTCCCTGCGTTTCTTGAGTTCCCGTTCGGCGAAAGAGGAAATATGCAGATAGTCGCGGGGATCGGCTGGTTCCTTTCTCGTGGAATAGGAGATGATGGACCGGGGCGCGAGGGCGTCGAGGAGATTGAGCAGCAGCTGGTGCATCCGCTCCTCCGACCTGTATCCGCCTATCTTTCGCAACTCCTCCCAGCCGGCGAGGAGGAGCTTATCGACAGGGAGGCTGTAGAGCTTGGAGAGGGACTGCGTGCCCACGAGAATGGCCCCATCGCCCTGACGGGGTGCGCGGACCGCTGCTATCTCTTTCTTCAGGGAATCGCCCGTGATGCGGGTGACGCTGAGGTGCGGATGGGTCCTGCGGAGCTGCTCCTCGATGAAGAGCGCGCCTATCCGGGAGAAGCCGATAGCATTACTGCCGCACTGCGGGCATGTGCCTTCGTAGGGCAGCCGGGCCCCGCAGGAGGGGCAGGAGAGGTTCCCCGACCCCCTGTCGTACCCGAGAGGTTCCCCGCAGCCGGGGCAGGCGAGGGTTTCCCTGCAGGCATGGCATTTCAGATAAAAACCCTGGTCTTTCCGAGGCGTGTAGATGGCGACCCGGGAGCCTTGCCGGGCCGCTTCCCCCGCTTCGGTGCTGATAAGGTCGATGGTTCCGCCCGTTGAAAGGGAGGGGACGTTCGTTGTCCTTTCCGCGTAACCGGTGCAGGCCGGCCATTCATTGCAGTTGACCTCGAAACCGCCCGTTCGGGCAAGATGGAGCGCGTCGATGGAACAGGCGGCACAGCCGAGGACGATGGAGGCCTCCCTCAGCCGCGCCCTTTCCACGGCGACCCTTACGGCATTGAACTTGAACCCCTCCTCGTTCTTGTATTCATCATCGTCGCATCTCTCGACGATGAGAAGAGAGAGGTCGGAGAGGGGAAGAAAGACGCAGCTCTTGTTCCCGAGGACGATGTTCCCGCCTTCGCGGCGGCTCTTGAACCAGGTCTCCATCCTTTGCTTCACGGGTGTGCCGGAGGAGAACCACAGGACACGGGGGCCCCAGGTCTCCTTCAGTCTCCTGGCGAACCACGCCCCGGCGGCATAGTAGTCAGGGACGAGGATGAGCACGTTCCCGCCGCGCTCCAGGTGGTCCGGTATGATCCCGTTGTAGTACGCCAGCCGTTCTTCCACGGAATCGATGAGAAGGACCTTTCCCCTTTCGATACCGTCCGGCCGGAGAGGGGCCGGGACAGATGGGGAGAAGGTCTTCCCCGTCAGGGTTTCGCGAAGGTCGATAAGCCCGTCCTTGTGCAGCTGCAGGAGCCGCGCCCTGCCGTATCTCCTGATCGCCTTCCTGACGGGCAGACCGTCCATGTCTGCACGGCCGGCGGCCTCGACGGTGAGGAAGCGCTCCATGTCTCCCGCGGAAGGCAGGGCGTGTTTGAACACAAGCCCCGCTGGTGTGACATAGAACGACGATGACCATAGGAGGAGTTCCGGGAGCTCATCGGGGAACAGGGGGAAGAAATCGAGCACGCCCTCGATGGACTTGAGTCTTTGATCTTTACCTTCCCTGAGGGCGACGACCACCCCGGCGGTCTGTCTGTACCGGAAAGGGACGAGGACCCGCGCGAGCTCAAAGACGTACGGGACGAGCTCGCCTGGGACTCCATAAGAGAAGGACCTGCCGACGGGGATTGGAAGGGCTACATCGACGATCATGAAGAAAAAAGAAGTTCGCGGTAATCGAGGCTCTTCAAGGTCCTGACGTGTGTCAGCGGCTCGCCGAGTATCCTGCCCCCTATCTCGTGGAAGGATTCAGGGGCATCCGTCACGAAGTATTCGCACTTGCCGCGGCCCCGCCTGTTGAAGAGGCCCTTTTCTTCGAGGATCATGCGTGCCTCCTTCGCGGTTTCCTTTCCGGAGTGCACTATCTTCACGTCCTTGCCCATGGTCTTCCTGATGACATCCTCGAGGACGGGATAGTGGGTGCATCCCATGACGAGGACATCGATGCCTGAGCGCTTGAGGGAGTCAAGGTACTTGCGGGCCATGAGGCTCGCTATCTCGTCGTGCTCGAGGCCTTCCTCCACTATGGGAACGAAGAGGGGGCACGCCTGGGAGAAGACCTCTATGCCGGGATCGAGCTTCCTGATCGACCGGTCGTAGGCCATGCTCCTGATCGTGGTCCTCGTGCCGATGACCCCGACCCGGCCGCTTGTCGTGTTCCTTACCGCCTCCTTGGCGCCGGGGCTGATGACCCCGATGACGGGAACGGGCATCCTTCTTTGCAGTATCCGGAGCGCGAATGCCGAAGAGGTATTGCAGGCGATGATGAGGAGCTTGATCCCCTTCGTGAGCAGGAATAGCGCACTTTCCAGCGCATATTTCGTCACCATCCGGGGGGATTTGTTCCCGTAAGGAACCCTGGCAGTATCGCCGAAATAGATGATGTGTTCGTGGGGAAGAAGTTCCCTGACCTCCCTGAGAACGGTCATGCCCCCCACTCCGGAATCGAACATGCCGATCGCCAGTTTTTGCATGGCTACAGATTAGGAGAGATGGGATGAAATGTCAAGGCAATAAGGGCGCGGCCGGAAGAGGGTTTTTGCTTGCCTTTTCAAATCCAATACTGGTAAATAGAATAAAGCGATTCCCTGACAATCTGCCTTGTTTTGGAGCTGTGGACCGCGGACCGTCATTGCAGTGCCTCCGTGTCGAGGGGAGGAGTGTTGTTGCGCCCCGGGGGACGGCACGGGAAAGAAAGGGGTTGAAACGGAGACGATGACGAGGATAGGTATTGCCTGCGATGGAGGCAGAAGCCGGGTCATTTCCGGAGATGTCCTTGCCAGGCGCGCGATGGAGTCGGCTGGCATAACGAGGCCCGACCTGATCTTTGCATTTTGTTCCGGCAAGAACGGACCCGATGCTTTCTTCCGTGGCATCAGACAGGTTGCCGGGGCCGATGTCCCCATTGTCGGAGGGTCCGCGATCGGTGTGATATCCAATGATTTTCTCTCATACGGGGATCCGGTGGCCGAGGTGGCGGTGCTCGAGTCGGACCTCATCACCTTCAGGCTGGCCTCGGCCGGTGAGGTCGACAGCAACGAGAAGGAGGCCAGCAGGAAGGTGGCTGCCGCTCTCGCCCAAAGGCCGCAGGACAGGCTTCTCCTCGTCTTCTATGATTCCATCAAGGTCCCGCCCGAAGACGGTTCTCCCCCCATCATGAATTCATCGACGCCACTCATAGAGGGTATCGGGGAAGTCCTCGTCGATGCTGTCCCTGTCATCGGTGCCGGGCTCATGGGCGATTACGATTTCAACAGAACGTTCCAATTCTGCGGTTCCTCCACGGGATCGCAGAGCCTTGTGGGCCTCATGCTTGGCGGGGATTTTTCCGTCTACCATCGCATAACGCACGGGTGCACCCCTCTCGATGGGATTTACCACAGGGTGACGAAGGTTTCCGGTCCGCTCCTGTATGAGATCGACGGCAGGCCCATCGTGGAAATGATAAACGAGCTTTTCGACAGCGAGGAATGGCAGGAGGAGCGGCCCCTCGATTTTCTGACCATCGGGATCAACTGCGGGGAGAGGTATGAAAGGTACCGGGAGAACCAGTACGTGAACAGGCTGATACTGGGCGTCATTCCCGACAGGTCAGGGGTGATGATGTTCGAATCCGACTTGAGGTGCGGCGACGAGATCCAGTTCATGGTGAGGGATGCCGGCCGGATGGTGGAGTCGGCGCGGGACAATTCGCGCCTCCTCGTGGACAGGATAGAGAAGGACGGGAAGATACCCCTTCTTGCCCTGTACATCGACTGTGCGGGCCGGGCCGGGAACTACTCGAACACGAGCGTCGAGGAGGCCGGGGAGGTGCAAAAGGTCCTCGGCGAACGGGGTATTCCCCTCTTCGGCTTTTACTCCGGGGTGGAACTGGCGCCGTTGCAGGGAAGAACGAGAGGCCTCGACTGGACAGGGGTGCTCACGATCCTCGCGAGGGACCCCTAGGATCCATGGGAAGAGATCTCTCGAAGGACAAGATGATCGCCTACTTCAGGGATATCGCCGAGGACAGGGGGAGGAAATATCTCAGGGAAGTAAGCAAGCTCTCACGTATCATCGCTAAGGCCAGGAAGACGGAAGAGGTCCTCGGCCGCTACCGGGTCCTCGTCGAGAGCTTTTCCGACGCGATATTCATGCTCGATGACGACAGCAGGATCATCTCCTGCAACCGCGCCTTCCGCAGCCTCTTTCAACTGAAAAAAGGCGAGATCGAGAGACAGACGCTGCGCATCATCACGAAGAGCGATGATGAATGCAACCGTCTCACCGCGATCATCGACGACATCATTACAGGGAACAACACTTACATCTTTCCCTGGGAGTTCACGAGGAAGGATGGTTCCCTGCTCACCATGGAGGTGACGGTATCGCAGGTGCGGACATCCCTTTCCGAAGACGCGGCGTCGATCGGCGGGTGTGTTGCCATTCTGCATGACACAACGGATCGCATCGCCCGGGAGGATGCCCTCAGGGCCGCCGAGGAAAAGTACCGCAATATCTTCGAGAATGCGGCGGAGGGGATTTTCCAGGTTGCCGTGGATGGCCACTACATCAGCGCCAACCCCGCCCTTGCGAGGATCTTCGGATTTGACTCTCCCCTTCAGATGACGGGGGATGGAAACCTCAAGACAAAGAAGACATTTGTCGATCCCGAGGATTACCGGCGCCTCAATGGTATCCTGGAGGCCCGGGGATTCGTGGAGAACTTCGAATCGGAACGGTACCGCACCGACGGCACCAGGATGTGGACATCGACGAACGTTCGCATCGTGACCGATAAAGACAACGGTGGCCACTATTTCGAGGGGACCGTCAGGGACATCACCCGCAGGAAGAACCTCGAATCCCAGCTGCGGCATGCCCAGAAGATGGAGGCCATCGGAACTCTGGCTGGCGGTGTCGCCCACGACTTCAACAATCTTCTCACGGCCCTCATCGGATACGGGAACCTTCTCCAGGTCAAGATGGAGAAGGACAATCCCCTGCGCGTTTACGTGGACCACGTCCTCTCGTCGGCAAAAAGGGCGGCGAACCTGACGAACAGCCTTCTTGCGTTCAGCAGGAAGCAGGCGGTGAACCTTGAACCCAACGGTATCAACGAGATCATAACGGGGGTCCAGAGGCTTCTTGAAAGGCTTCTCAGCGAGGATATCGAGCTTCACGTGCAGACCTCGGCGAGGGAGATCACGGTAATGGCAGACCGTACGCAGATCGAGCAGATCCTGATGAACCTTGCCACGAACGCCCGCGATGCAATGACGGATACCCGCGTCCTGACCATCTCCACAGCCCACGCGTCCATCGACAGGGCGTTTATCCATAAACACGGTTACGGCAAGGTGGGGACCTACGCGCGTGTCAGTGTGGCCGATACGGGCCACGGGATGGACGAGAAGGTCAAGGAGCACATATTCGAGCCTTTCTTCACCACGAAAGAGGCGGGCAGGGGCACGGGACTCGGGCTCTCCACGGTGTACGGTATCGTGAAACAGCACGACGGGTATATCACGGTGGAAAGCGAGCCGGGAAAGGGCACGACGTTCCATCTTTACTTCCCGTCGGTGCGGGTGAAAAGGGAAAAGGCGAGGCAGGTGGAGCCGAAGATGCCCTCGGGCACGGAGACTATCCTCGTAGCGGAGGATGACAGGGAAACCCTCCAGCTCATAAAGGAGGTGCTCAGGGAGTATGGCTACACGGTGATAGGCGCCTCAGACGGGGACGAGGCTGTCCGGCATTTCAGGGAGCACAGGCAGAGGATCGGGCTTGTCATAATGGATGTGATAATGCCGAAGAAGAACGGCATGGAGGTCTATTCCGAGATAAGCAAGCTCGACCCTTCCGTCAAGGTCCTTTTTGTGAGCGGCCACGCCCGTGACGTGGTGCTCGACAGGGGTGTCGTGGACAGCAGGAGCAATTTCCTCTCCAAGCCGATAGCGCCTTCCCTGCTGCTGGAGAGGCTGAGGACACTTCTCGACGCGGAGGTACCCGGCCCTCCCTAGTATTCGTCGAACATCCTCTGGGTATCTGCCGGGCTCGCTGTCGTTCCTTCCCTTCTATTTCAGCATTCTCTCGAGGTTGTGAAGGAACTCGCTCACGAATCTGTCCGCCCGGCTTTCTCTCAGGAGCGGAGACGTGTAGGCGAAGGTGAGCGAGAGAACATTTCCCACCGTGGCGGCGGAGATGACCATGATATGCTCGGCCGCCTGCCTGCCGCTGACGAGGCCGATACTCTCGACAATGAAGGGACCTTTTTGACCGGGTCCGATGCGTCCCCCGTCAAGGAGAAGGCAGGACAGGGGAAGCTGCCGCGCCATGCGCAACTCTTCGATCCTTTCTCCTGGATCGGTGTGCGTGCCGGCGACCAGACGGGTTCCGTCCGACGCTGCGAGGGCCAGCTTCTCGCCGCATTCCCGTGCTATCTGCCACAAGTCACGGCCTCCGACGTCTTCGTATGGTATGCTCACAAGCGTTTCCATGCACCAGAGCTCGTCGTCGCCGACCCCCGCACCGGTCAATCTTCTGACGTTGACAGGGGTGTCCACGGAGAGCCGGACGTCATCCCCGAAGTGTTTGCGCATGACCATGAGGGCGCTCGCCGCGAGAGCGGCATGGACCCTCGTCCCGGCGCGGCGGCACTTCTCTTCCAGGAGGGCGGTCCCGGCTGCCTCCAGGGTGTGGACGCGGAAACGGGTGTGCCGCCTGCCCGGAGGCTGGAATTCGTCGAAGGGCATCAAACCACCCCTGCTTTCGCCGGGGGCCGTTCCTTCCGCCTGGCTGGCCTTTTTGCTCCTGTGCTCCTCGGACACCAGAAGCTCTTCGAGGGGCGCACGAAGGGGCAAGGGGTCCAGGCGCGGGGTCTCGCCGTCGAGGATCCTCGTGCAGCACAGAACCAACTCCCGGGCCAGGCGGACAGCGGAGGTCCCGTCACATATAGAATGATGCAGGGACAAAAGGAGATAGTGTCGCTGGAAGTCGGCCTTGTCCGTTATGAGGAGAACCCTCCAGAGGTGTTTTGAGGCATCGAAAAGGGTGTCCATCTCGCGTTCCAGGACGGTGTGGAGGTTGGTCCTGCCTAGCTCGAAGAATGAATGGATGGGAATGTCATGAAGAGGTGCATCGAAGAGAAAGGAAGGTCTTCCTTCCGCGGAGATTATGCGCGCCCTCAGCGACGGGTGACGCTCCCGGATGTGATGGCAGGCATGCTTCACGAGCTGGATGTCGAGAGGTCCCGCAACGCGTGCCGATACGCACAGTACGGCAGGCCCCCCGAACAATTCCTCGTGTACACGATGAAGGAAGGCCTCCCGCGCGCCCAGCTGCCGCGCGGGAATATCCTCCGAATGGCCTTTCATCTTCGTCGGCCCCGCGGGTCCTTTTGGCTGCTTCACCATGCTTTATCCATTGTGCTCCGAAAGATGCCTTTTTTGCAACCCCTTTCGCTGAGATGCGCAGGGGAGGGGCCTCGAACGAAGACCGGGGCGCCCACATCCGCGCCCCGGTCGACGGTCGCCCGTATGTGGCGGTGTTATTCGTTGGCGGCCCGGGCTCCGTGAGGCTCATCCGACGCCGATACGGTCATGACGAGAAGCTCCTCGGAGGACAACATCTTCTCGGCATCGAGGATGATGATGAAGCTGTCCTCCCTCTTGCCCATCCCTTTGATAAATTCCGTTCTGAGATGGCTTCCCACGCGAGGTGCCGGTTCTATGAGGTCGGGATCCAGTTCGAAGACCTCTTCCACGGAATCGACGAGAGCGCCGATGATGGTCTTCTCTCCCTCGAAGGAAACCTCGACGACGATTATGCAGGTGTCCACGGTCTTTTCGGTCTCCATCAACCCGAACTTCAGCCTCATGTCGAGCACGGGGACAACGCTTCCCCGAAGGTTGATGACTCCTTTCATGAAATCCGGTGTTCCCGGTACCCTGGCGACGGAAGTGAACTCCAGTATTTCCCTGATATGGCATACATCCATTCCGAAGATCTCACCGCCCAGGTGGAATGTGAGATACTGCCTTGTTTCTGTTATTGCTGGAACGCTCATGATCTCTCCTTGCTTGTTAGGATTCGGTACCGGTCCGCGGACCACCCGGATCTGCGGCAAAGACCTGCCCGGATGATCCCTGTTCCGACCGTCTCACGATCTCTCGAATTCGCTGTCCGGCTTTTCGTTGACGCCGCCCGCCCCCAGGTCGAGCTGGATGCCCGGGACGGTTCCCGTTACCGCCGCCTTCTTCGGGGCAGCAGCCAGGGCCGGCATGACGGTGTTGTGCGATCTTTGCAAAGTGCTCCTCCCCGTTCCGTCGATCCTGAAGAAAGCGATGGCGTCCATCAGCAGTTCCGCCTGACTTGAGAGCTCCTCGGACGTGGAGGCCATCTGCTCCGTTGCCGAGGCGTTGCGCTGGATGACCTGGTCGAGCTGCTGGATCGCCTTGTTGATCTGCTCCGACCCCGTATTCTGCTCGTTGCTGGCCGCACTGATCTCCTGGACGAGTTCCGCCGTTCGCTGGATGTCGGGCACGATCTTTGTGAGAAGCTCCCCCGCTCTCTCCGCGACCTCAACACTGGAAGAGGAGAGCTTGCTGATCTCTCCCGCGGCAAGCTGGCTTCTCTCTGCCAGTTTTCTCACCTCCGTGGCCACAACGGCGAAGCCTTTTCCGTGTTCCCCGGCGCGCGCCGCCTCAATGGCCGCGTTGAGAGCGAGGAGGTTCGTCTGCCGTGCGATCTCCTCGATGATGGATATTTTCGTGGCTATCTCCTTCATGGCGGACACCGTTTCCGCCACGGCCTGCCCGCCGTCCCTGGCGTCATCGGCCGCCTTGAGGGCGATCTTTTCCGTTTGGTGGGCGTTGTCGGCATTCTGTTTTATATTGGAGGACATCTCCTCCATGGACGACGAGACCTCTTCCGCGGAAGCCGCCTGCTCGGTGGCCCCCTCGGAGATCTGCTGCGACCCGGCGCTCATCTGCCGGCTGCCGGAAGTGACGTTCCCCGCCGCGTTATTCACGTTGGCCACCACCTCGCGGAGCCTCTCCACCATGTTGCGCATGGCCGTGAGCAATTGCCCCATCTCGTCGCTGGTCTTCACCTCCACCGTCATCGTGAGGTCGCCCTCGGCGAGGCGGTGGGAGACGGAAAGCGCCTGAGAGACGGGCACCGTGATGCTTCTCGTGATGAACAGGGCGATGAATACCGAGAAGAGCAGGGCGAAGACCCCTATGCCGACAAGGACATTCCTCGTGCTCTCCTGCGTCCGGACGCTCCCGTTATAGAGCTCGTTCATCTGTTCCGTCTGGTACTTCACCATTTCGACGAGAGCCGCCTGCCCTTTTTCCGTCGCCGGCCGTGCCTTCTCAGCGTTGAGCTGTGCCGCTTCCTTGAGCTTGCCCGCGTTGAGAAGCTCCACTATCCTGATGTTAGCCTCTTTCCCCTGGTCGACGCAGCTCTGGAACTTCTGGAGTATCTCCTTTCCCTTCTGGGACCTGTCGATCTTTTGCAGTTCGTCGAGCGACTCCCGGTATGTCGTTCTGGCTGCCGCTATCTTTGCCTTTGCCTTCTCGTGTGTCTTTTTGTCGTCGAGGGACGTCATGGTGAGGATGCCCTCCGTGAGGTCCGACAGGGCTGTATTGGCGGCCCTGGCCAGCTCAACCTTGTGGTTTCCCTCCTTCACTATGCGGTCCATGTTGTCGCCCATGGACTTGAGGCCCATCACCCCGAGAACGGCCATGATGACCAGCAAGAGCGTGACAATACCGAACCCGGCTGCAAGACGAGATCCTATCCTCATGTTACCCAGTTTCATCGCTTCTTCCTCCTTTTGAGTATGTGTGGGTCCGCATGACCGCGGCGTGGGGTACGAGCATTGGTGTCCGACTGTGTCAGTGCCATGCGGGACGACATCGAGGGAGGTGTTTCGAGCCCCTTTATCGTCCTCTAAATTGGTTTTCGTTTTCGGCTCACAGCGCTTAAGCAGAGGTAATATGAAAATAGTAGGAGTGGAATGTAAGGTATTGGCTTATATCAGGACAGCGATGAGAGAAAGGATACGAGATTGATCTTCTTCCTGTTCAGACCGAGTTTCTTGCGGATGTTGTTCCGGTGGAAATTGATCGCCCCGGGGGATACGCCGAGGAGTTCTCCGATCTCCTTCGTGGTCTTACCGGTCCTGATAAGGTTGGCGACCTGGATCTCGGCAGGTGTCAGGCTGGAGTATTGCCGGCTTATCTTCCTGGAAAAGGTGGAGGCGATACCGTTGAGCCCCGATTCGATCATCGTCACGTACGCCATGTGGTTCGCGTCGAGCCTGCATTTCTTTAGTTTCTGAACAAATGGCATCACCTGGGCCTCGATGTTCGACAGTATCCTTTCCTCGAGGTCACGCTGGTTTTGTTCTCTCTGCTGCAGCAGCACCTTTAGGGTCGTATTGAGCTCGCTGAGTTCCTTTGACCTTGACTCCAGGTCGAACCGGCTCTTCCCGAGGGCCTCCTCGGCCCTTTGCTTCTCCGTCAGGGCGGTCCGCAGCTTCTCTTCCGCTTCCCTCCATGTCGATTCGGCGCCCGCGCAGTCGGTGATGTCCCGTATGGATTCGATGGCGCCCAGGAACCTGCCGTCAACATCCGAGAGGGACACCGCTACCGCCCTGAGGCGTCCTCCCTGTCCATTGCGAATACGCTCGGCCATGACCTCGGCGAAGACGGCGTTGCCCTTCTTCGTGACACTGTCGTACAGGCCGGGCATCGTCCCCGCGCCCTGGACCGCCACGTCGACGAGAAGAGGCCTTTGCCTGCCATAGAACGGTATCGCGCAGGCCCGGCAGCTCTGTCCCAGCATGTCCGCCCTCTTTGTCCCTGTCATATCCTCGATCGCCTTGTTCCACGCGACGACCCTGCGGGCGCTGTCGACAATAAAGGTGGCATCGGGCAGAAACTCGATGAGTTCGGCGAGAAGGTCTGTATTCACGTGTAGACACCTCTGTTCCTGATATGCTGGTATGTACCATAAGACGAATGAAAAGGGAAGAATCTGCCGGGGTCGTCCCCGTCGACGTGAACAAAGCCGGGATGGAAAAAGGACGTCAATTCGACGTGTTGCAGGCCATTGCAGAATTCTGTGGAGAATTTGTCTATATCTTTCTCTGATAATACTGATATTGTCTTCCCGCGCAGGGTGGCTCCCGGGGCGCCCTTGTGGACCCGGCGGCACGTCTTCCGCGGGACGGAAAGGTTTTGCATTCACGGGAGAAACGATGGAGAATATAGCAGGTCCTGAAATGATGGTCATACCTGTCTTCCTTCCCCACGTAGGTTGCACTGTGCGGTGTATCTATTGCCACCAGGGATACATCACCGGTATCGATGAGAGGGACCTGAAGGAAAGGATCGACCGCGCCTTAAGCGGCAGGTCCGAAGCCTGCGAGGTGGGCCTCTTCGGAGGAAACATCTTCGGGGTGGAACCCGCCGACCTGGAGAGGCTTTTTTCGTTCTTCGACGCCCATCGCGGTGTCGTAAGGGGTTTTCGCCTTTCCACGAAACCCGTACCGCTCCGGGACGACACGATCGATATACTCAAGAGCAACGGTGTGCGCCTCGTTGAGCTCGGCATTCCCACCTTCAACGACACTGTTCTTGCCGCGTTGAACAGGGCCCACACGGCCGAGGACCTTTTTCGGGCCTACGAAAGGCTCCTCGGGGAGGGTTTCGGCCTTGCCCTTCAGTTCATGGTGGGTCTGCCCGGCGAGACGATGAGCGATATCGAGGAAACGGTGGAGAACATGGTGAGACTGGGACCGGAATACATCCGGATCTACCCTCTCGTTGTTTTCAGGAACACGCCCCTGTACGGGCTTTACGAGAAGGGGGGGTTCACGCCCATTCCCTTCGAAGAAGCCCTCGAGAGGGCGGCGCTCATCTACCGCAGGGCCCTGGAGGCGGGAATAGACGTGGCTAACGTGGGTCTTACGGACAATGAGATGGTCAAGGAGATGGTCGCCGGGGGATTCTATCATCCCGCTTTCGGCAATCTCGTGCAGTCACGCATATTCCGCGACGCACTGGGATCCGTTCTCGGGAAGATCAAAGGCCCGAAGGAGGTCACGGTGGTCCTCCACAGGAACGATATCCCTCTCCTCGTGGGCTACAGGAGGGAGAACCTGAGGCATTTTGCATCGCTGGGTATTGCTCTTCGCTGGGACCCGTCAGGTGCCGAAAGGGGAAGCTTCGAGGTCATAAGCGGAAGGGAAAGGGTGATAGGGAGGATGATAGAAAAACGATAATGACCAATGACCAAATTCCAATGACCAATGAAGAAGATAATGACCAATTCACCAATAACGAATTGACCAAAGGGAAGGGAAGAAGGGACTGCCTGTATCATTCTGGCTATTGGTTATTCTTTTTTCAGAACCACGTTCTGATGAATTTAAAGAGGTAGTCGATCTTGAATATTCTCGAGGGCTCGAGAGAGAGGGCCTTCCGGTAATGCTCCCGTGCCAGCTTGAAGTCCCCCGAACGGTAGAACCGCCGGAAAAGCTCGACGCGGCGGTTGGCGGCGAAGGGTCTTCTTATGTGCTCAAGCCTCCCCCCGAAATAGGGGTCGTCGAAGATCGCCTCGACGAGGTCCGTACCCTGTCTTTTAAGGTTCGCAATGTTATGGCGGAGGCTGTCGGGATGGCTGTAGGCGGCGGCCGTGGGTCGTGAAAGAAAGCACCCCTTCCTTTCGAAGAACACCTTTGCGAAGAAGAGGAGGTCCTCTCCATTGTCGAGGTTGGTGGCGAACTCGAACTTCCTGACGTGGTTCGCCCTCATCAGCACCGCGCATGTCGCGTGGGGTATGCGCTTCAGAAGGAGGGCCTCGGTCAGGCCGGTGGAGACCGTGTCCTTGAGCGTCTTGTCAGGGCGGAAGGAGGTCCTGCCGGTGTCGTCCATGGAAAAGGTCGTCGAGGTCACGAAATCGATGTCCCCGTCCTGAAGTATGACGGAAAGCCGGACTTCGATCGAGTCCCCGGTGAGACGGTCATCGGCGTCGAGAAAGACGATGAAGTCTCCCTTCGCCTCCCTGAGCCCCCTGTTGCGCGCCGCGGAGACGCCCTGGTTTTCCTGGTAGCGGTACAGGACCCGGGGGTCGCCGATGCTCTTCACGATTTCTCCCGTGGTGTCCGTCGACCCGTCGTCGATGACGATGACCTCCAGGTTGCCGTAGGATTGTCTCAGGCAGGACTCGATGGCCCCGGACAGGTATCTCCCGTAATTATAGGTTGGTATGATAACGGATACGAGGGGGTTCTCCCTTGCCACCGGTCACCGCCTTTTCTTCCGTTCCAAGGCCTTGAGGAGCACCGCCTCCATCTCGTCGGCGTTGCGTTCCATGGTGAAGGACTCCATCTTCTTCCGGGCGTTCCTCCCCATGGCCTCCTGTCTTGCCGGGTCGGCAAGGGCACAGATGGCCGCGCTCAAGGCCTCGATGTTATCCGCCTCGTCAATGACATAACCCTCATCGGGAGAGACGAAGGCTGAGGCCCCGTTCCAGCGGGTGGTGATGACGGGCAGTCCCGATGCCATGCCCTCCATCGTGGTCAGCGAGCAGGCGTCGTAGTAGGTGGGGTGGGCAAGCACATGGGCTTCGCGGTAGACCTCCTCCGGCGCGGAGCGCTCTCCCGTGAAGGTCACGCGGTCCGCGATGCCCGCCGCGTCGATGAGGCCCCGGTACCTCTCCTTTTTCCCCCGCCCCATCACGGTGAGCCGCACGTCCCTTCCCTGCCGTACCGTCCTTCCCATTGCCTCGATGAGGGGGGCGAGCCCCTTGAGCCTGAAATTCCCGGCGCAGAAGAGGACGGTCGTGGGGCCTGCCGGTCTCTCAGGCGCCGGCCTGAAACGGTCCGTGTCGACACCGTTGTAGACGACGTCGAAGGCGTCCCTGTCGATGCCGTAGTACGACGACATGTGGTCCCGGACCATGTCGGATATGGCCACTATCCTCGTGAACCTGCGCCTTTTCACGGAGTATCCCTCTATCCAGCGCTGGATGGCCTGGTTGAGGCTGTACCGGAGGAGCAATGCCTTCACATTCCGTTCCGCCCCGGCCCCGCAGCTCGCGATCTCCCTGTCCATCCAGATGCTCTGCACCCCTCCGTGGCTCTGGTAAACGTCGAGGTCGAGGATGTTGCCATAGCCCAGCATGATGTCGGGACGGACCCTGCCGAGGGCCTGCCTGTGCGTGAGGGCGAAGGAGAGATTCCTGCGCCACCGGGGGAAGGAATTCGTGCGAAGCCGTATAAGGTCTACTCCTTCCGTCTCGACGCCGCGGGCGCAGAAGACGCAAACCGCGTGACCTTTGCCGGCAAGCCTCCGGGCGAGATCGAAGGTGTAGCGTTCGGCGCCGCCTTTCTTGGGGTCAAAATTGTATATTGCGAGACCGATCTTCATCTCTCGTCACTCCGCGTAGATGAGGGGCCGGACGAGGGAGGTCACGCGCGCCTGCCCATGGCGAGGAGGGAATCATAGAAGTTCTTCATGGCCTTCGCCTGGAGGCGGAAACTCCACTCCCTGTCGGCACGGTTCCGGGCGTTCTCCCCGAAGGCGCGCCGTCTGGCGGCGTCGCTGACGAGAAGCTCCATCTTGCCGGCGAGGTCCGCCGCGTCCCAGGTCGTGACATACCCGGTCCTGCCGTCGTCCACGAGATCGGGGAGCATCCCCCTGTCGGAGACGATGGCCGGCCGCCCCATGCTGAGCACCTCCCGGAGCGCCCGGCCGCTGCCGTCACTTCCGGCGCGCATCATGATGTAGAGGTCGAAGGTGTGTATCATCGAAAAGTAGTCATCGATGCGGTACCCGGCGATCACGACATCTTTCTCGATGTTAAGTTCCTTGAGCGGTTTCATGACGCTCGCCTCTATCTGGGAACTGCGGCCCACGATGACGAGCTTGACCTTGTCCACGCGGGACCTCAGCATGGCGAAGGCCCCGAGGATGACATCGTAGCCGCGGTCGGGCTTGAGCCTCCCGATGACGCCGATGACGCGTTCGTCCGGAGCGATCCCGAGTTCGGCGCGCAGGTCCTTTACCGGCCCGTCGTAAGGCTTGATCCCCGGCGGGATGACGCGAAGGCGCTCTTCGGGAAAGGCGAAGCTTGCCCTGTCGCGCGCGGCGAGCCTTTCGCTGTGGGTCACAAGCCCATCCGTTCTCGCCATGGCCCAGGACATGAAAGTGTTCGCGGGGAGCCCGTCCCGCTTGTGGTCCGTCCTGATGAGCAGGGGGCGTGCCCTGGAAAAGGCGAGCGCCGTGACGGCGGTGAAGTAATCGTGGGAAAGATGGGTGTGGACGATGTCGAACCTTTCCCTCTCCACGTAAGGGTTGAAGGATGTGAGGTCATGCCACCAGTCGCGGGCGGAGAAATACCTGTTGAGCCTTAAGCCCTCAAAGCAGCGGAGCCCTCTCGCCCGGGCCTGACTGTCGACGGTCCTCTCGTGGAAGTCGACGGGTGTCTTCCTGTAGGCGAGGACGACGTCGACGCCCTCGTTTCCGAGGTTCTCGCAGAGGGAGAGCACCGGTTCGGCAGGCCCTGTCCATTTCCAGTCACTGAAGAGGTGAAGTACCTTCATCTTCCGTAGAATTCACCGATCGTTTGACATACGAAAGCGATCTCCTCTTCCCGCAACGACGGATGGACGGGCAGGGAGATGATCTGCCGCGACGCTTTCTCGGCTTTCGGGAAGGAGCCTTCGCCGTACCCGAGGTTGCCGTAGACCTTCTGAAGGTGGATGGGTGTCGGGTAGTGGACGAGGGTGGTGATCCCCCTTTCACCCAGGTACGCCCTCAACGCCTCCCGTTCGTTGGCGGCAATGACGTAAAGGTGATAGACGTGGAAGGCATGAGGCACCGTGACAGGCCGGGAGATGGGCAGGCCCTCGAGGCCCCCGTCGTACAGCGAGGCGTTGTGCCTGCGCCGCCTGTTCCACTCGTCGAGATGGGGAAGCTTGACGGCAAGCAGGGCGGCCTGCAGTTCATCGAGACGGGAGACAAAACCCTGGATGTCGTGGACATGCCTGTCGGACTGGCCGTGGGCGCGGAGCATGAGCATCTTCCCGAAGGTCTCCTCGCTGTCGGTAACGACGATTCCGCCGTCCCCATAGCATCCGAGGTTCTTCGTGGGATAGAAACTGAAGGCGGCCACGTCGCTCAAGGTCCCGGCATTTCGGTCCCTGTAACGGGAGCCGTGGGCCTGGCAGGCATCTTCCATGATCCTGACGCCATGCCGCGCGCAGATGTCCGCGATCTCGTCCATCCGGCAGGGCTGCCCGTAGAGGTGGACGGGTACGCAAAGCTTTATGTCCTTCTCTTTGCCGAGAAGCTCTTCGAGCGCGGCGGGGTCCATGTTGTAGGAGTCTTCCTCGATGTCGCAGAAGCGGGGAACGAGGCCGGCCTCGGAGAGGGCCATCGCCGTGGCGATGTACGTGTTAGGCGTGGTGACGAACTTGTCTCCCTCCTTAAGGCCGAGGGCAAGCCCGCCTATCTTGATCGCGTCGGTACCGCTCGCGACACCGACGGCATACCTCGTGCCCACGTAGGCGGCGAAGGCCTCTTCAAAGGACCTGACCTCTTTGCCGAGGATGTATTCCCCGGAGGAGAGTACCTTCTCGAATGTTCTCACGAGTTCTGCCTTGATCGCGGCATGGTCTTTCTCTATATCGAATATTCTCACGTTCACTGAACTGCACCGTCCTTTTCAGTCGTGGTATTCCTCAAGGGTTACCAGTATTCCTTCCTGTGTTTCCGGTAGAACTCGATGGTCCGGGCTATCCCGTCATCGAGGGATGTCGCCGGCCGCCAGCCCGTCGTCCCCGTGATGCGCGTTATGTCGGCGTAATAATCGCCGGGTTCCACCTCCTTGCGCTCCTGGGTGAACTCCGTGAACTTCGTTTTCCCCGTCCCGGCGATGGCGACGATCTTCCCGGCAAGGTCGAAGAAGCTGACGGGGACGCCCGTGCCCACGTTGAAGACCTTCCCGTAGGCCTCGTCCGTGGCGGCCACCTTGAGCATCGAGTCCACGAGGTCTTCGACGTAGAGGAAATCCCGGAGTATCCTGCCGTCACCGAAGACGGGTATCTCCTCGTCGTCCAGGGCCTTGCGGATGAACCAGTTGAAGACCCCGTACTCGTCGTGGGCCATCTGGTGGCGCGGCCCGTAGGTGTTGGTGATACGCAGGCACGCACCCTTTATCCTGTAAACGTCGTCATAGACGAGGACCATCTTCTCCGCCGTCAGGTTCGTCACGGCGTAGATACCCTTGGGATTCGTCGGGTGGTCTTCGTCCACGGGCAGTGTCACGCTCGACCCGTACTCGCCCCGCGTCCCGGCGAAGATGACCCGGGCGTCCCTGTTGTGGTGGCGCAGGGCCTCGAGGAGGACGAGAGTCCCCACGCAGTTGATCTCCAGGTCCTGCAGGGGGTTCTTCATGCTGTCCACGTGATTGACCTGGCCTGCGAGGTGGAAGATATAGTCCTTCCCCTTGACGAGGTGGTTCATGGAGAGCTGATTGCGGACATCGGAGACGTTGACCGTCACCCTGCCGGCTATGTCGCGTATGTTGAAGAGGTTGCCGCCCTGGCGCGGGAGCATGTTATCGATGATGGTGACCCGCGCGCCGAGCTTCACGAGCTCTATGCAGAGGTTGCTGCCAATGAAGCCGAGCCCTCCGGTGACAAGGACCTCCTTGTTATCGAACACCTTTCTTCCCTCCCTCGTTTCTCTCCATCTCCCACAATCTCGCGTGCTTCATGAAGACGTAGTACATGGTCGATGCCATGATGATGACGCCGGGCACGCCGTCGAGGAAACCCATTTTGAAGATGTAATCCCTGAAGAAGCGCCAGACGGGACGGAGCAGCATGTTTGCCAGGTGAAAGCTGCGGCCCGCAGTGAAAAGGTCCCGGGCATAGGCCTCGGAATAGCGGTCGATGGTCCGGAGCTGGTGGGCCGAGTCCGCGTAGGGCGTGTGGAGGTAATGGTTCCTCATATGCTCCACCTTTCCTTCCACGTGCACCTTCGCGTGTATGCCGCCCTCCCAGCCGCCCCGGTCTTTCCTGTAGAGGCGTATCTCCCGGTCCGGGTACCAGCCCCCGTGTCTTATCTCCCGCCCCAGGTAGATGTTGCGCCGGTCCGCGATGTACCCGTCGCTTGCGGAACTGGAGGTGAGTATGGCCTCCACCTCTTTTCTGAAGCCCTCCGTGAGCCACTCATCGGCATCGATGAAGAGGACCCAGCGGTTCCTGCACCGGTCCTGGGCGTGCTGGTATTTCTCCCTGAGGTCCGTCGTGTCAAGGTGAAAGACCTGGTGCGTGTACGTAAGGGCAATGTCCGCCGTGCCGTCGGGGCTGTGGGAATCGACGACGATGACCTCGTCCGCCCATCCGGCGACGCTCTCGAGCGCCCGTGCGATGGTGGCCCTGTTGTTGAAGGTGATCATGTACACCGACAGCGGTGGTCTCGTCTCGCGTTCTCTTTCCATTCCCATGTGGTCCGATGGTGTAAAAATACACTAAAAAGTGTTTGAAATCAAATAAGAAGAAGAGGGGGAGATAGGACCTATAGGAGTAATAGGACCAATAGGACATATCGGACTTATAGGACAGATGGGACCAATAGGTCTTATGGGCCTTATAAGTTCTATTTGGTCCTGGACCTATAGGTCTTATCTTTCCTATAGGTCCTATTGGGTACTATCAGGACCCTTCTCCCTATTTTTCTTTGAGGTTCTTTATCGTTTTGATGATGTCCCGCGTGGAATGGTCCTTGGGGTCGCCGACTATGGCGACCTTTCCTCCGTAGGAGAGGACGATATCGCGCTCGGGCACGTTCTCCTCGGTGTAGTCCGTTCCCTTGGCGTGTATGTGTGGTTTGAGGGTGGCGAGGAGGTTCTCCACGGTGGGGTCGCCGAAGAGGATGACGTAATCGACGCAGTCGAGGGCCGATATGATCTCCGCCCGTTCGGCCGCCGGCGTCACGACCTCCTTGCGCTTTCCGAGACCGGTGACGGAGCCGTCGTCATTGACGGCGACGACGAGAACGTCCCCCAGTTCCTTCGCTCCCCGAAGATACCGCACATGCCCCACATGGACGATGTCGAAGCACCCGTTCCCGAACACAACCCTCTTCCCCGTCGCCTTCTCCTTCTCGACGATGCCTTTGAGATCATCCAGACTCTTGACTATCTTTCCCATCGAACGACCATCCCCTCCTGAGCCATTGAACTTTTGAACCTGAAACCTGAGACCGTCTCTAGATCTTTCCCCCGTTATCTATCGACTTCTTTAGTTCCGCCACGGTCACCGTCGCCGTTCCCCGTTTCATGACGACGATCCCCGCGGCGTAGTTCGCGATCCGGGAGGCATCGAGGAAGCCCGCCCCGCTCGCGAGAGAGAGCGCCACCGCCGCACAGACCGTGTCCCCGGCCCCTGTAACGTCCGTTACGTCATCCTTGCCGGATATGGGGATGTGATGGACCTTTCCGTCCTTGAGAAAGAGCGTCATGCCCCGGTTGCCGCGGGTGACAAGAAGAGCCGAGAGGTGCATGCCGGAAAGGACCTTGCCTCCCGCGTCCTCTATCGGTTCGTTCTCCTTGAGGCCCGCGAGGGCATATGCCTCGGACTCGTTGGGGGTGATCATGGTGAACCCCGAGTACTTCTTCAGGCCGTAGCGTGAATCGCCGACGACGATCTTGTCGTTGGCGAGGATCTTCATGTATTCGATCACCTTGCCGCTGACGGCGCCGTGCCCGTAGTCGGAGACGATCACCGCGTCCACGTGGGGGCAGATCGCCGCGATCCTTTCCATGAGGATATCCTTCTCCTTCGCGGTGCGCCTGCCTCCTTCATCCTTGTCTATGCGGATGACCTGCTGTTTCGAGACGTGGGTGTCGCCGGCGAGGATCCGTGTCTTTGTCACCGTGTCGCCGCTCACGCGGATGATGCCCGCCGTGTCGATGTTCTTCCTCAGGGAAAAGAAATCCATCAGCTTGCCGCCCATGGAATCGCTTCCCACGAAGCCGACGGGATAGACCGTCGCCCCGAGGGCGGCAAGGTTGTTGATGGTATTGCCGGCGCTGCCGGGATAGATCTTCGACTCCTCGTACTTGACCACGACCACGGGGGCCTCCCTCGAGAGGCGGTAGGGTTTCCCCAGGATGAACACGTCCGCTATGATGTCGCCCACGACACATATCTTCTTGCCGCGAAAACGGTCGAGAAAGCGAATAAGTCCCGCCCCGTCCCGTTCCTTCGCCTTCCTCCCCGGTTTCTTCAGCCTGTCCTCAGACTCTTTTTTCAAGGATATCCCCCACTATTTCAGCGATCTCAGCCGGCTTTATTCCCGTCATGCACTCATGGTTCCCGTCGCATTTCTTCTTGTTGCAGGGGCGGCAGGCCATGTCCTTCGAGACCACGCGGGTATGTCCGCCCGGGTAGGCGGTATAGCGTTCATCCATGGGCCCGGCAAGGACAACGGTCGGGACGGACAGCGCCGCGGAGATGTGACGCGGGCCGGTGTCGTTGCTGACGACGAAGGCGGCCCGTGACAGGCACACCTTCATGTCCCGTATGTTCATGGACCTGATCCCGGCGCGGTCCCCGGCGCGTATCCCTTCATGGACCCTGCGGGCGAGGTCATTCTCGTTCACGCCGGGAAGCATGTAGACGTTCATGTCGTACCTTTCGATGATCTCGTCGGCAAGCTCGGAAAAATAGGCGGCAGGCCAGCATTTCGAAGGGCCGTACTGGGCGCCCACTATCATGACGCCGTAAGGCCTCGTCATGTCCGAGAACTCCTCGTCGAACTTCTTCTCCTCGTCGGCCGACACGGCAAGGACGGGTGCGTCGATGGTCCGCGGCACCCCGAGCGTGTCCGCGATCCTGAGGTAGTGCTCGACGGTGGATTGAAGCTCCTTTGCCTCGGGGACCTTCACGTTCAGCATGAAGCCCCTCCTGTTCCTTGCGTATCCTATGACGTCGCGCACCCTCAGGTTGAAGAAGAAGAGGGTCGACCTGAAGGAATGGGGCAGGGCGACGGCCCGGGTGAAGCCCACCCTGTTGAGCCTGTTCGTCGTTTCGAAGAAGAGGCCGAGCCCCTTCCCGCTGATGGGAACGAAACGGTCGAAGAGGCCAAGCCCGTTGTACAGATGGATGGCACTTTCCTTCCCCATGGCCCATACCTCGTCCCGCGAGTGCCGCCGGAGGGCATGGAGGAAGGGAACGGCCATCACCATGTCGCCCAGCCAGTTAGGCAAATATACTATCGTCTTTCCAGTCACTTCGCACGCCCATAAAAGGATTGTATCTCACAGTATAATGGAGTCCGCCCGATTTTTCCATTTCCTGGTTGAGCTCTTCCACCCTGTCGAGGATGCTTGCCTTCTTTTCGCGCCACGTCTTCTCGTCCATGTTCTCGATCTCTTCGGCGAGGCTCCGGAAGCCTTCGGTGTGTTCGAGGCCAGAGCGCGCGTTGACAAAGGCGCACAGGACTGTCTTGACCTTGTCGCAGTAAAGGTCCACATCGGGACCGAGCCTCATGCAGGTCTCGTCAGTGAAGTTATCGAGCCTCCCCATCTCTTTGAGGTCGACCTGTCCCGAGGAAAGGGCAATGTTGTATGCTTTTGTTCCGACGAAGGGAAAGAAGAGGGACCAGCGGAAACGTCCGGGCTTGATGGCGGCAATCAGATCGATGGTTTGCCTGATGTCCCCGATCGTCTCGTAGGGAAGACCGAGCATCACGAAGGCCGACGTGTGAAGCCCGTGCCTGTGGGCGACGGCGAAGGCGTCCTCGATGTGTTTATTTGTCATGTAGCGGCTGAGGACCTTCCGGCGTATCCGGTCGCTGCCGCTTTCAAGGCCGAACTTGACGATGCGGCATCCCGCACCCTTCAAGAGCCCGGCCGTTTCGTCGTCGAAGATACGGGCGTGGGCATTACAGACGAAGCTTACGTCCGTGACCGACCTGTAGCGTTCGGTGAACTCCCTCAACCAGGCCTTGTCGAAGGTGAATATGTCATCGTCGAAGATGAACATCTTTATCCCGGAATAGCGGTCGAGGAGGTATTCGATCTCGGAGATCATCTGGTTCACGGTGTGCCTCCTGATGTAGCCCCGCGGGAGGTGGCCGCTTCCCTTGTAGACCTCTATGATCTTGTGATTGAGACAATAGGTGCACCGGAACGGACAGCCCCGTGACGCGGTGAGTCCCACCCAGCCGTCCTTCGCGTCTATCAGCCTCTGGAAGTCGAAGATCTCGTAGTCCTTGAAGGGAAGGTTCGCTACGTCCTCGTAGGGACGCAGGGGCTCTATGACAGGCTTCCCTCCCTCCTTTCGGCCTATGTTCGCGATGCCCCGGGGGTCGCCCTTCTCGACCAGTTCTGCGATGGCTTCTTCTCCTTCACCGACGCATATAAGATCGACCTCGTCGCGCATGAGCGTTTCCACGGGATCCATTGTCACATGGATGCCGCCGAAGAGGACGGGTACATCGGAATAGGTCTTGATATCCCGGGCTATATCGAGGGCGTACTTGTACTGGTTGGTGAGGACGGAGAAGCCGATGATGTCGGGCTTGAAGCCGAGGACGTCGTTCCTGATCCTTTGCAGGTCGAGGGGATAACCGAGTTTCTCGTTGATGTTGAGGAGCATTGTCTCTATGCCCCTCGATCTGAGGAAACCCGAGATATAGGAGATGCCGTAATTGAACCCGACCTGAGTGTTGATGTTGGGATAGATGAAGAGAGCCCGCATGTCCTCAGGCCCTTTCCTTGAAAGGGATCTTTCTGAGCGCCGCGAAGACCTCCTCGGGAGATATGGTCATGAGGCATTCCCGGGTCCTGCAATCCTTTTTCTTGCAAGGGCTGCAGGAGACATCCTTCCGTATGATGACGCTGTTTTTCGAGTAAGGGCGATTGACGATGAAGTCGGTAGGGCCGAAGAGGCACAGGACGGGGACACCCGCGGCGGACGCGAGATGGGTCGTTCCCGTATCGCCCCCTATGTAAACGGCGCTCTGCGCTAAAAGGGCGTAGAGCTGTGCGATGTCCGTCTGGCAGGCAAGCCGGGCCCCGTCCCCCACCATCGCGGCGAGCCTCTGGGCCTCTTCGCGCTCACCCGGCCCCCAGATTATTATGACGCTGCCCATGCGTTCCCGCCGTATCATCCCGATAAGGTCGGCATAGCGTTCGAGAGGCCATCTCTTGAAGGCGGAATCCCTGCTGGCAAAGGGGTTCACGGCTATGACGGGGGGAGTGATATCGTGTGATCTCAGGAAATCGTCTATATATGCACGGGCGCTGTCGTCCACGAGAAGGGGGGCATTCCCGGTGGGGTCGGCGCATCCGAGATAACGTGCGGCAAGCATGTTACGCTCCACCTTGTGTATCCTCTTTTCCGTCCCCTCCACCTTTTCGCCGTAGAAAAGATGGCTCATGTCCTTGGCGAAGGTTTTGCCGAAGCCTATCCGTCTTTTTCCCCGGGCCAGCATCATGAGGGCGACGCTCTTCGCGATGCCGTGGAGGTCCAGGATGCAGTCGTATTCCCGCCTGCGGAGATTTTTCAGGAAATCACGGACAATATAGGTCTCCGTTGAGAGATGTCCCACCTTGAGGTGTTTTGTCAGGGCTGCACGGGGAAAGAAGATGACCTCGTCGATGAAATCCTGATGCGAGAGGATCCCCGTGACTGAACCTTCGGCGAGCCATGAGATGTGCGCCCCGGGAAAGCGTTGTCTCAAGGCCCTCACCGCCGGCACGCTCATCAGGACATCGCCGAGGGAGCTCAGCCGGATGACTAGAATGCTACCCGGCTGTGCCATCTCGGAAGATTTCTATGAGTTTCTGTGGTATTGTGACGGGTTTTTTGTCCGTGTTCACACAGATATGCCTTGTCGATCCCTCGACGACCAGGGTTCCGTCCCTCGTCACCACGTAATGGAAGGTGATGCCCCGGGATTTGAGTTCCGTCACACGGGTCTTCACGATGAGGACATCGTCGTAGGTTGCCGAATTGTAGTACTTGGCCTCGAGGCCGACGACGACGAAGTGATATCCCTGGGTCTCCAGGTCCCGGTAAGGGTATCCTTTCTGGCGCATGAATTCGCTTCGTCCCATCTCGAAGAAGGCAGGGTAGTTGCCGTAGTAGACGATGCCCATCCTGTCGGTGTCGGCGTAGCGGACGCGCACCGGCACATCGATGAACCCCCCGTCGTCCCTTGAGTGGTCCTTCGCCTGCCCCGCCATGGTCACAGGGCCCTCATAAACTCGGGCCTGAGCATCGAAGGGTCGCGCTCGGCAAGGACGTGCCGTATGGCCTTGAGTGTCTTTTCTTTTTCCTCGGGGAGCCAGGCCTTGACGGGAAGATAGTTCGACGCGTGGTTCGACGCGAAATAGGTGTGTTCCACGTTCGTGTTCTCGATCATGACATAGAGCTCTTCGAGAAGCATGTAGGGATCGGGGACGACGAACTCGCCACTTTTTATCTGGTCGGCGAGCACCGTTCCGGGCACGACGATGACGCTCAGGGCCCCCGCGTAGTCGGGCTGGATCCTGCTCAGGAACTTTCCTGTCTCCTCCGCGTGTATCCTGCTTCGCTCCGCCCCGCCGAGCCCCAACAGGACGGTCACGGAGAGAAGGATGCCCGCATCCTTAACCCTCTTCGCCGCCTCGGCCGTTTTGTCGAGGGTGGTTCCCTTGCAGACCCTGTCGAGGACTACCTGGTCTCCCGACTCCACGCCGAGGTAAATGATCCCGACCCCGAGTTCCTTCAGCGCCTTCAGGTCTTCGACGGATTTCTTCAGGATCGATTTCGTGTTTCCGTAAATGCCTATGCGCTCCATCTTCGGAAAGGCGTCCCTGACGAGCTGCACGATAGGCAAGAGCCTTTTCTGGGGAATGATCAGCGCGTCGCCGTCGGCGAGGAAGACCTTCCTGATGTAGCGCGCGTACTGCTTTGCCTCGTTCACATCCTCGGCTATCTCCTCAAAGGAGCGTACACGGAATTTCTTTTCTTTAAAGGAGCCGCAGAAGGTGCATTTGTTATGGGAGCAGCCGATGGTGACCTGGAGGATGAGACTGTCCGCCTCGCTCGGCGGCCTGTAGATAGTTCCTTCGTATTTCATTGTTCAATCCTGTACACCTTTTCCCCTTCTCTAACAAGACCATATTTCTTTCTGACCATCTCTTCCAGGTACCGGTCGTCCTCGCGTATCCTGCGAAGCTCTCTTGACAGCGCCGCGTTCTCATCTTCCATCTGCATGATCGCCAGTCTGGCTGTCCTCGTTTTCACTTTGACCTTCAAAAGGTCGTATATTCCACCGTCCATGAGAATAAGGTGAAAGAAAATGGTTGAGAGAAAGACTATAAATCCGTATCTCTTTACGGGATTCTCTACCATGCTTCCTCTATATTAAAGGCATGGAAGCAAAATGTCAACCCGTCAGGGAGGGAGGGCTGGAAAAAGCCCTACCGGGGGGCGTACAGACCCATGGTCGCGCGGACCTCTTCCATCGTGGTGTCGGCGATCTCCCTGCAGGCGGCGGCTCCCTTCTCGAGGACGTCGACGACATAGTCCATGTTGTTCTCGAGCTCGCGCGCCTTCTCACGCACGGGTGTCAGTTCCCTCTTCACGTTCTCGAAAAGCATCTTCTTGCAGTCGATACACCCGATGCCCGCCGACGTACAGCCCTTGTCGATCTCGATAAGCATGGCATTATCGGAGAAGGCGCGGTGGATGGTGTAGATGTTGCACACCTCCGGGTTGCCCGGGTCCTTTCTGCGCACGCGGTTCACGTCCGTCACAGCCGTGCGGAGCTTTTCCCACACTACCTCGTCCTCTTCCAGTATGCCGATGTAATTACCCAGGCTCTTCGACATCTTCGACTGGCCGTCCACGCCGAGAATTCTCGGGGCCATCGACAGCAGTTCCTCGGGTTCGGGGAATATGGGTGTGAAACGTGCGTTGAATTTCCGCGCCACCTCGCGGCAGAGTTCTATATGCTGTACCTGGTCTTCTCCCACGGGAACATAACCCGCCTTGTAAAGCAGGATGTCGGCCGCCTGGAGCACGGGATAGTCCATGAGCCCCATGTTGATGTTCGCCCGGTGCTGCCTGGCCTTGTCCTTGAACTGCGTCATCCGTTCAACCTCGCCTATGGGGGTGACGGTATTGAATATCCAGGCCAGTTCGGTGTGCTCCCGGACATGGGACTGGACGAAGATCTTCGATCTCTCGGGCGTGAGCCCGCAGGCAAGGAGAATGATGGCCGTATCAAGAGTGCGTTTCTTCATCTCCTCCACGGGGTACTCGATCGTTATGGCGTGGTAATCGACGACACAGAAGATGCAGTCATAGTCGTCCTGAAGGTACGCCCAGTTCCTGATGGCGCCGACATAATTGCCGAGATGTATCTCGCCCGTTGGCTGTATCCCGCTGAAGATCCGCTTCATCTATCCTCCAAAAAGAACGGAAATCTCTTTACCCGTGATTTTTATCGTGTTTAATGTACCTCAAACGGAGGGACAAATCAAATGGAGGTAATAGGTAATGGGTGATAGGCAATAGGTAATAGGTAATGGGTGGAACGGTACATCACATATCGGGCTCCGAGGGTTTGCTTCGTCGACTTATAACCCATTACCCGGCACCTATCACCGGCAGGAAAAGAAAAAGCGGGCTTGCGGCCCGCTTTTTCTTTTCCTGCTTGAATCTTCTTTACTTCGTCCAATCCTTCCAGAAGAGTCCCGCCTTCTTTTCCCAGTCTGCTTCAAACCTTTCAATGAAGAAGTTCTGGAGCTTTTCGAACAGGCGGGTCCAGCCGGAGTGGAAATCGGTGTTGAGGACGTCTTCGAGGAAGGGGACTATCTCGCCGAGCTTGTCTTTCGGCAGGTACGCGCGCGCCTTCAACTCGTAAGACTTCTTGAGGGCCTCGGGACTTAGGGCGTGGGCCGTGAGCATAACGACCTTGAGGTTCTTCTTCACGGCAATGTCAAGGAGGTCGAAGCCGCGTACGCCCATGATGTCGAGAATGACGATATCATAGCCCTTCGAGTCGAGAAGCGCTGATGCGGCTTCGAAACTTGTCGCCGTATCTAAACTGCACTTCGGGCAGGCGTCCATGATCTCTTCTTCGAGAACCTTGAGAACATCGGGTTCGTCATCGACTGCCAGTATCTTTTTTGCGTCAAGAATCGATTCTGCCATTATTACCTCCTTTTATTTTTGGTTTCGACATCACAGGGGAGGTATGCGCACGGTGAAGCATGAACCCGTGCCCTCTCCGCTCTTCAGTGATATCTCCCCCCTCATCTTCTCGACAAGGTTCTTCACACAGGAAAGGCCGAACCCCAATCCCTCGGGCCCGTCCTTATTCCTGTTCAGGTTGAAGAAACGTTTGAATATATAGTCCTGTTTCTCCCGGGGGATGCCTTCACCATCGTCCTCGACGGCTACTACGAGGTCGAGGTCGCCCGTTATGGTAAGCTTCATCGTCCTTTTCCGGTACTTGAGGGCATTGGAGATGAGGTTCCTCAGGATCTGGCGTATCTTCTTGGGGTCGTGGGTGAAAGGGGTGCTTTCGTATCTGCCCCCCACCTCGATGAGGATGCCGTTGCGCCTGAGGGTGTCAGCGTAGGAAGAGGCGTCGGCCCGTGTCAGTTCCTCCCCGATGGCGGGGGCCGCGACCTCGACCGCATCGACGAGTGCCTCCCTGAGGATGTCGGAGATGAGGAAGCGGTCCTTTCTGAAAAGGCCTTCTTCCGAACGGTAGACCTCGATGATCTCGAGCAGAAGGGCCTTTGCCTTTTCGGCGTTGCGCTGTGCCCTTTTCAAGGTGTCCCGCTGATACTCATTGTAGGGTTCGCACTTATCTTCCTTGCTCAGAAGGTTGTTGATGCTCGTCAATACGATCGACAAGGGACCGGTGAGATCATGGATAAGCAGGTCAACGAGGGGGTCTTTACGGGTCATTCACCAAGCCTTGCACTAAGGACCTGACTCGTCCCTATTACTGATTTTAAGATATTCTCTCACCGCGGGAAAAGTCAAACAAAAAGTAATTCCGCCGGCTTCCGGACAGGCGTCGCGGCGCGAGATGAAGCGGCATTCGGAGATCCTCCCAAGACAAAGGTCCCTGTCGGTGGGGACGTGGATACAGCGGGAACTCTCCATCGAGATATCGAAGCCGGAACACCCTCCGTACACCTTTGTCATTTTCCGGTATCTTCCGTGAGAGCGGCACCTATGTCGGCCACGAGCTTCAGCGAGATTTCCTTCATGGCCGCGCTGAGCGCCGCCGCCAGAGCGTCCGGGGAACTGTCATCCATAGGGGCGGAATGGGTGTATTGCCTCTGGAAGACCACCTGTTCCACGGGGTTCTCTGCCTTCGTGTCCACAAGGGTGACGCGAACGCTCAGGAGCCCCTTGCCGGAGGATTCGCAGAACTCGTCTATATAGCCCTCCAGGATGTACCGGGAGAGGTCGGAATCACACCAGGAGTACGTTCCCTTGAATATCCCGGCACGGGTGATGTCCCTGAGGGCGAAGCCCGTCACCATGTCCGCGGGATTGACGCGCCAGCGGCTGTAAGTGTATGTGTCGAAACGGTACTGCCCTTTTCGTATCACCATGGAGTTCGAATTGAACGCCGGCGCGACGGCAAACCTTTCCACGCGGATGAGTTCATCTACGGGCTGCTGAGCGACGACGGCCGGGGGTTCGTAATCGAGGGTGTACTGGTCCATGATGTAGGGCGGTTTTGTCCTCCCGAGACAGCCCGCGATGAGCGCCAGGCATATCAGGGACAAGGGAAAAAGCACCGCTGTTCTTGTGAATGATCTCTTCATCGTTTACCTCTTTTTCGGGGGTGGATCGCTGAACAGGATATCCGACGGATCCGCCTTGAGCCGCTCGATCAGCTGGTCCAGGTTCTCCGAAGCCCTGCGCAGGTTCTCGCCGGTGAGCTGGACCTCCATGGTGATCGTCTTTGACCTGCGCGAGAGGTCCTCGATCATCCTCGTGGTCCTGGCCGCCGTCTCGGCAAGCTTCATCTTCTCGAGCTCCGACTTCACCCTGGCTATTGTCTCCCTGGCGTCGCGCACGGTGTCGCGCGCGTCGCTCACCATCTGGTCGGCCCTTCCGTCACCCACCATTTTCGCCAGCTTCTCCGCGGAATCGGAAAGGGTCTCGGTCATCTTCTCCAGGTTCGTGATGATCCGCGTCATCTTCTGTCCGGCGAAGAACGTCTTAATGCTTTTCGTTGTCGACACGAGTTCGTCGGATATGGCCTTGAAGTCCACCTCTTTCATTTTCTTCACCACGTCGTCGACGCCCGACACGATCTCCTGTATCTCCGAAGGGTTGGAAGGGATGACCGGGTAATCGGGTTCAAAGGTGATCTGTGGTGTCTTGGCGATATCTCCCTTCTTGCGGTGGTCGAGCTCGACGTATACTATGCCTGTTATTCCCGCGGCCTTCAACTTCGCTATGGTCGCGTTGGCCGCATCGCCGGTGAAATTGATCTTCATGACGACCTCGATAAGGCGGTAGTCGGGTGCGACACCGATCTTTTCCACCATGCCGATCTCGACGCCCCTGTACTTGACGCTCGAGTCCACCTGGAGTCCCTGAACCGATTCATCGAAATAGGTGACGAACTGCTCGCCCTTCTGGAGGTACTGGGAGGCGCCGAGCCAGATGATGGTCCCTACCGCTATGAGGGCCCCGGCAAGCACGAAAAAACCTACCAGAAAATAGGTCTTCTTCTTTATCATGTCCTCATCCCTTATTCATTTCGTTTTTTTTCTCCGTTACCCGCCGGTTGAAGAAGTCCGTGACCCGGGGGTCATCGGAATCCGTCCTCAGCGCGCGTGGGTCGCCTTCGGCGATAATGCCCTTTGCGTCCCTGTCGAGCATGATGATGCGGTGAGATATATTGAAGATCGTCTCCAGTTCGTGGGTGACGATGACCATGGTTGTACCCGTGCCTTCGTTAAGCTTCCTTATCAGAACGTCGAGTTCGGCTGATGTGACGGGATCAAGGCCAGCCGACGGTTCGTCGAGAAAGAGCATTGCGGGGTCGAGGGCCATCGCCCTGGCTATCCCGGCGCGTTTCTTCATGCCTCCTGACAGTTCGGAAGGGTAGTGGTTGTCATACCCGGCGAGTTCCACCATGCCGAGCTTCATCTTCACGATCGATTCTATATCCTTCATCGGCAGGCCGGTGAATTCGGTCAGCGGAAGGGCCACGTTCTCGCCTATCGTCATGGAGCCGAAGAGAGCGCTCGACTGGAAGAGCATCCCTATGCCCATGTGAAGCTTCCTGAGATCGTTGTCATCGAGCGTCGACGTGTCCGTACCGTTGATCCAGATGTTTCCCTTTGCCGGTGTCTCTATTCCGATGACGTGCCTGAGGAGTGTCGATTTCCCGCACCCGCTTCCCCCCGCGATGACGAATATCTCGCCCGGCTGCACTTCAAAGCCGACGTCGTTGAGGACGGTGTTGCTGCCGTATTCCACGGTGAGGCCTTCCACTCTAATGACCGGTTCAGTACTGTTCACGTCTTCGTTCCCACCCTGGTACCTAATGAATGTAATGCAGTATTATAGCAAAGCTCGAATCTATCACAATAATGAGAAATATGGACGTCACCACCGCCGATGTGGTGGCATTGCCGACGGCCTCGGCTCCACCGCGCACCTTGAAGCCCCTCTGGCACCCTATCGCAGAGATCGCCGCCGCAAAAACAACGGACTTCACCAGGCCCGACACTATGTCGAAGATCGATATCGCCTTCATTGTCTGCTGGATGTACGTGAAGATCGTGAGGTTCAGACCCAGGACCCCGACGATGAGGCCGCCCATTATGGCGAATATGCTGGAGAATATCGTGAGGACGGGGACTGTGAGCACGGATGCGATCACCTTAGGGATGGAGAGAAAGCGCATGGGACTGAATCCCATGGTGGAGAGGGCATCGACCTCCTCGTTCACCTTCATCGTGCCGATCTCGGCGGCAAAGGCGGAGCCGGACCGTCCGGCGACGATGATGGCCGTCATGATCGGTCCCAGTTCGCGGACCATCGCCACGGCGACAAGGGAGGCAACGTAGATGTTCGCTCCAAACTGTTTCAACTGGAGGGACGACATGAAGGCCATGATGAGGCCGAGGAGAAAACTGATGAGGCCCACGATGGGCAAACCGTCGACGCCGACCTTCTTCATGTACGACACCACGTCACCCCATCGGACCTTCTGAAGCTGCATCAGGGAGTGGCCGAGTTCGCAGATGAGCTCTCCGCTGAAGGATATGATATCGTAAATGTCCCTGAGAGCCCCGAGGGAAGCCGCACCCAGGTGCTCGACTACGTTCATGCGGCGTTCCCGCGGCGCCAGGCTTGGTTTTGTGAGGGCATCCCTGTCGATGAGGCTCAGGATCCCCATCTTTTCCCGGGAGAGGCCGGAGAGCGTGAAGACCACGGAACGCTTGCGTGCCTCGTCCTCGAGTTCGACGATGAAGAGAGCCCCCGCCGAGTCGAAATAGGTGACTCCGCTCATGTCCACGTTGAGCTTTGAGGGACTGTGCGTATCGAAAATGGTTTCGATGAGCCCGGAGAGTTCGCCGAAACGCTCCAGATCCATCCTGGCCGTGAGCACAAGTGTGATCACGCCGCCATCGGCCGCCTCTATGTGGTAAGAATTCTCATGGGGCATTTTTATCTATAACATAAGGAAGGGAAAATATGAATGCTAAAGCGTCCACCCTGTGGGCCAACAGGTCGGCGCTGACTCGCCTGACGGGTGTAAGGGCCTGCGCGCAAACGGGCAAGCGGGCTCACGAGGTGGGCGCGGAAGCCATCAGGATCTGCCGACCGCACGCTCTTTATTGGAAATCTTCTTGCTTTTTTCCGTGTGCCCGTTCACGCGATCAGCCCGCGGAGCGGGATGATCGCGATATACCGTACTTCTTTATCTTGTACCTCAGCATGCGTTCCGACAGGCCCAGCGCCGCCGCCGCCTTTGTCTGGACCCAGTCGGCATTTACCAGGGCTTCCATGATCATCGATCTCTCGATGGATTCAACGGTGCCGCGGATACTGCCGCCGCCGGCCGCCGCCGCCTGCTCCGCGAGGTTCGGCAGGTCCTGGCTCGTGATATGGTCTCCCCGGGTAAGCACTGTGGCCCGCTCCACGATGTTCTCCAGTTCTCTCACGTTGCCCGGATAGTCGTATTTCACGAGGATGTCGCGCGCCTCTCGGGTGAGGCCCTTGACGCTCTTCTTATGTTTCATGGTGTACTTCTTCAGAAAGAAATCGATGAGGAGCGGAATGTCTTCCTTGCGTTCCCTTAGGGGAGGGATGACGATATCGACGACATTGAGACGGTAGTAAAGGTCTTCGCGAAACGTTCCTTTCCTGACCTCCTCCTCCAGGTTCCGGTTGGTCGCGGCGATGATGCGCACATCGACCTTGATGGGGTGCGCCCCGCCAAGACGTTCGATCTCTTTTTCCTGGATTACCCTCAGGAGCTTGGATTGGAGGACGAGGGGAATGTCGCCTATCTCATCAAGAAAGATGGTCCCCTTGTTGGCGAGCTCGAACTTGCCGGCCTTGCGCTGGTAGGCGCCTGTGAAGGCTCCCTTCTCATAACCGAAGAGTTCGCTTTCCAGGAGCGTCTCGGGAATGGCAGCGCAGTTGACCTTGACAAGGGGGAAGTCCTTGCGCTCGCTGAGCGCGTGGATCATGTTGAGGACGACCTCTTTCCCGACGCCGCTCTCGCCGCTTATTATGCACGTTGAATCCGTTTTCGCTATCCTGACCACCAGGCTGGAGACCTCATGCATCTTCTCGCTCTGGTAGACGAACTCCTCCGACTTGAAACGGTCCCGGAGGGTTTCGCGAAGGACCATGTTCTCGCGGATGAGATATGTTTTCTCCTCCACCTTGCGCAGCTTGAAGAGGAGGTCGTCGAGATCGATGGGTTTTGTAAGGTATTCCGAAGCCCCGGCCTTGAGGGCCCCAACGGCGTTCTCGATACTCCCGAAGGCGGTGATCATGACCACTTCCGTCGCCGGGTTGATCTCCTTTATTTTCTTGAGAAGGGACAGGCCGTCCGTGTCGGGCAGTCTGTAATCGAGAAGGACGATCTCGAAGATATCCTTCTGAAACAGGGCGAGGGCGCTTTCCCCGTCCGATGCTTCGCCTACCGTGTAGCCTTCTTTCTTGAGCAACCCGCCGAGGAGCGACCTCTGTGTCTCCTCGTCTTCCACGATCAATATGCCGACCCTGTCCATAACCGCAACCCCTCCTTTCCTTTCATACCGTCGCCGCGCCGTCATGCCTGAGGGGCAGGATGACGGTAAAGGTGGTTCCCTGCCCGGCGGCGCTCGTTACCTTGATGTCGCCGCCATGGTCTTTTACTATCAGGTACGATATGGGAAGTCCGAGACCCATACCCTTGTGCTTTGTTGTGTAATAGTATTCAAATATTCTCGACAGCGTCTCTTCACTGATGCCGGACCCGGAATCCCTGACCGATATTTCCACCCGGGAGTCTCTCTGCTTCACCGTCACGTCGATCTTTCCCCCGTTGTTCATGGACTCTATGGCGTTTATGATGATGTTGTAGAATGCCTGTTTAAGCCTGTCCCTCTGGCATTCAACATGAATGCCGGTGCCCGTGGCGTTCTCTATGAAGATGCCCTTGGACGAGGCCTTTTCCCCGACGATTATGATCACCTCTTCGAGGAGATCGCGCAGGTCCTCCCGGCTGAAAGGGGCCTGCGCCCTCGTCGATTGGAGGAACTCCTCGACTATCCCGTTGACGCGCGTGAGTTCGTTCCTGATGATATCGAGGAAAGTGAGGTATTCCTCCTTCTTCTCATCGGAGGGGAGGAATTCCCTCTTGAGACGCTGAACGGACAGACCGATGGCATTCAGGGGGTTTCTGATCTCGTGGGCCATCCCGGAAGCCAGTTTTCCCAGCGATACCAGCCGTTCCTTGATCTCCATCTCCCGTTCCATTTCCTTGACCTTCTTCGCGTATTTCCGCTCCATCACGAAGAACGCGTAGATGCTCCCGGCTCCTGAAACGAAAAGGACCGCAAGTATGAGTATGAAGCCGATGGCCGACCTCTGGACGGTGTCCCGCGCAAGGTCCCTCGAGATGAAGATCTGCATGCGAAACCCGGGGAGAACCTTCGAGGACAGCGCCCTCTCGAGAAGGAAAGTGTCTTTTCCACCCTCGCTGGTTCCGACAAAAAGATCACCTTTTCCGTCATAGATCTTGATGGCGTCGACGCTGAACCTCTTTTCCTCCCTGTCTACAATGTCCCTGAGGATGACCTTCCTTCTCAGTGTTTCCAGTTCCGGGGCATTGATCCTGACAAAAAGGATGCTGTCGCCCGCGCGTCTGCCGAAGACCAGCGACCTGTCGCTGGTGACAGGCATCCTGATGACGGTCGTCTGCTCTCCTGAGACGAGTTTGCGAACCAACCTGGAGGGAATATCGTTTCTCCCTTTCCTGGCGACGATCTTTCCCGTGAGGTCGTATTCAACGATGTTGGCCGGGGAGAGAGTTTCCAGGTCCTTCTGTCCAGGGTTCTTCAGAAGCCGGCCCACGGCAGTGTCGAGATCGTCGATGATCGACTCGTCGAAGGCCATGATGTTGAAGAAATAGGGGGTGATGATGACAGGCGATCTGTCGAGGAAACTCAGGTATTCAAGGTTGATGTCTATCTCTCTCTGGACGTGCGTGAAGATGATCTCCGCTTCTCCCATGAGCTGACGTTCGATGTTGCTGCGGATGATCCTTATCTGGAAGAACCCGGTGAGTAGGACAAGAACAAGGAAGAGCGCGAAGAACAGGGGAAGGGCAACAGCTCGTTTATCTCCCATGCCGCCCCGGACGAAAACGCTGCATTTTCTGTCTACGCTCCTGGTCGCAGAAGCTGTTGTACTGCTGGCGTTGTCTTTGGTTAAGTGCTCTCGAGATTTCGGATCGGTATTGTTGATAGGAGTTGTGCCTGGCGGTGTCGAGCTCCTGCAGCTCGCCCTGTACCCTGCCTATCCTGGCGGAGTTGGCCCCGGGGTCCCGGCTAAGCTCCCGGAGTTCCCTTTGCTTTCGCGACGACTCTCTCCTCAGGGACTGCCATTCGGTGATGTACCTGTTCCGGATGTCTTCAACCTGTGCCCTCTGGGATTCCGTGAGTTGAAGCCCTCTCTCGAACTCGGAATAGGAATTCTGAGCCCGCAGAGAGGGCGTCATGAACGCGCACAGGAGAATGAAGACAGCGACAAATGTCATGGATTCACGGGTACCCATACCTTGTGCGCGGGAACCCATTTCCCGCCTATCCACTGACCGGGCACTTCAACCCATTGTCCGGGAGGCTGGTCCTGGGGGGTCACCTGACTCGATGACGGGTATGCCGCAGTTTGCTGAGCCGCACCGCGCTGCTGGTTCTGCACGTGCTGGTCGACGGCATTGCCGCCCACGGCTCCGACAAGGGTTCCCACCGCCGCGCCGATGAGCGTCGAGGCCGTGTCGTGTCCTATGACCTGTCCTGCTATGGCACCAAGGCCGGCCCCGATCGCGGCGCCTTTCTGGGTGTTATATCCTTCAGACGCGCATGAGACCAGGAATAATCCCGCCACCGTTGCCAGCAATACGACTGCCACGATGTTTTTCATTGTTCCCTCCCTTTTCATGAAGGTGACGGACCTTCGGAGGGAGGCCGTCACCTTGTTTTTCATGTGCCTAGAATCTGCCACACGGCCCGGGTCCCCGCCCGATGCCGCGACCACCGCGACCACCGCCGAAGCCGGGACCGTAGCCGGAGTCAGCCAGTTTCTGGAGCTGCTCCGGAGTGTAGACCTTTCTCTGTTCCAACTTGAACCGGACCATTCTGTCATGCATCTTCTGCCTCAGCGTGTTGACTTCCTTTTCCTTTGCCATGATCGCTGCGTCGCTTGCCTTGGGATCGGAATACAGGGCCCTCAGTTCACCACGTTTCTGAAAGAGCTCGTAACGCAGAGATGAGGTATCGCTGGCGAATTTCTCTCGTATCTGCCACATCTTATCCGTCTGTTCCTTGGAGAGATCTATACCCCGACCATACCCTTTCGGCCCGAAACCTGCCGGCCCGACGGCAAATGCAGTGGTCGCCAGGGCCACGAACAGGACTGCCACGATGACTCCCGAAAGCTTTTTCATTGTAACCTCCTCATATGGCTTTTTGCAAATCATAGCTTTCTCTTTTGGCAATTACCGTGCCATTTGCGGCATGTGTTTGTAAGTCGCCGTAAACAGGGGGGAAGTCAGATCGTGACCATCGATGACCGGAAGATTTCACGGAAACAAATGTCGACGCCGCGGAAAGCCTTCGACAAAACCGTCGAACACGCTCCCCGCCGCGGCGTAGCAAGGGTTTGGGTGGCCGGGGTCATTGGCGGGTCCAAGAACAGCGATGGTATGTCCTTGCCCTTGACCCTCAAGCCATTCAACCCGCTTGAACAGCCTCACGGTGGGATTTGTATGGCTCTTGACAGGGCAAGTGTGGTATAGTTTTCAGTTTTAAAATCCAAGGGGTATGTACGAGCCACGAAAAATGAAAAGCCTTGTCACCATAGCCGGTTTTGATGCCTCTTCGGGAGCGGGTATCGTGAGGGATGTCGATACGTTCTTTTCGTTCGGCTTCCATGGCATTGCCGTGCCCACCTGCACCGTGGTCCAGGGCCCCGGCGGAGTGGGGCGCGTGGAGGCGTCGTCGGAGGAACTTTTTCGTGACACCCTCCAGGCGGCCACGGCAGGGGTTGCGGTAAAGGCCGTAAAGATAGGTGTCCTCTGCGATGAGTCTCATGTCAGGGTGACGGCGCGTTTTCTGGCGAGGAGGAAGGGTATGCCCGTCGTTCTCGACCCTGTCCTTGCCGCTAAGAACGGCACCCCGCTCATCACGGATGAGGGCAGGGACGCGTGCATCGATCTGCTTTTTGGAAAGGTCACGGTCATAACGCCTAACGCGGAAGAGGCTTCCGCCATAACGAACGCAAGAGTAAGGACAGTGAAGGCGGCCAGGAAGGCGGCTGAGAGAATTCACGCTCTCGGGCCGCGGGCGGTCATCATAAAGGGAGGCCACCTGGAAGGCGACCCCGTCGATGTATTGTTCGACGGCAGGGAATATCTTCTCTACAGAAAGAAGAGACTCTCCCGGTCAATCCATGGCACAGGCTGTTCCTTTTCCTCGGCCCTGGCCTGTTTCCTCGCGGCGGGATATTCTTTGGCCGAGGCGTTCATAGCGACGCAGGTTTATCTCGAAAAGCTTTTGGAGTCGAGCTACAGGATTGACAGGAAAGGGTATTTCTACGTCTCTTCGGCAACGGAAAGGACATTTCGACGCAGCGAAGGAACACGTGAAAATACAAGGGGCTCGCGGGAGATTGCCGGAGGACCCGGGTCCGTTAAGAGTATGGAGATGATACGATCATGAAAAATCAGCTTATTGCAGCACGTGAAGGAAAGATCACGAAGGTGATGGAGCGCGTCGCCCGCGACGAAGGCATCGACAGGGAAGACCTCCGCCGGCACCTCGCGGAAGGAAAGGTCACAATTCTTGCGAACAACAGACACAAGAACTTCACCCCCAAGGGGGTGGGCAAGGGTCTTTCCGTCAAGGTCAATGCCAACATCGGTACCTCTCCGGAGCGGGTGAACATCGACGAGGAACTGGAGAAACTGACCGTTGCACGGGAGGCAGGGGCAGATGCCGTCATGGACCTCAGCACCGGCGGCAACCTTGATGAGATCCGCAAGATCGTTGTAGATGCGGCAAAGATCCCCGTCGGGACCGTTCCCATATACCAGGCCGCCATTGAGACCGCCAAGAAGAGGAAGGCCATAACCAGAATGGAGGCGGACGATATCTTTGAGGTCATCGAGAAACACGGTGCCGATGGAGTCGATTTCGTGACAGTTCACTGTGGTGTCACCAGGAGTGCCCTGGAGCGCCTGAGAAAGCAGGGAAGGATAACGGACATCGTGAGCCGCGGCGGCGCTTTCCTTGCGCAGTGGATCATCGTGAACGGCAGGGAGAATCCTCTCTATGAGAATTTCGACCGCCTCGTGGATATCGCGAAAAAATACGACATGACGATCAGTCTCGGGGACGGTCTTCGTCCTGGCTGCATCGCCGACGCGACCGACCGCGGGCAGATCGAGGAACTTATCATCCTGGGAGAGCTTTGTGCGGAGGCCCTTGACAAAGGTGTCCAGGTTATGATCGAAGGTCCCGGCCACGTGCCGATAAACCAGATTGAAACGAACATGGTCCTTCAGAAGAGGCTGTGCAACGAAGCTCCCTTCTATGTCCTCGGTCCTGTTGTTACCGATATAGCTCCCGGTTATGACCACATCACGTCCGCCATGGGCGGTGCCCTGGCGGCATACCACGGGGCCGATTTCCTGTGCTATGTCACCCCCACCGAGCATTTAGGTCTGCCCATGCCGCAGGATGTCCGCGACGGTGTCATCGTCACAAAGATAGCCGCCCATGCCGCCGACCTTGCCCGGGGGAACCAAAAGGCCTTTGCCCTTGACAAGGCGATGTCGACATATCGGAAAGCCCTTGACTGGAAGGGGCAGATCGAATGCGCTATTGACCCGGATAAGATCAGGGCCTTCCGCAAGGAACGGAACCTGAAGAACGATGTCTGCAGCATGTGCGGAGAGTACTGCTCCATAAAGCTCATGAAGGACTATCTCAAGAAGAAGTAGATGGCCCTCTACCCGCGTGAGGATGAAGGACTTCTGACAGTATCGGAACTGACGGCCGAACTCAAGCGGTTCGTCAGCGGCCGGTTCCGTGACGTCCGCATCGAAGGAGAGGTCTCCAACGCGAAGCTCTATCCCTCGGGACACTTCTACTTTACCCTGAAGGACGATCTCGCCATGATCCGCGGTGTTGTCTTCAACTATGCCGCGCGCGTCTCCTCAGGCAGGGTCATAAAGGACGGCGAACGGGTCCTGTGCAGGGGTCGCATCGACATTTACGAAAAACGCGGCGAATACCAGCTGATAGTGAGCGACATCCTCGGCAGCGGCGAGCAGGGTTTGGCCTACCTGCGGTTCCTCGAACTCAAGGAAAAGCTTTTCAGGGAGGGCCTCTTCGATGAAATCCTGAAGAAACCTCTTCCTGAATTCCCGCGGTGCATAGGGATAGTCACCTCGCCGGTGGGCGCCGCGATACGGGACATGCTGAGGGTCATACACGAGAGATGCGGCACCGTCCCCGTTCAGGTCTGGCCCGCGTCCGTACAGGGTGAAGAGGCGGCCCGCGAGATCGTGGAGGGCATCGAGCACTTCAACCGGAGCGGGCAGGTCGATGTCATCATCATCGGAAGAGGAGGTGGTTCCTACGAGGACCTGGCCTCCTTCAACGATGAGGGCCTGGCGAGGTCTGTCTTTGCCTCCCGTATACCTGTGGTCTCTGCGATTGGCCACGAGGTCGATTTCACGATCGCGGACTTCGTAGCCGACGTGCGCGCCCCCACACCGACGGCCGCCGCCGCCCTCGTCGTCCCCGACAGAGAGGAGCTTGCCCGCTACATCGGGGGTCTTGAGGATTCCCTGTGCCAGGCAATGGAGAAGAAACTCGAAAGAGCCCGGTACATGCTTGTCAGCAACGTCATGGAATTCAAGGACAGGAAAGATTTTTTCACCTCCCACCGCCTCTACCTCGACGAGCTCACCGTCGGTCTCACCCACAACGTCCAGCTCTACATGAAGAACGCACGCACGAGGTTCGACGTCCTCGGCCAGAGGATACATGACCTCAATCCCAGGGCGATCCTGGCGAGGGGTTACTCCATAACCTCGAGGACCGATACCGGCACCGTCATCACCGACTCCTCCTCCGTCATGCCGGGCGAGGCCCTCTCGGTCACGCTCCACAAGGGCAACCTCGCCGTATCCGTGGTCAACAGGAAGCAATAAAGACCTTATCTCTCGCCCGCTTTGCTCGAGTTTGCAGAGGACGCAGAGAGAGAAGAAAAGGGAGAAAGACTGCCGCCAGATTTCGGAGCCCACCAAAACCTGGCGGCCTTCTCGTCCCGCCATACGGCGGGAGGCAAAGACGGTTCCGTAACACCTGCCGCACCGGTCAATGACAGTTGTCACCGGGTATCTTTTTCGCTGCTCGTCAGAGCGGGGTCGAAGATCCAGGGGAATGCTTCTCTCAGCGATCTCTCTTTATCCTTTGTGCCCTCGAGTGAGGAGCGAGAAGCGACGAACGGGCGTGGGGCCGTTTTTTTGTCCTTACCGGCCGAGGAGCGATTCGTCGGTGTCCTTGAGCCTGCCGGCCATTTCTTTGAGCAGGGAGAGGACTATGGGAGCGTTGTCGCGGAGGATGAGGTCAAAGTTCTCCTGGGAGATGGCAATGAGTTCCGTGGGCTCGTCAGCGGTGCGGGTGGTTGCCGACCGCGGTGTGCCAAGAAGCATGGATATCTCGCCGAAGTAATTCCCGGCGGTCATGGTCAGGATGTGTTTGCCGCCGCGCACGATGTCCACGGAGCCGGAGAGGATGTAGTACATGGCGCCACCGGGGTCACCCTCCTCGAATATGATGTCGTCAGGGTTGCTGCGGGTGATGAACCTGGCAAGGAGCCCTTTGGAAAGGGCTCTGTGAACATCGCCGGCAAAGAGGCGTTTCAGGAGAAGGGTGTCGCGCTTCCCGGCGTTCACCGCGAGCTCGGCACCGAAAAGGATGGCAAGGAAACAATAGTAAACCCACACGATCATCACAAAGAGGACCTTCAGGGAACCGAAGGCCTCCCCGTAGGCGGGATTCGTCCTGAGAACAAAGGAGAAGACCTCCCTCATAAGGATGATGAGGACGGCCGAGATGAGACAGACACCCGTGAGCTTGAATGCCGTGAGCCTCACTGGCAGGAACACCCGGTAGAAGAAGGCCATGCAGAGGGCGGCGACGCAGGTTGAAACGAGGATGTTTCCGAGGCTCGTGAGGAGGAGACGATCTCGCAGGAGGTTTCCAATGGCGAGAAAGGCCATCTCGGCCCCTATGAGCATGGCAAAGAGAAGGAGCATCGCTGCCGCCCTTCGCACGTTGCCGAGTTGGACCGCGAGCAGTGACGCCGGGGGATCCTTCCCGAAGATCTTGATAAAGGCGGTCCTGAGGGAATCAACCAGGGACATGGCGGCGATGAAGACAACGACTGCGGCGGCGCCGCCGAGGGTGAGGGGGTGCCCGATAGCCGCCGAGAATTCAACGCTCATCCAATCATGGATGCGGGGGAAGAGATGACCGATGAGACCCTGGACGCCCGCGATCAGCCATGCAGCGGCGCTTCCCGTGCCGGCAGCGAGGCTGGCCACGAGGAAGAGAAGGGGAACGAGGGCAAAGAAACTGTAAGTTGCCAGGGCGGCGGACATTTCGAAGTCATTGTTGCCGAGGAATGACCTCAGGGATTCGCGAAGGACGATCCCGCCGACGCGTAGCGAACGGCCCAGTCTTTCGACATGAGAGACTCTGTTACAAGACACCATGGATGGTCAATTATAGCAGATGATGGGGGGATCAGGGAACAGGGGAGAGGGAAGAGGGGGGTGGGGAGCGGGACGGACGATAGGACTTATAGGAGAATAGGACCTATAGGACCAATAAGACCTATAGGACGCTTAGGACCTATAGGACCGGTCGATTGCCGCTGCAGGCGGGCAATTGCCTTCAAGATGCCCTATTGGTCCTATCTGTGTCCGATAAGTCCAATATGTCCTATAGGTCCTATTCTCCTATCGGTTCTATCTACCCCTCACCCCACTCTTCCCCCTATCCCCTGGTTCCCGTTCCCCATCTCCTCCCTTCTATACCCCGCCCCTTCCACCGTTATCTCTCCGTACTGTTTTCGGTGGTGAAGGAAGTGTATCGAGTCGAGGTCGATATAGTCGAAGGCGGCCGTTCCCATTGCCATCGCGATGCCGGCGGACAGCCCCGTCATCGTTTCCGTCATGCAGCCGGCCATGAGCCTGAGTCCCCCCTTTTTGGCCAGCTTCATGATGGACAGCGATTCCGTTACCCCGCTCTTCGCCGTCTTGATATTGACGCCGTGGCCGAGACCTTCGTTGAGCGCCATTTCCATATCCTCGGCTGAGAAGACGGTCTCGTCGAGAATGACAGGAAGGGGTGAATGTTTCGTTATCTCCTTGAGGCCGCGGCGATCGTCCCTTTGCAGGGGTTGTTCGAAAAGCTCGACGGGGTAGCCCTTCTTCACCACGTGATCGGCGAAGGCAAGGCAGCCGGCCCTTGTGAAACCCTGGTTTCCGTCGAGTCGCAAAATGTAGTGGACATCCAGCTCTTCGAGGGCGGATGCCACGGAGGCGACGAGCCGGTTATCATCGGCCTTCCTCCCGCTCACCTTGACCTTGTAGACGGTAAAACCCTTGCAAGCGACCTGTCCTATCCATCCCCGGAGAATCCTTCCGTCAGTCGCGTGAGGTATCGTGATGTCCGTCTCGATGCGTCGCAGGGCACCCCCAAACCACGCGGTTTCGGCTGTTCCGGTGCTACGGAGCCACGCCCTCCAGATGGCCGTCTCCAAACCGGAGATCGTCATGGGAAAGAAAGGATGCCTCTCGCGCAGGGCCGCTGCGATGACAGGGAAACGGGCCGCCCTCTTCCCCGCCAGAAAGGACCTTTCCTCGTGGATGATCCCGCGTATCCTGTCCACCGTCTCGTGAGGGAGGACGAAGCTCGTGGCACATTCCCCGAGGCCCGATGAGCCGTCCCTGAGATGAACCTCGACGATGACGCTCCGCATCGCATTTTTGTACCCCAGGGAGGTTGAAAAGGTCGTCTTAAGGGGACGGACCACCTCCCTCATGTGGATGGTCTTTATCTCATCGCCTGCCATAAGTTACCGGTCCGGTCTTTTCCTTTTGTCTTTTTTCCAGGTAGGAAGCAAAGTGTATACACCCGGACCAGCCGGAAGGGCCGGCGCGCAGCATTTCATTGTAGCTTTGTCCGAAGCGGTTCCTGAATGTTCCCATCTCTACGGGTCTGCCCGTTTCAGCGGCCTCGATGAACCGTTCCCCGCCGAGGTAAAGGATCACGTGGTCGATCCCCTGGTCCTCGCCGGGGGCAAGAAATATGAGATCGGCGGGTTGGAGTCGTCCCGGGGAAAGGGGTTTCGCCGCTGCATGCTGGTCGCGGGCATCCCGGGGAACATCGATCCCGGCGCTACGATAAGAGAGATTGACGAGGCCGGAACAGTCCACCCCTGTCTCCGGCAAGGTGCCCCCGACAGCTGAGACCGGAAGCCGGCGGCCAAAGGAGCGTGAAAACGTGCTTCGCCCTCCCCACAGGTAGGGGGTGCCGAGGAAGGACGTGGCCGTTTCGATGATCCTCTGTCTCATTATCTCCTCGCCACCGCCAGTATCCGTCCGCCGGATGTCCGTGGCCGGGACCCACGCCACCGTGCCGCCCGGCAGGCGTATACCGGCAGCGTGCTCCCTGTGTTCCCGCGTCAGCTCCACCCTGGTTCCGGCGGAGAGATAGAGGGCGGACGCGGAAGGGGCGGTGGCAAGCGTGCCGCGCACCACGATGCCGTCAAGAACGGGGCTGCCCTCCGAGGGGGCCGCCCGGTCCTTTCTTACCCATCCGGGATAGTCTTTCCAGCGGCCATCGGAGAGCTTTTGCTGCTCAAGGGCTTCCACCGCGTACCAGTCGTTCTCACTGCCAAGGCAGCGCAATCTCTCGTTAAGGAGGACCTGCGTCAGCCGCTCTGCCGTGATGGACGGTTCGGCAAAAAGGTCGGCGACGGACGCCACGATGGACAGGAACCTCCCTTCGGGGGGATTCTGCTTTTTTTCAGAGCATCCTTCCATTACGCCGCAGGCTCAAGCCGTATGAAAGCGGAGCCCCTGGCTTTCTTCAGAAGCTCCGGGTCGCCGGTTATCCTGCCGATGATATTGACCTCGCTGGCAGGCACCGGGTCTCGCCCGGTCGAGAGCGGGGTGGGGCCGAAAAAGATCGCGATGGCGTTTCCCGGCGGCCAATACCCGATATCTCCCGCCCTGACCATGCGTGTGGCAGTATCGTCGAGGGGCATGTGGACGGGTATCCCGAAGTAGAACTCGTCGCCCCATTCATTCGGGGACGCCGTTACGGGCAGGGCCCCGGCAACCGCCGTGGCGCACGGCGTAGAGGCAAGCTCGGCCTCCACGGAAACGGGACCAGCTACGATACGGATCTTCATGACGCGCACTCCTTTTGGTCTACTTTATCCTCCTTTCCCGTCCCATGTCAAAGGGTGAAACGCGTGGTGCCCATGCGTTGTGCTTATGCGTTTTTCTTGACCTCTGGCTGGAATGGTGTATCATTGAAGAAATCGTGATTCTTACACATACCAGACCAGGTGTGCATGAAAAAAAGGTCGCCTGAGCAATTCGACATTTTGCGTCCATGCCGCACGAGACCGGGATTTGCGGTCCCCGTTCGCGTCAGGAGAAGGAACAGGCTCTCTGCCGGGACGAGGCTCGCGCGTATGGTAGGGCAATGGGACGGTTTTCTCAAGGCGACACCCCAACCCGTCCTGGTCCTCGACACGGAATTCACCATCGTCGCAGCCAACAGGAGATCGCAAGAGATAGCGGGTGCCGCTGAAGGTGAGCTCATCGGAAAGAAATGCTACGAGGTCATGCACGGTATGAACGAGCCCGCCCGGGGCTGCCCAATGTATTCCCTCCTCACCCGGGGGAACCTCGAGACCGTGGAGATGGAGATCGAAACGATACACGGCACGTTTCTCGTTTCCTGTGCGCCCATCGTGGACGTGTCCGGTGTGCCCCTGGGGGTTGTCCACGTGGCGACGGATGTCACGGAGAAAAAGAGGACCGAAGAAGAACTGAAGGAAAGAGAGGTGAAGTACCGTTATCTTTTCGAGAACTCCCCTGTCGGCATGTTCAGGAGTTCCCTCGCCGACGGGAGCATCGTCGATGCCAACCTCACCCTGTCGAGGATGTTCGGGATAGATAACAGCAGGGACCTGCATGCGGCGGATTTCTATGCCGACCCCCGGGACCGCCAGCGGCTCCTGAAAGCGATCAAACGCAAGGGGATCGACCGCGAGGAGATCCTGATGTCAAGGCGGGATGGAAGCGTCTTCTGGGCTCTTATTTCGGCCCGTCTTGACAGCAGGGAACACTGTATCGAAGGCATTGTGACAGACATCACCGCCGAGAAGGAGGCGCGGGAGGCCCTGCGCGAGAGCGAGGAGCGATACCGCGTCGCCATCGAGAACTCCAATGATTGCGTGGCCATATTCAGGGATGGCGTCTATGTTTACGCTAATCAGAAGTACGTTGAGGCAGTGGGGGTTCGTGACACGGCTGAGATCCTGGGAACGGGCATCGGCCGGTTTGTGCACCCCGATGACTACGGCCGCATAGAACGGTATCGCCGAGACCGCAAGGCGGGCAAGAATGTTCCCACGCGGTACGAGTTGAGGATAATCGATGTGAACGGAAGCGTTATATTCTTTGAGGCGGCCGTTTCGGTGATAACCTTGAGGGGAGAGCCCGCTACCCTCGTTTTCATGCGGGACATCACGAAACGGGTAGAGGTCCAGAGGAAGCTGGAGGAACAGGTGAAGCTCCTTCAGACCTTTATCGATACCATGCCGAACCCCATCTTCATAAAGGACCCGGAGGGGAGGTTCATCCAGTGCAACAGGGCTTTCGAGGAATATTACGGTGTCTCAAGCCAGACGGTACAGGGAAAGACCGACTCTGACATCGAGCCCCCGGATGAGGCTAAGGTCCATGCCGGCAAGGAGAGGAAGCTGATGAGAGAAGGGGGGATACTCGAGTATGACGGGGTGGTCACCGACCCTTCGGGGAGCGTCCACGACGTCATAATCCGGAAGGCGGCCTTCCACAAGCCTGACGGAGCTTCCGGCGGTATTGTCGGCGTCATCATCGATATAACGGAGCTCAAGAAGGCCGGAGAGATGCTCAGGGAATCGGAGGCAAAATACCGCAGTGTTGCCGAGGAGTCCCTGGCCGGTTTCTACATCATTCAGGACGGTCTCTTCCGGTATGTGAACCGGAGGTTCTGTGAAATAACCGGTTATAGCTACGACGAGATCGTGGACAGGATGGAGCCTTTCGATCTTGTCTACGAAGAAGACCGGGAGGTCGTGGAGGAGAACCTGAGGAAACGCTTCCGCGGTGAGACGGGGAGCATCCAGTACAGGTTCCGGATGACGCGAAAGAACGGCCCGATCGCGAGGGTGGAGGTGCTGGGGAGCACATTCGATTATCGGGGAAGACCGGCCGCCATCGGGACCCTCTTGGATATCACAAAAGAGACGATACTTGAGGAGCAGCTTCAACAGGCGCAGAAGATGGAGGCCATCGGACAGCTGGCCGGAGGCATGGCCCACGACTTCAACAACATCCTCACCACCATCATGGGTTATTGTGGCCTCCTCCAGACCGAGTTGGAGGAGGACGATCCCCATCAGCTGTATGTCGAGGAGATCAGCATGGCATCAGAGAAGGGCGCGCAGCTCACCAGCGGCCTTCTTGCCTTTGGAAGAAAACAGGTCATGGAGATGAAACCCCAGAAGCTGGGCGATCTCGTGAGAGGAGTGCAGAGGCTTCTCGAAAGGCTCCTCCCCGAGGATATGAGACTGGAGATCCGTCTTCCGCGCGAGGACTGCACGGTCCTTGCCGACGCGACACAGATCTATCAGTTCCTCATGAACCTGACCACGAACTCCCGGGACGCCATGCCCGATGGCGGGACCCTGTTGATCTCCGCCGACGTTTTGTTGATCGACGGGGATTTTATTGCTCTGAAAGGATTCGGAGAGGTGGGCCACTATGCGGTCCTCTCCGTCGCCGATACCGGTTGCGGCATCGATCCCCGCGTACAGGAAAAGATATTCGAACCGTTCTTTACCACGAAGGAGCCGGGCAAAGGCACCGGACTCGGTCTTTCCATCGTCTACGGCATAGTCAAGCAGCACGGCGGTTTTATCGATGTTAGCAGCGCCCCCGGGGCAGGAACGACCTTCACGGTCTATATCCCCATCGTGAAGGGAAAAACGGCAAGCAGGCGTTCCGGTGTTCAGGCTGTAAAAGGCGGCAACGAGACCGTCCTGATAGCGGAAGACAACAGGAGCGTCCGGGAGCTTACACGGGAGATCCTGCGGAAAGCCGGGTATCACACAATAGAAGCGGTCGACGGGCAGGAGGCCATCGATCGCTTCAACGAGTTCTCCCACGTGATAGACCTCTCTATCCTTGACGTCGTCATGCCGAAGAGGAACGGCAAGCAGGTCTATGACGAGATCATCATGATCCGGGCCGATGCGAAGGTACTCTTCGTAAGCGGGTACGCGGCTGACGTCATCACGGACAAGGGAATACACGACGAATCCCTGGAATACCTGCCGAAACCCGTGTCCCCAACCCTGCTCCTCAGGAAGGTGCGGGAACTTCTGGACAAGAAATAGAAGACCGTTTCAAGTTTCAGGTTCCAGGTTTCAGGCAAAAGAAGAGCTCCCGGAAGGACCGTGTTTTCGACGATCTGTTTCCGGTCGTTTCTTGCCCTAAAACTTGAAACGGTCTTTATATTTTGAGTATCAGTTCCGCCCGGGGGCGTTTGGGGACGTGGTGGACGCTGTCTGTGTCCCGCCAGTACTTGATGTCCCCCTCTTTGACCTCGTCGATGACGACCTGTTCTTTGGGGACTCCAAGAGCGATGACGAGAAGGACCCCGTACTTCTCCGGTATCTTCAGAAGGGTTCTCAGGCGGTCCCTCTGGATATTGCCGATGATGCACCCACCGAGCCCCGTTTCCGTCGCCCCCAGTAATATACTCTGGGCAGCGATCCCGTGGTCGCAGCCGAAGTCCTTCGTAAGGGACCCGTCCCCGAGCATAATGATGTAGGCGGAAGGTCTCTCGCCTTCCTCGGGGCCCGGCCAGTCCTTGAGATAACCTGCCCACGCAAGGCAGGAGAATATGGCCGCGTTCTTCCGGGCGTCATGGGACAGGATGAACTTCAGGGGCTGCATGTTCCTCGCCGACGGTGAAAGACGGGCAAGCTCGACGAGTCCCTTAAGCTGCTGCAAACTCACCGCCCGGTCCTCGTGAAACCTCCGGTAACTCCTGCTCTTCGTAACAAGCTCCAGCACAGTCATGCCGTCTCCGATCGTTGTTACTTGAAACCCGAAACCCTTGAACCTTTTTTTAGAGATCCAGTATGATCTCCCCCAGGGGGCGTTTGGGAACGTGATGGACCTTGTTGATGTCGCGCCAGTAGGTGGTGTTTCCGTCCCTGGCCTCCGTGATGACGACACGCTCCCTGGGAACGCCCAGGGCGATGACCAGCAGCACCTCGTATTCCCGGGGTATCCCGAGGAGCGACGCCAGCCTGGCCTTATCCACCTCGGCGAACATGTAACCGCCGAGCCCCATCGCCGTCGCCCCCAGTAATATACTCTGGGCGGCGATCCCGTGGTTGCACGAGAAGTCCTTCGTGATGGTGCTATCGCCGAGAACAATGATGTACCCTGCCGGCCGCCGGCCTTCGGCGGGCCCGCGGGAGTTCTTGATGTAATCCTCCCAGATGAGACAGGAGAAGATGGACGCGTTGCGGGCAGGATCGTTGGAGAGGACGAACTTAAGGGGCTGAAGATTCCCGGCTGACGGTGAAAGACGGGCAAGCTCCACAAGGTCTTCCAACTGCTCCATGCTAATGGGATCGCTTTCCTGGAACCGCCGGTGACTTCTGTTCTTTGTTACCAGTTCGAGGATATCCATACAGGAACTATAGCATAGAAGGAGGATGATGCAAGAGAAAAGGGGATATGGGCCGGGAGGCAGGGATCAGGGAAGGGGGGCAGGGGTCTTGATGGGACCAATAGGAGTAATAGGACCGATAGGACCAATAAGACCTATAGGACGCTTAGGACCTATAGGACGGATCGATCGCCGGCTGCGGGCAAACAATTGCCTTCAAGGTGTCCTATACGTCCTATCTGTCCTATAAGTCCAATATGTCTTATAGGTCCTATTCTCCTATTGGTCCTATCCGCCCCTTCCCTCCCCGAGATCCCTTCCCCCTTCCCCCTCTACTTGAAGTACGGCTTCACCTCCCGGCAGAGGTCTTCCGGGAGGACCACGCAGATGGGTTCGGAAAGGATAGCCTGGAAGAAATTGAGGTCCGGGGCGAAGTCGCGCATGTTGAGGAATGTCCGGGGGACGATACGGAAATAGCAGCTGAAGTGTTCCTGGTCGCGGGGGCCGAGACAGAGCGACGCGTTGAAGCTGTACACCCCCGCATCCTCGTAATACCGGAAGACCCGCTCGAGACCGGAGACGAGGTCGTCGATGTCTTCGTCGGTGAGGTCCTGGAGGGAAAAGATGTCGGGAAAGATGCACATGATCTCTCCGAGCAGCCCGAGAGAAACGAAAGAAGAGATCCAGTGTCCCGAGCCGATCCGTGCGATATAGCGTTCGTTGCCGGCCGCCTCCTGCCTGGCAAGGGCATACCAGTAATTCTGCCTGTGGCGTTCCGCGAAGCGCCGTGATGCCGACAGCTCATCCATGAACTGGTTGCCGGGATATGCGGTGGCGAAATACTGCTGATGCGGGTGGACGAGGCCTCCTCCCGAAGGCGGCATGTAGTTCCAGGTCATGAGGTGATAGGGCAGCGACCCGTCGAGGGCCGCTATGCGGCGCAGAAAACCAATACCCAGGGAAAAGGCATCGTTGAGCCTCTTCCGGGTAAAGTCCTTCAGGGCGACGACATGATCATCGGTCATGACGACGACGCCGCTGTGGATGTCATAGGGGAAGAGATTGGGTATAAGAAGCGCCTCGCCGTTTTTCAGCCTCCCCTCGGGGACGACATCGGGCGCGAACCTTGGTGTCGTCTTTTCGCGATGTTCAGCGCAGAAGGGACAGAAACCCTTTACGGCGGGATCGTGATACCCGGCCAGATCGAGTTTCTGGGGTTTGACGGCGCCGAAATGAGAAAAATGACAGGTCCTCCCCGTCAACGGGTCGACACGTACCTGGAAACGCACCGAGGTAGGCGAAAAACCCTTTCGCGGGTCAAGGAACGTGCTCTCCGATTCTACTTTCCTGAACTCGATCACCCGCTGTCATCTCCCTGCCGTTGTATTTCCCAAAATAAGAACAGAATCCCCGATCGCCTGTCAATGAAAAGAAAGCTTCGGAATCCGGGAAAGAGATCATTCCTGTTGTCGGGCGGAGTCGGGGAATTAGCCCACCGGCCATCTGTGAAAAATCCCTCCGGAACACTGCGCCAGCAAGGAATTAGGGCGGAAGGTCATTGATTTGCAACCTGCAACCTGGAACCTGGAACTTCACAGCGGATTGATGTCGTCCCGTTCTTCCTCATCCTCCTTCTCTTTCCCCACGGACCTCTGCAGGTAGGTTCTCGCGATATCCCTTCCGCCGAACCCGAAGGCGATGGCAAGGGCCAGGACTATGCCGCCGAAGATTATAGCAAAGGCTATGAGGACCGTATCCCGGCCGATCCCGAGCTGCTCCATGGCCATTGTGGCGGAAAGGATGAAGACGGTGATCTTGACAAGCCTGCCCACGAGACCGGCCCTTTTCATTCCCGCGTTGACGGAAGCGATAAGGGCGGCCCGACCGAAAAAGTTGCTGAAGAGATAACCGAAGAGAAGGATCACCGCCGCCGTGAAGACGTTGGGAAGATAGAGAAAGAAACGGTCCAGGAGGTGCTCGACGGTGGGAATCTTGAGCGTCTGCACCGCCACGACGGCAAAGGTGAAGATGACGAGCCATCCGATGATCCTTGCGATGAAGACCGAAAGGGAGTCCCTGATCCCGCCTTTGAGGAGCATATCGAAAAGCCCGAGGCGCTGGGCTGCCCTGTCGAGGTTGATGGCCCGGAAGATCCTCAGAAAGACCATCCTGAGGACCGCGGCGAGGACGATGCCCACGATGAGAAGCGCCAAAGAGGTGAGGAAATTGGGCATGAATGTGAGGAACTTCTCGTAAGAGCTCTCAAAAGGTTCTATAATGACCCTCTGAAGAAAATTCATGTAAAGCCCCCTTTCGTTTTACTTCCAGCGGTCCGAGAAGGACGGCTTGAGCTTCTCGTATACCCCGCAGAGGTTCTCTATCTTCTCTTCCACCTCGGGTCCGCTGCTTTCCCAGGCCTCGATCACGAATGACGCCGTGCGTCCTATGTACAGCGGGGTCAGCGACTTGAGAAGGTGTTCCTTGTTAAGCAGATTGCGATGGGCGGCCAGGGCGAAGCTGTATATGATATCCACCCACACCGTGTCGGGCATGTGAAAGCTGTCCGGGGATGCATCGGCCAGTTTCTTTAGGAAGCCGAGGGTTTCTCCGGACAGGATGTTCTCCCACACGGGAACAAGCTCTCTGGCACCCAGCGTGAACTTGTCGATCATCCTCTGGATGTTGACGTTCACCGGTTCGAGGCCGACCTCGTAGGTGAACCCGAACACGGGCACCGGCTGTGTCCGTGTCACGCTCTTCCATGTCCTCGGGTATTCCTCCATGAGGTCGAAGGTTGCCCCCACGACCTGGTAGAGCATGGCCGAAAGGTCCGCCCCCGGGTCCTTTGCGTCGTGGATCTTGGCCCCCAGAAAGGCCTGACAGACGCGAAAGTCATTGGCTATGGCCGTTGTCGTCATCCAGATGTCTATGCCGTAGCGGGCAACGTCGGTCTCCCAGACGTCCTTGGACAGGTAGTAACCCGCGAGTTTCCCCGAGAATCCGAAGTCACCCCCTATGGGCTGGCGCACATTCCTGCCGTACAGGGCCCGCGTCAGGGGATAGACGATGCTGTTCGTGATGGTCCCGTCGTACTTGTGGCGATGGTAAAGGGGAGAGACATAATCATAGCCGTCCTCCATGACGGGCTTGACGAGGAGTTCTATCCACTCGGGGGTGATGCTGCGCAGGTCGGAGTCCACCACGGCACAGGCCTTCACGTCGAGGGCCCGTGCGATCTCGAAGATGGTCCTGAAGGCGCTTCCCTTGCCGGGGATCCCGTGATAGGGAATGGCCATCTTGGAAAAAGATTCCACGCGGTGGGAAAGCAGGATCGACCGGAAATCGTCGATCGTGGTGTCATGGACGACGTCCATCGTGCCGTCCTTCGATCCTCCGTCGGAATTCACCAGGACCGTTTTCCTCTCGGGGAAATACTTGGCAAGACCTGCCTGCACAGCCCTCACGACGTGGCCGATAGACCGGGCGTTGTTGTAGCTCGGGATGCCGACAAGGATATCGGCCTTGCCGATCCGGGTCACCCGCGCCTGGATGTCTTCTCTCTTGATAACGGTCTCAGCCATAGGGTCCCTTTGCTTTCACGTTCCTGTCACGGTCATTCCGCTCGCGACCTCTCGCGGAAAGGCCCCTGCTTCCAGCATGGGATTGATGATGCAGTTCGTGCCGATGCTGATCGCGGCGGGAATGACGACCCGTTTTCCGATGACGGTGAGGCCCGAGTAGAGATGGTCCGGATGGGTCCGGTTGACCGTCTTCGGGTCCCCGATGCCGACCGTGGTACGAGCCCCCACGATCGCCTCCTTGTCGATGATGGAACGCTCGACCCGCGCCCCTTCGCCAATGCGGCAATCGTGCATTATGATGGAATCGCGGACAAAAGCCCCACGTTCCACTGTTACGCCGGGCGAAAGGACACAGTTCTCCACGTGCCCCTCAATGGTGCAGCCGGGAGACACGATGGAACGTGTTACCCGGGCTCCGGAGGATACCAGTACAGGGGGCCTGTCGAAGGCGGGGCCACCCGCATTTATGTTCGTCATCGTCCTCCAGTGTCCCGGGTTTATCCCGGATGCAGGATCGAGGAGATCCATGTTTGCGTCCCAGTATGCCTGAACGGTGCCGACGTCGCGCCAGTATCCGTCGAAGGAATAAGCGTAGACCACATTTTCCCCCAGGGCCCTGGGGATGATGTGGTGCCCGAAATCATCCTCTTTGGACTCCGTGAGCAGGTCTATCAGATACTTCCTGTCGAAGACGTATATCCCCATCGATGCCAGGTTGGACCTCGCGCGGGGCGATTTTTCCTCCCACTCAACGATCCTGCAATTGTCGTCGGTGACGGCGGTGCCAAACTGATATGTCTCCTCCCAGGGTACGGGAATGGTGGCGATGGTCACACGGGCCTTCTTCTCCCGGTGGAATGAGACCATCCGGCGGTAATCCATGTGGTACACATGGTCTCCCGAAAGGATCATGATCTCTTCGTTCTGCGCCGACATGACGAAGGATATATTCTGACGCACGGCGTCCGCGGTTCCCCTGTACCAATCCCAGTCCTCCTCTCCCGTTTTGGGGGGGAAGATCTTGACCTTGCGGGAGCGCCCGGAGAGGTCCCAGGAGGAGCCGTCCCCTATGTGGTCCATGAGGGAAAGCGGCTTATACTGCGTAAGGACGGCGACGCTGGTCATTTCCGAATTGCCGATGTTGCTGAGGGTGAAATCGATTATCCTGTAAATGCCGCCAAAGGGGACAGCCGGTTTCGCCCTGTGCCGCACGAGGATATTGAGCCTGCTTCCCACTCCGCCTGCCAGAAGGATTGCCGCCGGACCTTTCATTGGACCACCTCCCCGCGAAGATATTCTTTCTTCGAGAATGAGTCGGCTTTGAGCTTGGGATGGACGGTGACACCGCCCTGTATGCGGACCCCTTCGGGAATGACCGTTCTCATCCCGACGACGGCAAGATCGTTGCCCGCGTCGCCGATACCGGCTCTTTCGGATATCAGGCAGCCGGTATCCACTATGGTGCGCCTGATCTCGGCCCCCGCGAGGACGGTCGAATCGAAGAAGAGTATGGAGTCCTCGACGACGGCACCCTCCTCCACCGTCACGCCCGGGAAGAGAATGGAACGCGCCACGCGGCCTTTGATGGTGCAGCCGCAATGGAAGAACGTGTCCTCGATGCTGGCCGAAGGACCGACGAAAGGCGGTTGCCTGTCCCTGATGCTCCTGTCCGCCATGTTGGTCCTGAGCTGCCAGGAACGTATGTCGAGCCGGGGTTTCTCACCGAGGACATCCATGCTTGTCCGGTAATACTCGTCTATTGTCCGGGTGTATCCCCAGTAGCCGCTGTGCTTGTAGCCGTAGACACGGTGTTTCTCCATGAGCATGGGAATGATGTCCTTGCCGAACTCATGTGAGGAGTTCGCGGCGTTCTCCTCAAGGGCGGCGATAAGGAGTTCGGTCCGAAAGACGTAAATAGTGAGCGATGCCCATTCCAGCTTTGAGTTCCTCGGTTTCTCCCTGTATTGCGTGACCCGCCCTCCCCGGCTGTCTTCGTCCTCGATGAAGGCAAGGCCGAAACGGGAGGATGCCTCGGGTACAACCTTTGTGAATGCGACCGTCAGGTCCGCGTTCTTCTCAAAGTGGAACTCGATGAGCTTGCGGTAGTCCATGCGGTAGATGTGATCTCCGGAAAGGACCACGACGATCTCGGGGTCACTCATGCGTATGAAGTCAATGTTCTGGTAGACGGCGTCAGCCGTTCCCTTGTACCAGTCGGAGGCGTCGCGGCCCTGGAAGGGCGGGAGTATCACGGCCCTGCGGTGCCTTCCCGTCATGTCCCAGGGTTCGCCGTTCGCTATGTGGCTGATCAGCTCGAAAGGCCTGTATTGTGACAGGATGCCCACGTTCTCGATGTCGGAGTGCATGAGATTGCTCATCGGAAAATCGATGACGCGATACAGCCCGCCGTAAGGCAGGACCGATTTGGGCCGGTAAAAGGTGAGCACGTCAAGTTCACCCACCCTTCCTCCCGCGAGGATCATTGCGAGCACCTGTGCCATGATACAGCTCCTTCCCCGGTCGGTCAGGGACCGGTCTTGAGAAGCGCGACAGGAAAATTCCTGAAAAGCCCGGGGCACGCAAGCCCCGAGAACCCCTGCCGGCGGGTTCGCGCCACTTCTTCGCCGGTAAGGACGTTCCTGAAGGTCTCTTCGGCTGATCCTTCGGGAACGATCACCATCGTATCTTCCCACATATCCGCAAAGGTCGTGCCCGGCGAAGACAACACCCTCGCAATGAACCTCGGAACGACCACTATGATCATCGTATTGAGGAAACGACGCGCGAAGGCCATGACATGTCCCGACCGGGTCCCTGCCGCTTCCAGCGGAATGTATTCACCCTTTTCAAAGACCTCTCTCATCTTCCGCCGAAGACCGAGTGTCCTGTACGTTATGTACAGCTTTATTCTGCCGTCTTCCATGGAGCTTGTCAAATCTTTCGCGTATTCCGCGGTGTTCCTCCGGGAGAGTTCCACTCTCATCTCTTCGAGCATGCGCATGCGGAGCCCGTAGTCGACGGGCATCCTGTTGTCGGGGTCGACAAGGCTCAGGTTCCAGAGCTCCGTGCCCTGGTAGAAGTCGGGTACACCCGGCGAGCACATCTTGAGGAGCGTCTGTGCCAGGGAATTATACATGCCGAAAAAGGATACCCGTTCCTGAAAGGTCAGGAAATCGCTGAGAAAAGGGTTGTCCCGCTTCCTGTCAAGGATGGTGTCCACGAAGACCATCATCGCCTCTTCATACATCCTGTCAGGGTTTATCCAGCTGGTGTTCACCTTTGCTTCCTTTGCCGCCTTGGCCATATACACCTTGATCCGGTCCTTGTACGATCCGTACTCGTCGTCGCTCACCGTGCCAAAAGGCCAGCTGCCGACCAGGGTCTGGTAGAGCAGGTACTCCTCGTTGGCGTCGGGCACCTTCCGGTTGTTGACGACCATCTTCTTTCTCCTGTTCACCTTTGCCCACAGGATGACACGTTCCCTCCATTCCCCGGGGATCTCGGAAAGCACGTTCATCCTCGCGCGAACATCCTCGCTGCGCTTCGTGTCATGGGTGGAGGAGGTGATGAGGGCGTAGGGCCAGTACTTGACACGCTCGATGTTCTGACCGTGAAAGGTGTCCGGCGAGGTGCCGAACCTGTCCGGACTGCCTCCGACCTCGTTAAGGGACACGAACCGGTTGTACACGTAGAAGGCCGTGTCCTCCACGCCCTTTGCCATGACCGGGCCGGTTATCTGCTGGAACTTCATGGTGAAATCAAGCCACGCCCGGCGCGTCTCTTCATCCATGTCGGCGGAGAACTCGAGGAGAAGGACGCGTTTCATGAAGAGGAAGATCGATTCGTTAAGGACGGGATTTTTCCTGATGGCCCGGGAGACGGCAAGTTCGATGTAATGGCGGTCCCTTTCCTTCACGTCGGGCCCGTTTATGTAGGTCCTGTAGACGGGGAAACAGGCTATGACCTCGATGATGGCCTTGATAAGACTGTTGAGAGTGAAATCGCGTGTCTGCCGGTCCATTTCGGTGATTCTGTTGAGGCTGTGTCCCAGGGTGTTGACCTCGCTCGACATGGCGGCTTCCATGACGAGCTTCTTGTTCTCGTAGAACACCTCCTGGAAATCGAGCTGCATTCCCGTGAAGCGCCTGTAAAGCGTGTCGAAGGCCTTCGCGTTCCTGCCGTCGACGAAGAGCCCGCTTACGGAGTTCAGGAACACGTAGCCCGTGGTGCTGAACAGGGGCCACTCCTCAGGCATGATCTCGCCCTTCCCGAGTATCTTCTCCGCGACAATGTAGAAGGGCTTGAAGTACCGCTGTGTCTGCAGGGCCTCGTTGTAGCGTTCCGAGATGGCAGGTTCGATATAGGTCCTGCCATAGGGGAGATCGACATTCTCTCTGACCTCGTCCAGGTATGATCTCATGGCTATCGCAAAGCACCGCCGCTGGAGCCGGTCGAAATACTCGGATGGATCGTAGAGGCCGTCGGGATGGTCCACCCTCAGACCCGTGACGCATCCGCCCCCGATGAGCTCGAATACAAAGCGGTGCGTCTCCTCAAAGACCGCGGGGTCCTCGACCCTGATGGCGGCGAGGCTGTTGATGTCGAAGAACCTCCTGTAGTTGATCTCTTCCGTTGCCACCTGCCAGTGGGACAAACGGTAGATCTGCCTCGAGAGCAGGCCGTCGAGGAGGTCGAAGCTCTTCGGGTCACCCTCGCTGCCGTTGAATGCGGCGACGTTCCGATCCACGAAGGCCCGTATCTCCCCGTTGCTTCGATAGAGTCCGCCCAGCCGCTTCTTCATGATCTCTTTTTCGCGGACCCGCTCGGCCGCCATTTCCGGGTCCGTCTCGACGTATGCCGGGAGTCTTCCCGCGGATGTGATTATACTGAGCAGTTCTTCATAACCGGCCGTTCCCCCGATCCTCTCCCCGAGGTTCTCGATCCCGAAGGAGAGGATATCGCCGTATGTTTCCGGAAGGAGAGGCAGCCTGATGTCGTAGAGACGGACGAAGAAGGAGCCATCCCTGTATTCGAGCTGTATCTGCCTGTTTTCCAGGGCGATGCCGTATTGATCGCCGAGAAAGGGCAGGAGGATCTTGCTATGGAGCTCCTCCTTGACCGGGTCCCAATCGATGTCGAAGAAACCGCTGTACGGGGAGGCGGGACCGTTTTCCAGGAGGTCCATCCAGTAACGGTTCTCGCTGTCGATGCACATGTGATTGGGGACAATATCGAGGATCTGTCCCATATCGTGTTCCTGCAGGGTTTTCACGAAGAGATCGTAGTCCTCCCTGGTGCCGATCTCCGGGTTGATCCTGGTGGGATCGGTGATATCGTATCCGTGAAGGCTGCCGGGACGGGCCGCAAAATAGGGGGACGCATAGAGGTCGGTGATACCCAGTTCCCTGAGGTAGGGGATCACCTTCACAGCGTCGGTGAACCGGAATCTCCGGCTGAACTGGACGCGGTACGTGGCAAGAGGTATCCGGAGGTTTCGAAAGACGGGTTTTTCCATGACTAACTTACCTCTTTTCCCATTACCGCTCTCTCCTGTACACGACGGCGTTCAGCGGCCCCAGGGAAAGGACGGCCCCGGTCTCCCCGGTGATGCGGGGGGGTGCCTTCTGCCCGCTTCCGCCCCAGCAGGGCGAAAGGGTATCGGCGATCATGGCCCAGGAGCCTTCATGAAGCGGTGACTCGATCTGCACGTTTCCTTCACTGAAGTTGAAGAAGAGGGCAACGTCGTTCCCGGGAAGGGGTATCATGACGGAAAGGGAGCTCCTGTCGGGCCAGGATCTGACGGCGGGTCGGCCCTGCGTCATCCGCCAGGGCCTGAGGGAGTGCCTCAGTGATGTCAGATGCCGGTAGAAACCGAAAAGCGAGCGACGGGTCTCATCGAAGCGGGAGGCCCTGTTGATCCTCGACAGAAGGAACGTCTCCTTCCCTTGCGGGTGGGGCATCTCCCCGACGGAGGGGAACCAGGCGAACTCCTCTGTCCTGCCTGTCCTCACCGCCTCGATGAGCCTTTCGTCGCTGTGGTTCACGAAATACAGGAACGGGGCGGTCTCACCATACTCCTCCCCCATGAACAGGAGGGGAATGTAGGGTGACAGCAGGACGGCTGTCGCAGCTACCTTAAGCCTGTCGTGGCCGACGAGAGCGGCAAGGCGGTCTCCGCCCGGCCTGTTGCCCGCCTGGTCGTGGTTCTGTGAGAACACGACAAACTGGCCGGGCGGCCTGTGTTTCGACGGGCTTCCATGTCTTCTCATGCGATAGGAAGAGAACTCACCCGTGTACACGTACCCCTCGGCGAAGGACTTCGCCAGGTCCTCGATATCGCCGAAATCCTGGTAATAGCCCTGCTCTTCCCCGGTGAGAAGGGTGTGAAGGGCGTGGTGGAAGTCATCGTTCCACTGTGCGTCAAGGCCTATGCCGCCATCTTTCCGGGGTGTTATGATCCGTATGTCATTGAGGTCGCTCTCGGCGATGAGGAAGGCGGGAGGATTGCCGGACAGCACTGAGGCCACGGTTTCGGAAAGCTCCTGGAGAAATGTTCTGGCACTGAAGTCGAATATTCCGTGAATGGCGTCGAGTCTGAGGGCGTCCACGTGATAGTGCACGAACCAGTCAAGGGCGCTCCGGATGAAATAGCTGCGTACCTCATCGCTGAAGGGACCGTCGAAGTTGAGGGCATCACCCCATGGCGTCCGATAGCGGTCCGTGAAGTAAGGTCCGAAATTTGCCAGGTAATTGCCTTCGGGGCCAAGATGGTTGTACACAACATCGAGAATGACGGCGATGCCCTGTTCGTGGCAGGCGTTCACCAGGGTCTTGAGCCCCCGGGGTCCGCCGTACGTTTCGTGGGGAGCGAAGGGGAACGTGCCGTCATATCCCCAGTTCCTGCTGCCGGGGAACTGACTGACGGGCATGAGCTCAATGGCATTGACGCCCAGGTCCTTGAAATAGTCAAGACAGGCCGTGATGGCTTCGAAGGTTCCTTCCTCCGTGAAGGTGCCCACGTGGAGCTCGTATATGACGTACTCCTCCAGGGCACGGCCCCGCCACCCGCCGTCGTTCCACTGGAAGGACGCGTGGTCGACGATCCGTGAAGGGCCGTGGACCCCCTCCGGCTGTGACCGGGATGCGGGATCGGGAAACGCGGAGCTGCCGTCGATGACAAACCGGTAAAGGTCACCGTCACCGACGCCGTCCACCTTTCCTTCGAAGTGTTTCCCCCCGGAAGGCGTCAGGGGTTCCCGGCTCCCGCGAGAACCCTGGAGGATCTCCACGGACACCGTTCGCGCAAAAGGTGCCCACACCCGGAAGGATGTCGATCCGTCCACGGAGGGCACCGCTCCGAGATGCGCCGGGGCGCTGGTCTTGTCGAGCATTTCCATCTTTCACCAGTATAGCAGAAGACCGTGATGCGCGAGCCTCGGCCCGCCTCTCACAACTCCACGAGGCTCTTCTTTTTTTCGAGGAGAGTGTACCACACGGCCAGGTAGTCGCGCACCTGTCTCGTGATAAGGAAATTCTGACGGACAAACTCGCGGGCCTGCTCGCCCATGTGGACGGCCATCTCCGTGTTGTTGAGGAGCTGGCGTATCCTGAAGGCACACCCCTCGATGGAATGAACGAGGAAGCCTGTCACGCCGTGGACTATCTGCAGGGGTATACCTCCCGCCGCGCCTCCTATGACGGGTTTGGCCTTCCACATGCCTTCCGCCACGGTGAGGCCGAAACCCTCCTTGAGGGATTTCTGGAGGATGACGCTGGCCATGGTCTGCAGGGCGTTGATGTCTTTGTCGCTGAAGGGGGGAAGAAGGAGGATGTGGATGTCGGGATCATCGGAAGCGAACTGTCGCACCTCCTCCAGAACCCCTGCGCCTTCGGGGTCGTCCGTTGCCGGGCTGCCAGCCAGCACCAGGACGCAGTCGTTATATTTCTTGACCATGCGGTAGGCCATGATGACACCGGTGGGGTCCTTGAACCTGTCGAAGCGGGAGACCTGGAGGATGACCGGCCGGTCCTGGGGAATGCCGAGCTTCAACGCCGTATCGTTGATCTCCTCGTCGCTGAGTTGCCTGTTCTTCTCTGACAGAGGGTCGATCGACGGGGGTATGATGAACTCGTTGATGCCCATGGCGCCCGCGAAGCGGGCGACTGAGTAGATCGCGGCGTCGAACTTCGTAGCGTAGTTCCCTATCCTGCTGAACACATCCCTTTGGGGATTGGATACGTCTATGTGGCACCGCCAGATCCAGACGCCTTCCTTCCGGAACGTGACGAGGGGAACGGGCTGGGGGTCGTGTATCAACACCGCGTCGGCATCGAGGTCCAGGAGGGCGGCGTTCTTTTCGTTGATCTCGAGATGATGCTCCCACATCCGGTCATCGATGGATTCGGTGTATCCCTGAAGGGCGTTGTGCACCTTCTTTGTCATGTCGAAGAACCTCTGGTCGCCCGTGATGACGTCCCAGCGGGTGTTGATCCCGAGGCTTGACATGATGGGGATCATTCTCTGGAGTATCTCCGCCACACCTCCGCCCTCGCGGGTCGAATTGACATGGAGAAAGGTCTTTCCCGCCAAATGGTCGGCCAGCTTTCGAAGAAGCAGGAGGTCGCCCCTGGGAGAGATGCCGCCGTAGGATCCTATCATGACAGAACCCCCGCCATTTCCATATCCTTATTCACTTCCTCCATGACGATCTCGGCGATGTACGTCCGTATCTCGTCCGCGTTGTGCATGAACGGGTCGATGGCCTGTATCTTTTCCGCCAGGTCCTTCTTGCCCAGGGTCTCATCGACCCATCGGGAGAAATCGTCCGTCCCGCCGGGAACCCGCATGCGTGCCTCGTAAAAATGATAATAGATACAGCCTCTGTCCACGAATCTTATGGCAAGGAGGAATTCGGCCAGGTTCTTCGCGTACACCCCGACGGGGAAGACGAAGGTTACCGTTTCGTTGAAGAAGAACTCATCTCCCGGAAGCGCATAGCGCGGTTCGGGGAACCTTTTGAGGTAGGAATCGATCACCCCGACGAGGGCCGCGCGAAGGTCCGCGATGGACTCGAATGAATAAGGGTCGATGTTCGACAACTGCTCCGCCAGAGCCCTCTCCTCGAGACCCTCTCCAGCCCAGTGCGCGAAGTCGTTGGTGTACTCCAGGATGTGCTGTTTCAGAAAATACTGGTACGTGTGATGGAATATGGAGTCATCACTTACCCTGGAGATCACCTCCCGCAGCTCCTTCAGGTCCGCCGCCTTCTCGCCCGTTGATTTTATGATGCTCACGCACTGCCTGAAGTCAAAAGGCCGTTCCAGTTCTTCATGTCCTTCCATACGTTTTACCTCGCTTACATGGACGGCCCTTCAAGGCCGTCCCGGGGAACCGGGGTCATGGGCCCGGCCTCTCCGGTGTCCCCGGAGATCTCCCAGGCTCCTTCTTCCCGACCGCCGCCTTCCGTTTTCTCGTGACGCGTAGAAGGAACGACGCCAGGACACCAAGAACCAGACCGCACATGACCGAGAGAAAGACCACGATGGCCAGCGATGCCTGAAAATTCCAGACAAAGAACGAGACCGAGACCGGTTGCGAGTTCTGGGTGGAGAAAATGGCCACTACGACGACAATGCAGGCGATGAGTATGAGAAAACGCATCCTTCCTCCCGCCGGCTTTCAGGGCGCCGGCTGTTCGCTCTTCACTACCGGTTATCCTCCTCGACCGCCTCCCGTATCCTGTCAAGTATGTCGGGTAATGCCGCTGTCACCCTGTCCCAGCTCGAGATGAGGGGAACGCCCAGGGGGTCTTTCATGATCACCTCGGCCGCCGTTTTGATGCCCTTCGTGAAGGTTTCCACGGAAAGGCTTTCTTCGTGACGGTCGAAACGCAGACCGTTGATGGAGGCGTCATCCTCGTACCGTTTCAGGTGGTCCTGGGCAGTGCGGGCGTAGGTGGCGAAGAGCGTTTTGAAGAAACCGTCGGAAAAGACTATCCCCTCGGAGGCCAGGGTCCGGAACACGGATTTGCAGATATCCACGCACATCTTGTTGAGGCCCTTCGAGGCGTCCTCGGGGGAAAGCTCCTGGTGCTTGTGTTCGTAATTCTCGGCGATATCGACCTGGCAGACGCGGTTTATGGAGGTGTTCTTGTAGACCTCGGCCAGTGTTCCCACCTCAAGGCCCCAGTCGCCGGGGATCTTGTTGATGCGGGCGAGGTTCACGTCCATGGAGAACTCTCCTGCAAGGATATAGCGAAAACTGTCAAAGAAGACGAGAAGGGGGTGGAAGCCCAGGATCTTGATGAGGGCGCGGATGAGGGGGGTCACAAGGAGCCGGGTCACCCTGCCGTGCATCTTGTCCGTGACCCTCGTGTAGAACCCCTTGCAGAAATCATAGTCCAGACTGGGGTTTGTGACGGGATAGCAGAGCCTTGCAAGCATATCGCGCGAATAGGTGAGGATGTCGCAGTCGTGAAGGGCGATGGCATTGAACTCCCTGCGTGCGAGGACATAGCCGTAGGCCATCCACACCGAGCGTCCCTTGCCCTCCAGGCCCGTAGGCAGGTCCTCCGCTTCGATGGCCCGGTAGAGTTTCTTCATCCTTTTCCCGTTGTTCCATATGACGCAGACCTTCTGCGGGAGGACGGAGAAGAAACGCCGGGCGTTCTGGAACTCGGTCTCCGACGCGGGGCCCAGGGTCACGACGATCTCCTTGATGTATTGCACGGTTTTGAGTTCTTCAACGATCCGGGATAGCGCCACACCGGCAAGTTCGCTGTACAGCGAGGGAAGGACGAGCGCGATCGGTCTGTCCTGCGCGTATCGCGTAAGTCTGGACTCGACCTCTTCCAGATTGCCCTTTCCCAGTCTGTGCAGTGTGGGGACAACACCTGTCTGGTAGAAATCGGACATGCTCACCTCCTGAAATGTAGTGTAGCACTCTATCTGAGAAGCGGTCCAAAATCTGTAAGCTATTTTACACTCTCTTTAAACCGCCATATGGTAGCATATCATAAGTATGATAATACGTCACATAAAAGGACCACGGGCCTGCATGTGCCGGTCGACTTCGGGCGGGGGTGCCGGAAAGGCGGTGAACCGGTGAAGAGAACCGTTGTGTTCACGGATCTGGACGGAACTCTCCTCGACGCGCGGACCTATTCCTTCGATCCGGCCCTGGCCGCGCTCGGTATGCTCAGGGAGCGGCATATCCCCGTAGTCATTTGTTCCAGCAAGACACGCGCCGAGATCGAGCACTACCGGGTGAAGCTTCGGAACGGCGACCCTTTTATCGCGGAGAACGGAGGCGCGGTCTTCGTGCCCCGCGGGTACTTTGCGATGGACGGAGGGTTATCGGTCCCGTCTGGCGACGATGACGACAGCCGGTATCTGGTCCTTCGGCTCGGCGCCAGTTACCGGGACTTGCGGGGGGCGCTCACGCAGCTTCGCGATGAGGGGTTCGATGTTCGAGGGTTCGGGGACATGACCGCCGAGGAGATCTCGACCGTAACCGGCCTGCCCCTGTCCGAGGCGGTCATGGCGGGAAAGCGGGAATTCGACGAACCCTTCTTGTTCAGCGGCGATCCGCAGATGCGGGGAGAACTGGTTGCCTCCATAGAAAGAAAGGGTTTCAGGATCACGCGGGGGCTCTTCTATCACATCCTCGGGGAAAGCGACAAGGGGAAGGCCGTCTCCATCGTCACCGGGATGTTCCGGAGGGAATACGGCGACGTCATGACCGTGGCGCTCGGCGACAGCCCCAATGACCTGCCCATGCTCCGATGCGTGGAACGGCCGATCATAGTCGAAAAGGGCGGCGGCGGTTACGACCGGATCCTTGCGGCGGAGAGTTTCGAACGCGCCGAAGGAGCGGGACCAGAGGGCTGGAACCGGGCGGTGATGCAACTCCTCGAAAAGGTTGACCGGTAAGCAGATCGAGAGAAAGAATAACCAATGACCAAATTCCAATGACCGGGGAAAAGAATAGTGACAAATTCACCAACGTCCAATTGACCATACGATGGATAGGACAAGAGTGTATTGCTGTATCTCGTTTGGTCATTGGAATCCAGCGAATTGGCATTCTTTGGTGATTTGAGATTTGGTTATTCTTTGTCTCTATTTTAGAAAGACCATCACTATCCGCGGAAGCGCAAGGATAAGGGCGAGGGTGAAGAGGTTGCAGGCGATGAAGGGCACGGCCGCCTTGTAGATGTCCATCATGGTGATATCGTCCGAAGCTATCCCCTTCATGACAAAAAGAAGGAGTCCGAAGGGCGGCGAAGTGAAGCCGATGTCGAGGGCGATGAGCATCATGATACCGAACCAGAGGGGATCGATATTCGCCTGGTAGACGATGGGCATGAAGAGGGGCACCGTCACCATCATCATGGCTATCTGGTCCATGAAGCAGCCGAGCAGAAGCAACATCGAGAGCATGATAGTGATAAGGAGGACGTTGGGCAGGTTGAGGGAGACGACGGCGGAGATCAGGCCCGCCCCGGCGCCGCTGAAAGAGATGATCTGGCTGTAACCCACGGAACCGGCTATTATGAGGAAGATCATGGAGCTTGTTTTCAGTGTTGCTGCCAGGGCTTCGGTGAATATGGAGAAAGTGAGCTTCCTGTAAACGATGGAAAGCGTCAGGGCCCCCACGCAGCCCAGGGAGGCCGCCTCCGTGGGTGTGGCGATCCCCATGTATATGGGTCCCAGAACGAGGGTGATGACGCTCGTCAGGGGCATGACGTACACGAGAAATTCTTTCACTATGCTCACGGGGTCAGATCTTGGGACCTCGTAATCGGGTGCTATGGAGGGTTGGAGAAACGTCCTGCCTATGATGTAGGATGCGTAGAGAAATGCCATGATGAGTCCCGGGAATATCCCCCCTATCAGTATCCCCGATATGGATATCTGTGCCACGGAGCCGAGGACGACGGCAAGCGCGCTTGGCGGGATCATCATGGCAAGTCCTCCGGTCCCTATGATGGGGCCGATCATGAGCGGTTTGCCGTAGCCCCTCAAGCGCATCTCCGGCATGAGTGACGAGCCCAGAAGGGCCGTGTTGCTGATGGCTGAACCCGTGAGACCGGAGAAGAACGTGGAGGCGGCGACGGCCAGGATGCCAAGTCTGCCCGGGATCCTGCCGAAGAACTTGTCGAAGATATTAAGGACGTTGCGCGCGATGCCGCATCTGAAGAGTATTTCTCCCATGAATATGAACAGGGGTATGGGAGTCAGGGTGAAGTTGGCAAGCGAACTGTACATGTTAAGGACGAGCTGCTTGATGCCTTCCGTTCCCCCCATGAAGAAATAGGCCCCGATGATGTTGACGAGAAAGAAGGCGAAGGCAACGGGGAGACCGGTCGCGAGAAGGCCGATGAAACCACCGAAGAAGACGAGGAGTATGGCCCACCATTCCACGTCAGTTCTCGCCTTGCAGATCGTCGATGAGCCCGACGAAGGATTCGACCGCGACGAGGAACATGCCAACGGGTATGGGTGCAATGACGATCCACTTCGGCACTTCCAATGACTTGATCACGGGTGTTCCGAGAAGGAACTGTTCCAGCGCGACGACGGCCGCGAAGAAGGACAACGTTGCGGCCACAAGGATAACGAGTATGTCCGTTGCGAGCCTGAAGGCTCTTCTGCACCGGGGGCCGAGCCGGCCCACCACGATATCCAGGCTGACGTGCCCCTTTTTTCTCAGAACCCAGGCGGCGCCGAGAAAGGCAAAGTAGATCTGCAGGTATTCCGATATTTCAACGGTCCACCGCAGGGGCCGGTGCAGGAAATACCTGGCTATGACCTCACAGCATATCGAAAGGGTGATGAATGCAATGCAGGCGGCCGAGAATACGGCCGCGGCGTCGAGGGTCCTGGAAAGGAAACGCCTCACATCACCGCCCCATCAACTTCTTGAGACGCCCCCCGATGACGGGACTCTTTGCGATGACCTTCTCCCAGCCTGCCCGGTAGGCCGTGTCGAGGTAGAACTCTCTTTCGCCGTCCTTGAACTCTATCACCTGTATTCCCCGGGAAAGCAGAAACTGCCTTTCCTGCCGGGCCAGTTTCCGGGCGAGGTCATAGGTCTCCCGCTCTGCTCTCTCGGCGGCTCCCGCAATGAGCTTTCTTTCCGTGGGGGGAAGACCATCCCAGGTTCTCCTGTTCACGAGCACGCAGACATCGGTCTGGTAAAAACCGGGGTCGATGACATAGCGGACCACCTCTTCCCATCCCATCTCGTGAACGCCGATGGACGGCCAGCCGAAACCGTCCACAATGGCCCTTTCGAGGGCGACGTAGACCTCTCCCGGGGCCGTCGTGACGCCAACCCCGCCAAGGGCCCTGACGAAGGGCTCGTAGATGGGGGTTACCCTGATCTTGAGCCCTTTGAGGTCGGGTCCTTTCAAAGGCTTCCTCAGGTAGAGGTGATACCTGATCCCGCCCGTTATCTTCCCGAGATAGATGACGTCGAGATTCTTCTCCATCAGTTCCCTGTAAAACGCGAAGATCCCCTTTTTTCGTTCTTCCATGGGAGAATGGGGAGAAAGCTTCATGGCATCGGCTTCGGGCATCTGGGCCACGAAATAGGCCGCGGGCAGAAGGGCGATATCCACGACGCCCTTTTTTACCGCCTCGATCTGTTCAAAGGGTGGGATCGCCTCGGGCCCCCCCACGAACTGAAAACGGGTCTCTCCGCTGCTGTCACGGTGTACCGCGTCGGTAAAGAGCTGGAACTGTCTCACCCACACGGTGTTCGTCGTTGCGAAGGTGATCGTTCTCAGGCGGGCACAACGCGCCGGGGAGGCGGGAAGGAGGCAGGCGGCGACCAGGGCAAGACAACATGCCATGTTCCAAAAAGTGAGGGGTATCCTGTTCATTTTGACCGGACGAAGGATTCGAGCCTGGCGCGGTCGATGATCGTGTATCGCAGCCGCCCTTTCGTGATGAGCTTCAGTCTGTCCAGGTAGTTGAGAACATTCGTTACCGTCACCCTTGATAGCCCCGTGATATTGGCAAGGTCCTCGTGGGTGATCCTCTTCTTTATGAGGATCCCGCCGGCCACGGGTTCCCCGACCTCGTGCATGAGCTTCAAAAGAATGCTGGCCACACGTTTTTGTGCGTCCAGGAAGGAAAGGCCCTCCACCTGGAGCCCGAGAAGCCTGAGCTTTCTGATGATGGAGGTAATGATGAGAAGTGAAACCTCGGGGTGTGCCTTCAGCAGGGCCTCGGTCTCTTCGATATCGAAGGCGTAGATGTCCGATTCCTCCATGACCGTTGCCGTGGCGAAATAGGGATAACGGTCAAAGGCCGCGCTTTCGCCGAAAAAGGTATTGTCCTCCTGGATGGCGAGTATCTTCTCGGAGCCATTCTCCTTGAAAATGCTTACCTTGACCTTCCCGTCCCTGACAAAGTAGAAGTTCGTGCTCTCTTCTCCCTGCAGGTATACGATCTGACCGGAACTGTAATGCCTGAGGCGCCCGATGGCGAGGAGGGTGTCCAGTTCGTCCGTGAACTTGCCGACGTTGTCCGTGACATAGGGCGAGTCGGAAAAATAGGGCAGGGACGTTTGGTTTTCGGCTCTCTTTGTCTTCATCCTATAAAAACTAGCACGAATGTAGCCTATTTTACAGAAAAATGACAGGACGGTGTATATTATAAACACATTGAATGGTCGGCAGAGGTTCCCGGAAGGGGGATCACGGGTCGGCGCGACAGGGGGCTGACGAAGGGTGTGAACCCCGGCCCCGTTAACGGTGAATGAAGATGCAGGGTAGCTGGCTTGCCTGCTGAATGCCGGGGGAGATTATCCGGGTCTCCTCCGGTTTTTTTGCGTCGTGGGTTCGAGGCGGCCGTACCTTTTCCGTCTTGACATCGAGGAGGGGTTTGTATTATAAGAAACACACGCGCGGGAATAACTCAGCGGTAGAGTGCAACCTTGCCAAGGTTGAAGTCGCGGGTTCAAATCCCGTTTCCCGCTCCATAACAACCTACAAACCTTACGAGTTGCCGACGCGGCTCGCCTGGTCCTTGAATTCATGGCGGCATAGCCAAGTGGTAAGGCGACGGTCTGCAAAACCGTTATTCTCCGGTTCAAATCCGGATGCCGCCTCCAAAAAAACCGGCTTGAACCGCTTGAATGGCTTGAGAGCCGCTTGAACGTTAGAAAGACAATGACCCCTGTGTGACTGAGCACGACAGGGGTCTCTTTTTTCTTTAAACGCTCAAGCGGTTCAAGCGGCTCAAGCTATTCAAGCCCGTTTTAATCCAGCATGAAATCCCATGCCGTGTCGTTGATCCAGATGCTGTAGTATCCCCTGCCGAGCAATTCTTTCGGTTTTATGATGTACATGTCCTTGCCCTGGGGCTTGACGTCGATGCCGATGTTCTTTCCGAAGGCGAAACGCGGTTTGCCGAGTGCCGACGGCTGATAGAAGCCCATGGGGTTCACGGTGAGCACGCTCATCTCATAGTTGCCGTAGAGGACGAAGTACTGGAAATCCTTGAGGAAAAAATGGGCGGGATTGTTGGATTCCACGAAAACGACCCCGTTCTCATCGAAGACGATGTTGGGTAACAGTCTGACGAACCCCTTGCTTGTCTTGATATAGGCTCCGTACTCCTTCGGTGTCGCGACCTTTTCATTCTTCGCAAGGACCGCCGTCGCGAAGGCGGCGAAGAGGACGAGACATAGTGTTATGACACATATCGTTCTCAGTTTTATCATTGGGTTCTCCATCTATAATGTCTTGCGGCAATCGTCTTGCCTTCTCATGCCACCGTTACCTGGACCCTTCGCTCCCGCGGCCCGTCGAATTCCATGAGAAAGACGCCCTGCCACGTCCCCAGCCCGGGCGTGTCACCGGAAAGGGGGATGCTTACCGATGCACCGACGAGGACCGCCTTGATGTGGGCATCGGAATTCCCTTCCCTGTGCCGGTAGGGATGGCCGGCGGGCACCATCCTGTCCAGCGCCTCGATAATGTCGCGCATTACATCGGGGTCGGCATTTTCATTGATGGTAATGGCGCACGTCGTGTGGGGGGTGTAGACGTGGAGGATCTTTCCCGGGTGTCCCTTTGCCGCGTTCATGACCTGGCCGGTTATGTTCAGGGCCTCGACCCTCTTCGATGTTCTGACATGGAATTCCGTCATGTGTTGTCCTGTTGCCCGTGTTTCCTCTTGTAATCTTCGATGGCGGCCCGCAGAGCCTCTTCCGCCATGACCGAACAGTGCAGCTTTGCTTCGGGAAGTCCGCCAAGCTCCCGCGCAACAACCTCATTCGTGAGCGCGAGCGCTTCATCGATGGTCTTTCCCTTGATGAGTTCCGTCGTCATGCTGCTCGACGCGATCGCAGCCGCGCAACCGAAGGTCTTGAACTTGACGTCGACGATGCGACCGTTCTCTATCTTAAGGAAGATCCTCGTCACGTCGCCACAGGCGGGGTTGCCAACCTGCGCCATGCCATCGGCCTCTTCTATCTCGCCCATGTTTCTGGGATGCTCGAAATGGTCCATCACTGTATCGCTGTATGGTCCCTGGGACATTGTTGCCTCCTGTTGTTCCCCGCGAGGACGGGACGAATCGTATAGGTGAAATATAGCATAAACGGCAGACCTTTTGTAATATCATTTTGCTTGACGCTTTTGAGACGAATTTGTTAGAAACTAGCATTAAAATTAAGGAGATTGATGATGCTTAAACGGTACTTGCTCGCACCGGGCCCGACCCAGATCCCGCCGGAGGTATTACTCAAGATGGCGGAGCCCATGGTCCATCACCGCAATCCCATGTTCGAAGTAGTGGTGGATGAGGTCAGGGAGAACTTGAGACATCTCTTCGGCACCGCGAACGAGGTGCTCATTTTCTCATCATCGGGCACAGGCGCGATGGAAGGCGCCGTGACGAACATGCTTTCACCGGGGGACAAGGCCATCGTGGTCCGCAGCGGCAAGTTCGGAGAACGGTGGGCGGAGATCTGCAGTGCCTATGGCGTGGAGTCCGTGAACATCGACCTCCCCTGGGGTGATGTCCTCGACCCCGCGGCGGTCGAAAGGACCCTCAGGGAGAACCCCGACGCGAAGGCGGTCTACATGCAGGCAACGGAGACGTCCACAGGGACCATGTTCCCCGTGAAGGAGGTTGCCGACATCGTCAGGGGGTGTCCCGGCACGTTGATGGTCGTCGACGGGATAACCGGTGTGGGGGTCTTTGCCCTGCCCATGGACGACTGGGGCATCGACGTCCTGATAGGCGGGTCCCAGAAGGCCCTTATGCTCCCGCCGGGGCTGGCCTTTGCCGGGGTCAGCGACAAGGCCTGGGAGTTCAGCAAGGCTTCCCGGATGCCCAGGTTCTATTTCAACTGGGCAAAGGAGCGGGACAATCTGAAAAAGAACCAGACCAACTTCACCCCCGCCATCTCGCTGATCGTGGGCTTGAGGGAGTCCTTGCGGCTCCTCAGGGAGGAAGGCCTGGAAAATGTCTACCGCAGGAGCGACATGCTTGCCAGGGCGACCCGGGAAGGCGCCAGGGCGATCGGCCTCGAGGTGTTCTCCAGGAATCCCTCTCCGGCGGTCACGGCCATCTGCGCCCCGGAAGGCATTGACGGACAGGCGGTATACAAGACCCTCTGGAAGAAGTACGGGGTCACCGGCGCCGGCGGACAGGACCAGCTGAAAGGGAAGATATTTCGTTTGGCGACCCTCGGCTACGCAGACAAGTACGATGTCATAACGGCCGTCGCGGCCATCGAGTTCGCGCTCAGGGACCTTGGCTATGCCTTCACGATGGGGGCGGGCGTTGCCGCCGCGACAGACTGTCTCAAAGACCTTTAGCGAGCGAAGGCTGCTTCTAGCGGCCCCCGAAAACCGGCAGGTCCCTTGATCCATGATACGCGCGGCGATATTCGATTTTGACGGCACACTGACCCCTCTCACCCTTGACTTCTCCCTCCTCAGGGCGAAGGTGGAGGAGACGGCCAGGGAATACGTCGATGAGTCCGTTCTTGCTTCCCAGGCGCACCAGTACATTCTCGAGATGATCCATGCCGTCGCGGACACCCTCGCCGAAGACGGTCCCCGCTTCCGGCACAGGGCGTTTCAGGAATTGCGTCTCCTCGAGGTGGAGGCCGCACGGGGTAAATCCCTCTATCCTTACGCAAAGGACACTCTTACCCGGTTGAGATCGAAAGGGGTGAAGGTCGGGATAATCACCAGGACCTGTATTGAGGTGATCGACACCGTATTTCCCGATCTCGCCGGCCATGTCGATACCGTGGTGACCCGCGACGACACCCGCTACGTGAAACCCAACCCCGAGCACGTGCGCCTGGCCCTCGAGGCCTTGCAGGTCGCGCCGGGCGAGACCGTTCTTGTGGGCGACCATCCGACGGATATAGAAGCAGGCAGGGCCTTCGGGACCCTGACGGCAGGGGTGCTCACCGGCAGGACCTCCCGCACGCAGTTCATGAATGCGGGGGCCGACCACATCTTTGATGATATTCGGGGGGTTGTGGAGTTGCTGGAGGGTGAAGGATAGGATCGAAAGGGGCCTCACGGGACCGATAGGACGCACCGGAGATACAAGGACGTATGGGGCGGGGATGATCACCTTCAAGAAGGTCAATAAGTGGTTCAAGGAACTGCATGTACTCAAAGAGATTGACCTCCATGTCGATCCGGGGGAGGTGGTGGTGGTCTGCGGCCCTTCGGGTTCGGGTAAATCGACCCTTATCAGGACGATCAACAGGCTCGAGCCCATCGACAGCGGCTTCCTCGTTGTGGACGGCATGGACCTGGGCAACAGAGCTACGGACATCAACAGGCTTCGCGCGGAGATCGGGATGGTCTTCCAGCAGTTCAATCTCTACCCGCATATCTCCGTCCTCAGGAATATCACCCTCGCGCCCATCAAGATCAGGAAGATGACGAGGAAAGAGGCCGAGGAAGACGCGATGGCGCTGCTTGAACGGGTCGGTCTCGCCGGGAAGCGCGACGCCTATCCGACCCAGCTGTCGGGAGGACAGCAGCAGCGTGTTGCCATCGCCCGTGCGCTGGCGATGAGACCGCGCATCATGCTCTTCGACGAACCGACGTCGGCCCTTGATCCGGAGATGATAGGGGAGGTGCTCCTTGTCATGAAGGGCCTTGCCGAATCAGGGATGACCATGATGGTCGTGACCCACGAGATGGGTTTCGCGCGGGAGGTGTCGGACAGGGTGGTCTTCATGGACGAGGGGATGATACTGGAAGACGCCCGCCCCGAGGAGTTCTTCCAGAACCCGAGGCACGAACGGGCGCGGCAGTTCCTGAAGGAAGTCCTGTCGCCCATGCACTGAACTGATATCAATAAAGGAGGGATCCCATGAGGAGACTGGTCGTGATGGTGGCGGCATTTTTCTTCGCCGTAGCGGTGGGAGGTGTCGCCTCCGCCGCGGATACCCTGGAGGCCGTGAAGAAGAAAGGGGTTCTCGTCGCCGGCGTCAAGGATTCGACCCCCGGCTTCGGTTTTGTCGACGAGAAGACCCGCGAGATCGTGGGCTACGACGTCGATTTCGTCAAAGCGATCGCGCGAAAGCTGGGCGTGAAGCTCGAACTCAAGCCCGTCACGTCGGCAAGCCGCATGCCCCAGCTTACCGAGGGGAACATAGACATTATCGCCGCTACGATGACAAGGACGCCTGAGCGGGCAAAGCAGATCGACTTCAGCAACACCTATTTTTTCACGGGACAGAAATTCATCGTGAAGAAGGGCACCGTCAGGTCGCTGGCCGACCTTGACGGTAAAAGGATAGGGACCGCGAAGGGATCGACCTCGGAGCAGAATGCCCGGAAGGCACTGCCCAAAGCGACGATACTCTCCTTCGACGATTATCCCCAGGCCCTCCTCGCCCTCCATCAGGGCAAGGTGTTCGCTGTTACCACGGACGAATCCATCCTTGCCAATCTTCTCAGTAAGGCGCCGAACAGGGACAGATATGAGATCCCCGACATCCAGATCTCCGATGAGCCTTACGGACTGGGCGTGCGCAAGGGCGACAGAAATTTCGTCGCATTCGTGAACAGGACCCTTGTCGAGATGGAGAAGAGCGGGGAAGCGAAGAAGATCTTCAATAAATGGTTCGGGCCCGCCTCCCAGGCACCGCTCAAGAGGAACTTCACGATCACGGCCGGAAAGTAGCGGATGGATACCACGGCGGCGTGAAAGGGGTCGCACGGGATGCTCACGTATCACTTTGACTGGTCCGTTGTCCTGTCCGGGCAGTACGCCGGGTGGCTGCTGTCCGGCATCAAGGTGACCTTCCAGCTTTCCCTTGTATCCATCGTCCTTTCCTTTTTCCTCGGTCTTCTCATCGCCGTCATGCGCATGAGCAGCCTCGGGCCCGTGAGGTGGTTTGCCCATGGTTACCTCGAGTTCTTTCGGAACACCCCGCTTCTCGTCCAGATCTTCTTCTGGTATTTCGGTTCCTACAAGATATTGCCCATGGCGGTGAATGACTGGCTGGTCAAGACGAATTTCGAGTTCGCCGCCGCGGTGATAGCGCTCACGATATACACTTCTGCCTTCATCGCCGAGGATGTACGCTCCGGCATCAGGTCCATCCCCAGGGAACAGATGGAGGCGGCCCGCAGCAGCGGGTTCTCCTATATCCAGTCGATGCGGTACATCATCCTGCCCCAGGCGGTGAGGATCACCGTGCCGCCGCTCATCAACCAGTTTCTCAACCTTACGAAGAACTCGTCCCTTGCCATGACGATAGGGGTAATGGAACTTACCTACCAGGCCCGACAGGTGGAATCCTACACCTTCAAGGGCTTCGAGGCATTCACTGCGGCGACCCTTGTATACGTGGTGATATCCCTGGTGATCGCGGGTTTTATGACGCTGTACGGCAGGAAAGTGCTCAGTCCCGTGAGGGTGAGGTGACATGGAGGCCGGGTTCGATTTCACCGTCATCTGGCGCAACCTGACATACTTCTTCGTGGGCCGTTTCCCCCACGGGTCCCTCGGAGGCATAGCGCTCACCCTTTATCTGGCCGTTGTCGCCTGTGTCCTTTCCTTCTTCGGCGGCCTTATCCTGGGCATGCTCAACATTTCCCACAATCGCGCCGTCAGGTACGCGTCTCTTGCCATCGTGAACATCATCAGGGGGATGCCGCTCCTGATGGTCATTTTCTGGATGTATTTCCTTCTGCCCGCCTTCATGGGACGGGCCGTCTCGGAGAACTGGACCGTTATCATGGCGCTCACCCTTTTCACGTCCGCCTATATGTCCCAGATCGTAAAGGCGGGCATCGACGGCATCCCGAGAGGCCAGACGGAGGCGGGCCTCTCGACGGGCCTCTCCCCCCGGCAGGTAATGGTCTACATCGTGCTGCCCCAGGGTTTGCGGAACATGATACCCTCCTTCGTGAACCAGTTCGTTTCCATGATAAAGGACACGTCCCTTGCCTTTATCGTCGGTGTTTCCGAGCTGACCCACGTGGCGACGCAGATCAACAACAGGACCATAGCCTATCCCACGGAGATCTTCTTCTTCGTTGCCGTTGTCTATTTCAGCATCTGCTATGCTTTCACGAGCCTTTCCCGCTGGCTCGAGAGGCGGCTGGCCTGGCGCCGGTAACGGCATCCGAAGAGCCATGCGCATAGGGCGGCCGGCCGGCATCGGGCTAATTAGTCATGGAAATTGCCCCCTGTCGGTGGTATATTTGACCATTAATTCCGCCCGGAGGAACCGTGAAAAAGAAATCTTCATTCCTGTATATAGCAATGATCGCGATCGGTCTTTCCCTGCTTTTCGTGTCGGTCGGCCTGTGTGCCGAGCCTTACGAGGAGGTGTTCAAGAAGGCCTATCCGCAGATACCCTTCGATTCCATTCGGCCGACACCCGTCAAGGGCCTCTATGAGGTCTCGAAGGGCGGGGATATCATCTATTTTTTCGAGGAGAAAGGGCTTCTCTTCGTCGGCGAGATTATCGACAGTATGGGCAAGAACCTGACGGAAGAGAGAAAGTCGGAGATACTCGTGGCCAACGTGAAGAAGATACCCCTCGACAAGGCGATCAGGATCGGCAGCGGGAAGCAGACGGTCATAGAGTTCACCGACCCCGATTGTCCCTTCTGCCGCCGGGCTGCGTCGTACTTCGGATCCAGGAAGGACCTGACACGGTACGTTTTCTTCTTCCCCCTGCCTTCCCACAGGGACGCGGAGAACAAGGTCAAGTACATCTTTTGTTCCTCCGACAGGGCAAAGGCCTACGAAGAGACGATGAAAGGAAAGCTTGATACGCAGAAGTTCACGGTGTGCAAGAAACAGGAGGCAGTGGACCTGTTGAACGCCCATAAACAGATAGGGGGCCAGATCGGCGTCACCGGCACCCCGATGTTCATCATCAACGGCAAGGACCTCGTCATGGGTGCGAATTTTCCCGCGATAGAGGCCGCGCTCAAGATCAACGACCAGAGGACGGACACGCCGGAGAAGAAGGCGGATGCACCGGACCAGAGAACGGACACCTCTGAGAAGAGAACGGGCGAACCGGAAAAGAAGGCGCCCGACGGCAAATAAGCCTCTTTTCCGAAGGAACGGAAGGCGGAATACATGCTTTATGAATACGACGGACGAAGGCCAACGGTCGGCAAGGACAGTTATGTGAGCGACATTGCCCACGTGATCGGCGATGTCGTCATCGGTGACAACTGCTACATAGGCCACGGGGCCATACTCCGGGGAGACTACGGTTCCATCGTGGTGGGAAGCGGAACGGCCGTGGAAGAGGGTGTCGTGGTCCACGCGCCGCCCGACAGGCAGTGCCGTATTGGGGAGAGGGTCACGATCGGCCACGGAGCCGTCATACACGCTGCCAGGATAGGGGATTCGGTCGTGGTCGGCATGGGAGCGGTCCTCAGCATAGAGAGCGAGGTCGGCGACGGCACCATCGTTGCCGAGGGGACCGTTATCAGGATGCGGCAGGTGGTGGCAGCGGGCGTCGTCGTCGGCGGGAACCCCATGCGCGTCATCAGAAAGATCGCCCCGAAGGACATGGAATTCTGGGACATGGGAAAACAACTTTACATCGACCTGGCCAGGAAGTATCTCGAAAAAGGGATGAGGCCGCTGTAGGGCCTGGCGGACAGGGCACGACAATGGACAGGGTGATCATCGAATACCTCCCCGAGGACAAGGAACTGGACGGAGCGAAACGCTGGGTCGACGAAAAAGGTGAGTTTGTGCAGATATCCTGGCGGGAAGACATTGGCCACCTTGCCTTTTTCGAGCTGCGCAAGGGACAGTTTCGGGGCGGCCATTACCACGAGCGCAAGGAAGAGGCCTTTTACGTCGTCCGCGGTGCTATCAAGGCCGTCTTTGCCGATCTCGCGGGCGGCGGGAAAGAGACCCGCCTTCTTGAAAAGGGCATGAAGGTCCGTGTCGGGACCCGTGTCGGCCACCGCTTCGAGGGCATCGAGGATTCCCTGGTCATCGAGTACAGCCCTCAGTACTATGACAAGACCGATGCCCTGAGGACAGACATGGGAGAGTGATCATGGCTGAGATAAAGAGCGCCATTGAATTGGCCATGGAGAAGACGAAGGATCTTGTCATGGACGACAGGGAAAAAAGGTCCCTCGCCCTCAAGGAACTTGCTGCCGGGATGATGACGATCTACCGGCGTTATCGTGAGGGCCTTTCCGGCGATGACGAAACAAAAGCCCAGCTCGACGCGCTCGAATGTGACAGTGCCCGGAAGAGAAAGATCGCCCTCGACATCTTTACCGACGAGTTCGAGACGGGGGACGATGTTGCCGGTATGGCCCCTCTGTTCTCCTTCATCGGTTTCGTCGTCGACGAGAAGGCCCGCAGGGAATTGCTGGCCGTTGAAAAGGAGTGCCTCAGGGAACTCGAAAGGATACGAGGTTCTATTCGTTCCCGCATAACCGAGGAACTTGCCGCATCAGGTATCAAGGGAGACAGCGTGGAGCCCAATATCGAGGCGTGGCCGATGTGGAAGGATGCGTCCGCGGATGTCCGCCGAGCCTTCAGGCGGCAGATAGAGAAATGGAAAGAAGGGCTCTTGTAAACCAAAAGAAGGGGCACACGGAAGAAAACCCGTATGCCCGCATCCCCTCCAGCGGCTCACCCCATTACCCCGTAACCCCCTAAAGCCGCCTCTCAGGCTCTTATTTTGAACTGGGCCGCAGAGCTTCCCAGCACCTGCGTGATCTCGACAAGCTTGTTCACCTCGAACATCACCTGGCTCGATACCCCTTCGATCTCCTTGGCTATGCCGGACGTGGAGGTGATGTTCCTCGCTATCTCTTCGGAGCTCGCCGACTGTTGCTCGACGGCGGTGGCGATCTGCAGGATCTGGTCGCGCACCTGCTCGGAAGAAGAAACGATGTTGCCCAGCGATTGCTCGACCTCCTTCATGTACTGCGTTACCCTCTCAACCTCGGCCGATGTGACCTCCATCGACCTCGTTGTCTCCTCCGATTCCTTTTGAACCGTGGTCAGATGGGTCGTGATCTCCTTTGTCGCGTTCATTGTCTTCTCGGCGAGCTTTTTCACCTCGTCGGCGACGACGGCAAAGCCGCGACCGTGTTCCCCCGCACGCGCCGCCTCGATGGCCGCGTTGAGCGCCAGGAGGTTCGTCTGGTCGGCTATGTCATCTATTATGGTTATGATCTTGGCTACCTCGCTGACGCGTTGATTGAGTTTCTGGATGGTGCTTGCCAGTTCAGTGGAGGAATGCTGGACCTTGTTGACCTCGGCGACGGCCTCCTGGGTGACCTTCTTTCCCGTTATCGCGGCTTCCATCGCGTTTGTCGAGGCGTCCTTGACACCGCTGGCGTTGTTTGCGACGTCCACGATGGTCTGACTCATCTCTTCAGCCGAAACCGATATCTGGTTCGCCTGGTCGGCCTGCGTCCGCGTTCCTTCCGAGGTCTTGTCGGCGAGTGTCTTGATGGTCTCCACAGACGTGTCGAGGCTGTCGACGGAGGATTTGATGCTGCCGATCATCGTGTTGAAGGAGCCTATCATATTCTTCATCGACTGCAGCAGCTGTCCCGTTTCGTCGGAACCGGTGGCGCCGATATCGATGCTGAGATCGCCTTCCGACAGGGACTTGCTGGCGTCGACCGCCTTGTTGAGGTTCCTGCGTATGTTGTTGGCGATGAGATAGCTCAACCCGAGCACGAAAAAGGCGAGAACGAGGGTCGTGCCGATGATGATCCAGCGGAATTTCGTGATCTCCCGGTTCACGTCATCGAGGAACATACCCGACCCTATCACCCATCCCCAGGGTTCAAAGAACTTTATATAGGATTGCTTCGTGGAGAAGGATGTTGCCCCCGGTCTCTTCCAGTTGTATTCATAGAAGCCCGCCTTCTTATCCTTTGCCACGGCGGTCATCTCAACGAAGATCTTCCTCTTTGTCTTGGGATCCTCGAAACCGGAGACGTCCTGTCCTTCCAGGTCTACCATGACGGGGTTTACGATCATCCTGGGCTGTGTGTCGTTTATCCAGAAGTAATTCTCGCCGCGATAGCGAAGCTGCTGGACCGACTTTATGGCTGCCATCTGTGCCATGCCCAGCTCGATCTCGTGTGTCTTCACCCTCTTGTCGTAATCGTTGAGCATGCTGAACGCGACGTCGACAACGTCCTTGACGGCGTTCTGTTTCTCCTTCAGCATGGTCCGCTCCATCTGGGGGAGAAGGTAAAGGATGTTCCAGAGGATGATGACGACGATGGCAACAGCCGAGATCCCCATGATCTTGTAGAAAATGCCGAGGTTCCTGAGTTTTTCGATCTTCACGTGAACATACCTCCCGGTTCATTTTTCATCGCACGTGTGCGGAGGCCTTCTGATCGACGCAAGGTGGTGAATTATGCCTTTAACGATATTATCGGTTACCCGTTGATTAACTTTACAAAAATCCACACGGGCTCGCAAGCCATTTCCCCGGCCCGCCGAAGAAGGCCTCTTGACAGGGAACGAAGAAAGCGAATATGTATTATGAATCACAGAGGGCCGGGAAGGCCGGCCGGAAATCCAAAGATGAGGAGTGTACCAATGAAGACCGTGAAGATCATGCCCTGTCTTGATATGAAGAATGGTCGTGTCGTTAAAGGCATCCACTTTGTTGATCTCAGGGATGCCGGAGACCCCGTCGAGAACGCGGCCTATTACCAAAAGGAAGGGGCGGACGAGCTCGCGATGCTCGACATCGCGGCCACCGTCGAGAACCGCAAGACCCGGCTCGAATGGGTCAAGCAAGTCTCCTCGGTGATCTCCATTCCCCTCACCGTGGGAGGCGGGATCAACACGACGGATGACATCGAGCTCGTCCTCGGGGCCGGGGCGGACAGGGTCTCCATGAACAGCGCCGCCGTCAGGAACCCCGCCCTCGTGAAGGAGGCCGCCGACAGGTTCGGGAGCGGGAAGATCGTCATAGCCGTGGATGCCAGGCGCAACGCGGTCATGCCTTCCGGTTTCGAGCTTGTCGTAGCGGGCGGAACGACCCCCGTCGGCAAGGACGCCGTGGAATGGGCGAAGCGCTGCCAGGAACTCGGTGCCGGCATGATCCTGCCGACTAGCATGGATGGGGACGGGACCCTGAAAGGGTATGACCTGGAGTTCACGAAGGCCATATCCGGCGCGGTGACCCTGCCCGTGATCGCCTCGGGCGGAGCGGGAACACTCGAGCACTTCTACGAAGGCGTTGTGCGGGGTGGGGCGGACATTCTCCTGGCCGCATCGGTCTTCCACTTCCGCACCTTCACCGTCCGCCAGGTGAAGGAGTACCTGAAAGGGAAGGGGATAGCGGTAAATTTATAGAAGACGGTGTCAAGTTTTAGGTTTTAAGTCAGTAGTGTCCGGTAAAACTTATTAAAAGTATGGCCTGTTCTTTATGCTTGTAGGATAATGA
>LVAA01000251.1 GCA_001603955.1 Syntrophobacterales bacterium Delta_02 | reverse complement strand
CTGATAGGTCAGAGGGACGCTGCTTGTCGCTGTGATGCTAAATTGCGCCACGTCTTTTGTCGTCACCCTTTGTGCCGTCGGCTGCGCGGTCACGATCGGGGCTGAGGGACGCTCCCCTGATAAAAATAAACTATGCTCGCCCCCTGCGGCGGCAGATGCGACGCCGGTGGCCACCTGGATCGGGGTGCTTCGCTCGGTTTTTGTGCCGTCGCCGAGCTGGCCATCCTCGTTGCGCCCCATGGCCCAAAGTGAACTGTTTACCTTAACGAAGAGCGTGTACCCGGCTCCAGTGGAGACCGAGACGACGCTATTTGCCACGTGAACAGGCGTTGGGATGCGGTAGTCCGTCGTACCGGTGCCGAGCTCGCCAAAGTAGTTGCTCCCCATGCCCCAGAGTGAACCATCAGTTTTTATAAAAAGTGTGTGATTTTGGTGGGTCGAGACGCTGGTGACGCCAGTGGCCACCTGTTCGGGGGTGTTGCGGTTACTAGACAGAAAACCGGTGCCGAGCTCACCATATTCGTTGTGCCCCATAGCCCAAAGGGAACCATCGGTCTTGATGAAGATGGAGTCTCTTTCTCCCGCGGAGACGGATGCAACGCCATTCACCACATGTACAGGGCCGCTCCTATTAGTCCAAGTGCCGTCGCCGAGCTCACCATATTCGTTGGACCCCATGGCCCAAAGGGAACCGTCGGTCTTAATGAAGAGAGAGTGGTGTGCTCCGCCTGCGGCAGCTGCGACGCCGGTGGCCACCTGGACTGGCGTGTAGCGGTCGCTCGTCGTGCCGTCGCCGAGCTGACCAGAGCCATTTGCGCCCATGGCCCAAAGGGAACCATCGGTCTTTACGAAAAGGGTGTGCTCGCTGCCTGTGGATACGGATGCCACACTCGTGGCCACCTGGACTGGTCTGTAGCGGTCGCTCGTCGTGCCGTCGCCGAGCTGACCAGAGCCATTTGCGCCCATAGCCCAAAGGGAACCGTCGGTTTTAACGAAAAGGGTGTGATATTCGCCTGCGGCGACGGACACCACATCGCTGGTCAGGGGGGCTGGCACCCTCCTCATGGTGAGCGTCTGACCCTCTACCGCGCATGGTCCAAACCAATCGGTGTTCACGGCCCACAGAGTGCCGTCGGTTTTCAAGAACAGCGTCTGGTCACCGCCGACGAAAAGCCGGGCGACGCTCGTGGCCACCTGGACTGGGGTGCTGCGGTTGGTTGTTGTGCCGTCGCCGAGCTGACCATAAAAGTTGTATCCCATGGCCCAGAGTGAGCCGTCGGTTTTCAGGAAGAGGGTGTGATAGTGGCCTGCGGCGACAGATGCGACGCCCGTGGCCACTTGTACGGGTGTAATTCGATCCGCCGTCGAGCCGTCGCCGAGCTGGCCATAAACGTTGTACCCCGTAGTCCAAAGGGAGCCGTCGGTTTTCAGGAAGAGGGTGTGATAGTGGCCTGCGGCGACGGATGCGACGCCTGTGGCCACTTGGACTGGCGTGCGGCGGGCTGCCCCCGTGCCGTCACCGAGTTGGCCATACCAGTTGTTCCCCATGGCCCAGAGCGAGTCATCGGTCTTTACGAAGAGAGAGTGGGCCCCTCCGGCTGCTGCAGATGCGACGCCCGTGGCCACTTGGACGGGGGTGCTTCGGTCCTCCGCCGTACCGTCACCGAGCTGGTAATGAAAGTTGGATCCCATAGCCCAAAGGGAGCCGTCGGTTTTTACGAAAAGGGTATGGTAGTCGCCTGCGGAGACGGAGGCCACGCCCGTGGCGATTTGCGCCGGCACGCACCGGTTCGCGGTCGATCCGTCACCGAGTTGGCCATGATAGTTATTTCCCATAGCCCAAAGGGAACCGTCGGTTTTTACGAAGAGGGTGTGATTGTAGCCAGCGGAGACGGATACAACCCCGGTGGCTACTTGGACGGGGGTGATTCGATCCGTCCACGTGCCGTCGCCGAGCTGGCCGTCGCCATTTTCGCCGAAGGCCCATAATGAGCCATCGGTTTTCACAAACAATGCGAAGTCAGATCGCACCGCGACGCTCTTGATATCGCTCGCGGCCACCTGTGTGGGGAAATCGCCGAGCTGACCCTCATCTCGCGCGCCCATGCCACTCATGGTCGCGCCTGATAGATTAGCTCCTGCGATAGTGAGGAATGTAAATGCAATCAGCGCATGAAATACGGCAATGAGTGAAGTGATACTCCTCCCGTGTTTTGCAGTGATTCTTTTGGGCTCGGCTGGG
>LVAA01000250.1 GCA_001603955.1 Syntrophobacterales bacterium Delta_02 | reverse complement strand
CACGGGGGGAATTTTGCTGGTGGTGGGAATTTATATCTGGGAGTATTGCCGCTTTTATGTGCCGCCGGGCAAAATGGCGGTCGTCACCGCCAAAACCGGTGAAGAACCATCGCCCGGTACGATCCTGGTGCAGCGCGGTCAGAAAGGCATCTGGGCGGATGTCCTGCCGGAAGGCCGGCATTTCCTCGATCCGGTCAAGTATGATGTGAAAATCGTCAATGCCGTGATCGTGCCGCTTGGCAAGGTCGGAATTGTCACCTCGAAAGTCGGCAAAGACCTGCCGCCCGGCGAAATCATTGCCGCCGACCGTCTGGAGAAAGGCGTATGGCGCAATACGCTGGGGCCAGGCGTCTACCGCCTGAATCCGCAGGGGTACAACGTGGATATCGTCGACGCGATCAATATTCCGATCGGTTACGCAGGGGTGGTCACTTCCCAGACCGGCACCCCGGCGAAACCGGGCGAATTCGCCACTGTCGGCGAAAAAGGCGTATTCAAAGATATCCTGCAGCCGGGGCTTTATTACATCAATTCACGCGCCTATCAGGTGAATGTGATTGAGATCGGCATGAACCAGATCAGCATGACCGGCGGCATCGGCAGCATGGTGGAACTGCGCCGGAATATCGACGGCAGCAATGTCCTCAACGAGATGGTCAGCAATACCCTGAACGCGCAATTGGAACAACGGATGAAGGATTCCACCGCTTCCGATTTCGTGGTAGGAAAATCCGACGCGATGATGCGGTTGCCGGAGGGAAACCGTCAGAAATTACAGTTTAACAGCAGGCGGAGCATGAATGCGCCCCAAGCTCCTTCAGCCCCCGTTTCGAGAAAACCAAATACCGCGGCGGCAAGGGCGGCGGCGGCAAGGGCGCCAGCGGCACAGGATTCGCCCACGGTCATTTTCGGCGAAAACCGTTTCGTGGAATTTCCTTCCCGCGACGGATTCAAGATCATGCTGGACATGACGGTGGAATTCGAGCTGCTTCCCGGCAATATTGCCAGGATTTACATGCTGTACGGCGATTTGCCGCAGGTGGTGGAAAAGATCCTGATCCCGCAGATCATGTCGGTTTCGCGATTGAAAGGGTCCAGCTACAAGGCGCAGGATTTCATCATGGGCGAAGGCCGGGAAACATTTCAGAACAACCTGAAAAGCGAACTGGTCAATGTGATGGCCGAAAAAAGCCTGATCATCCACAACGCGATTATCCGCAACGTGGAAATCCCGGTGAATATCCTCCAGCCGATCCGCGATTCGAGCATGGCCAAAGAACAGAACCTGACCAACCATTCGCTCCAGGAAGCGGCCAAGATTGAGGCTGAACTCAATACCCAGACCGCCATGATCGAACAGAAACGCATGGAAGTGGAACAGGAAACCCGCAAGATGGTGGCTGAAATCTCCGCCAACCAGAAAAACACGGTCCAGAAAATCCAGGCGCAAACTTCGCTGGATGTGGCGGCAATCCAGTTGCAACGTTCGGAAATTCAGGCAAAGATCGAGAAACTGAAAGGCGAAGCCGATGTCCGAAAGAAATTCATGCTGGAAAACGAACGCGCCATCGGCACCCGGAAAAAAGCGGCGATCCTCGGCGCACTCGGCATCATGGCCGACCTGAAACTGGTGGAAAGCCTGAACGACAAAGTCAAAGTCCAGTTGATCTACGCCGGTGACGGCACCCTCTGGACCGATATCAAATCCGGCGCGGTGTCCATCAGCAAGTAGGCCCGACCGGGTACGAC
>LVAA01000078.1 GCA_001603955.1 Syntrophobacterales bacterium Delta_02 | reverse complement strand
AGATATAATATGTTATAGAGTAATATAGGAGGTGCGGAATGGGGAAGAATATATCCGTGTATCTGCCTGACGATCAGATCAATTTCATCAATGCTCAGAGAGAAGGCGCAAGCCAGGTCGTGCAGAAGGCGATACGTCTTGTCATGCAGGCGGGCAAGGACAGGTCGGGCTACGACGACGTCGCGGCGGCTGCTGCGGAGATAGGCCGGAGCAGGGGTCTCGAGGACGCGGTAAGGTCCTGGCACGCCGAAAGGGATGTTGACCGATGGTAGGCTTGGACACGGGTTATTTCATGGGAATGATGACCGGAGACAAGGGCATCATCAAGCACTGGGAAGACCTGAAGGGAGAAGAGGCCGCGCCCTGCGTGTCCGTTTTGACCCTGGGCGAGATCCTCTATCTCACTATACGGATAGGCAAACCGCAGTACGGCAAGAAAATGGTCGAGGGCATAGAAAAAACATGCACCGTCCTTGATGTCAACAAGACGGTGGTCGAAAGGGCCGCCGCTCTCAAGGGAGGGCACGGCACGCCCTATATTGATTCCATCATCATCGCGTCCTTTCTCGAGAACGGATGCGGGGAGATCCACACGAAGGACAGAAAACACTTCGGATCGGTGAAGGACAAAAGAACAAAGGTCGTTATTTGGGAATAGACCGTCCTTCTTCCGCTGGAGCTACGGGGGTTCTCTTTACTGTCAGATTCATTTGGATCTCCGTCCTTCCTCCCCCCATATCGGTGACTGCAAGGCTGACGGTCCTGTTGCTCTTCGCGTATTCTCTCTGTGATATGGCGCCGGTGGTGGATGCGGCGGTTTCCTTCCAGCCTTCGGCCTTCATCTTTTCCTTGTAGGCGTCGAGGATCCTGTCGCGGGGTTCCCGGGCCTCGAGGCGTACGAAGCAGCCGTCGCCGGACTCCGCCATGATCGCCTCGCGCACCTCCGCGTTGGGATAGATCATTATGTCCTTCGGGAACTCAGGGGGGATGGCCACCTTGCCGTAGCCCTCTATCGTGGTCTTCTTCCCCTGTTCGTCCTCCATGTGCACCTTCACCCTGATGCCCGTGTCCTTGAGGGCGGCCTTCTCAGGCGCTTTGTCCCCGCAGCCCACAAGGGCAACGGAAATGATCAGGACGAGAACCGGGAGAAAGACCCTCTTGCTGTGGGACATGCAGTTCCTCCTTCGTTCCTTCTTTACCGGGATTGTAACACAGGGACGGTATGGGTTTTCAAGGACTGTTGCGGGTTCCGCTGCCGAAAAATCCCTGGTTTCGCGAGGGCGGGAGGGGTTATAATAATTGCAGTGGCTGCGGTTGGGTAAATATCCGGCCGGAAAGAGGCCGAAGGCGGCCGCGCGGTAGTGAAGTGGAAGAGAAGAGAAGCAAGGTCTGCCGGCAGTGCGGCAATTGTTGCCAGGTGGACATGGTCGCATACGTTACGCCCGCGGACATCGCCAGGTGGGAAAGCGAGGGACGGCAGGACATCATCGCCCGGCTCGGCCGCAACGAGGTTATGTGGGCAGGCGACCGGCTCGTCGACCCCTCCGGCGCAAAGGTGACAACCTGCGTCTACCTCGGCTGGAACGGCACCACCTGCTTCTGCGAGATCTACGAAACCCGCCCCCAGGTATGCCGCGACTACATCCCCGGCTCATCGGAACTGTGCCCTCTGTACTATGAGGAAGAGTAGACAGACCGCTTGAGCAGCTTGAACCGCTTGAACGCTACAGACGAGAGACAATAAGATGGCGTCCGAATCCCGGGACCAGTCCTCCTTCGCATCCCGCCTGAGGGCGGGAGATAAACAGTCTTCTTTTCCATTATTAAAAGAATGGTTGCCTTTCCCGGTTCAAGCCGTCTTGTTCAGCAGCACAGTTCCTCGACCTTCTTCATGGTCTCGTAGCCGTAGGCGAGGTGGTAGAAGTGGCCCTGGTTTTCCAGGAAATTGATGTGGACGTCTTTGGCGTTCCTTGCCAGGTATTCGCTGAACTGCCTGGGGATGAACTTGTCCGCGGTGCCGTGGATGACCTCGATGTGGATCTTTATGTCCGAAAGATCGAACCCCCACTCTTTGTACACCGTCTGGGCGTCGTAGGCGGGGCCTTTCGATCCGTGGCGGAAGAGCTCCTGCTGGTCGCGCATAATGAGGTACTGAAAGCTGGGCTCCTTGAAGATCTCCTTGTCTGCCGGGCAGAGGCTGGAATCGAACATCTTCGCGAATGACTTCGGGCTCTTCAGCACCTTCTGCATCATCCCGAGTACCCAGAAGGGCGCCCTGAAAGCGGCGAGCGGCAGGCGGGTCCCCAGCCTGGCATAGAAGCGGTCTGCTGTGCCGAGGGGTTTTAACATCTCCGGGTCTTCATAGACCGGTTTCGCGCAGGCAAGGTCGACGACGCAACGGAGGCGCTCGGGGATGGCAAAGGCACTGGCAAAAAGGGTGGGCCCGCCGCCGGAGATACCGACGGCGCCGAAGGAACCGATCCCCAGATGATCGGCGAGGTCGGCCATATCCCGCGCATGTTCAAGAATGGTCCAGCCGGGACGGAAACCAGACCGGGCGACCCCGGGACGGTCCGGCGAGATGATCCTGAAGCCATACCTGAGGGCAGGCTTATGAAGGAGCATGGCATGCACATGGGAGCCCGTGCCATGGTAGAAGAAAAGAGGCCGGCCCTCGGGATCCCCATACTCATGGAAAGCCAGCCGATACCCCTGCCGGGTCGTGTAGAACCAAACCTTTCCCTCCAGTTCCTCGATCTCATCGGGGGCAAGCATACTCAGCCCATTTTCGTGCTCACTCATTTCCTTTTTCCGCCTTTAAAGAACTTATCGCTTGCCATGTGGGGAGGCTTAAGGGGTAAAGACGGTTGGAACCGTTGGAACCGAAAAAACGGGTCCCAATGGTGTGCCCGGCTATTATAACTTACGTGTTATATAACATCCGTGTTATGATTCGAAATGGGCTGGACGGTCGAGTATTACCGGGATTCCAGAGGTAGAGAGCCTGGAGCGAATTTTGTGTGGAGATGTGGAGGTGGCCAATGAGAAAGGGTAGATCGCTGCAGGAACACATCTCTGAAAAGATGAAGGAAGCGGGACTCACGCAGGAGGAGCTTGCCCGGCGGATCGGCACAAAGCAACCGGCCCTCTCGCGGCTCGAAAGAGGAGGATTTCAGAAGGCAAAGATCGAAACGTTGATAAAGATAGCGAACGCGTTGAATGTCAAGCTGACCATACAGTTCCAGCCAAGAGAGGCAGGCACAAACACCAACCGATCGAAGGATCAGAAGACGGCTTGAATTGCTTGAGGGTTACAGAGAAAAGACAAGAGAATGGCGGCCAGGTTCCGGAGCCTCCCAAAATCAGGCCGTCCTTGCATCCCACCTGATGGCGGGAGATAAGGGTGTGTCTCTATCCATCGCCTGCTCTTCTTATTCTCCCAGCTCTCTGCGGACCTTGTGGAGGGATAAGGGGATGTGTTTCCTATAGAGATCGAAATCCTTGTCGAGGGTGAAGATGGGGCAGTTGTTGTTGATGCTGAATGAGCAGATGAGGAAATCCGTGTGCGAGCCCTGGATCCCGTTTCTTCTGCATGTGTTCGAGAACTCCGCGGCCGTCTCGTAATCGCCGGAATTCAGGTCCGCGTCGTCAAAGGCCCTCAGTTTCTGGCGGAGCCGGCGAAACTTTGCGGCGTCCGAGATGCCCGAGAGCAATTCCTGGCGGACCGGGCCTATCATGACCACCCGCGATTCGCTGATAAGTTCCTGAAGCTCCTTGACGATCCGGGTATCTTCCTCGTCCTTCTGACTCTTTCTCAACGCGAGGGACCAGACGGAGGTATCAACGAGGACCTTCATCGTTTTTTTCGCAGTTCCTTGTAGTCATACGCCGGGTCGTAATCGACTGTGCCGAAGAGTTTCGATATCTCTTCCTGCCGCCGGCGCTGTATGAATTCCTTCAGGGCGGCGTTGACGGTCGCCTTCTTCGTCTTCAACCCTCCGACCTTCTGGGCGAGGGCCAGAAGGTCGTCATCCAAAGCAAGATTGGTAGCCATATCGTACCTCCGATGCTACACAATACTACACAAGGCAATGTGTAAAGTCAACAGGGGAAGATATATCTCACGCCCGCTTCGCCCTCCGGGCTTCGCTGGAGCATACGGAGCAAGGCGGAGAAGGCATAAGGAAGCGCGTCCAGGCCCCAGGCTGCAGGGGCCAGTCCGCCCCTTGCACGCCTGCGGCGGGATGGGAGATTAGCGGGGATTCTTGAAGTCTCACGAATTCCCGCGATGTCTTTCATCTTCCTCCCCATACTCCCTAAACTCCAGAGAGGAACAAAGTGACGAACGGGTCCCGTCTGGTACGGGATAAACGTGAGACAAAGCTTTTGTACTCGATACGCATCTCGCAAAAACCCCGCCCACCCCCAAGGAATAAGGATGATAAAAAGCACCGATCATCTCACCGCTCCGAAACCACCCGTCTCCCATCTTCGACCCAAACCTGTTTTTTTCGGTTCCAACGGCTCTAACGATTCCAACGGCGCCAACCATATCTTTCTGCTTCAAGTCCTTCTTGCCGGTTCAGCCTCCTTCCTTCGCTTGACAGCCATTGGGCTGTTTGCTACCATGTAGGCAACTTGTTGATAAGTGTAAAGAAAGAGCATAGACTCTTTCTTTGGAGTGCTTTGGCTATGGTGGATGAGAAAAGCATTTACGATTTCAGTTCTCAGATCGCGCGGAAGTTTCGTCCCGAGAAGATCATTCTTTTTGGTTCGTACACGCAGGGCACCGCAACTGATGATTCCGATGTGGATCTTCTTGTCATCCTGCCTTTTGAGGGCAAACCCATCAAGAAGGCCTCTGAGATACTAAGAAAGACCAGGCCTCGCATACCGGTGGAACTTCTGGTCCGCACGCCCGAGCAGGTCAAGACCAGGCTCGCGCTCAACGATTATTTCCTCCATGAAGTGATGAACAAGGGCAAAGTCCTGTATGAATCCCCTCACCGCTGAGTGGATAGAAAAGGCGGAAAATGATTTCGCCACCGCCGCCCGCGAAATGCGGGTTCGCAAGCGGCCAAATTACGACGCCGTGTGCTTTCACTCCCAGCAGTGTGTCGAGAAATATCTCAAGGCAATACTTCAAGAGAACGACATCGCCTTTGGGAAGACTCATAATCTCGTGATCCTTTTCGAGTTATTACTCCCCCTGGAACCTTTCTGGGAAGGGATGAGACCGCAATTGCAGATACTGAATGGCTATGCGGTGGAGGTCAGATACCCCGGCGAGTCAGCGGACAAAACGACCGGGAAGGATGCATTAAAGCTTTGCAGGATGATACGAGCACAAGCCCGCTCGCTATTGGCTCTGCCCAATCCCTGATAGTCTTGTGGCCCCATTACCCCACAAAGAACTGAAATCTAGGGCCCTTGAGCGGCCGGATGTGAAAAAAGAATTTGTCTATCTCGATGAGTTTCTCAAGGCCCGGGCGGGGGCTTCGCTCCCTGCTAAGCTGAGTGCGGTTTACCCGCCAATTGACCCGGCCCCGCTCAACGGGTGAACTCGTCGCCTCCAAGGCTCCTCGGACAGCACCCGTTGCCCTCCGGGACGCTCCTTCGGGTCAAAGCGGGTCCCCAAACCGTACTCGATACGCATCTCGCGAAACCCCCACCCGCCCCCAAGGAATAAGGATAGATGATGGGTAATGGGTTATGGGTTATGGGAAGAAACGAAAGGCCTTTCCTATCACCTAGGACCTATCACCCATTACCCGCCTTTTGTCTCCTCAACTGCCTTTTTCCTTGAATCGTTAGGGGAAAAAATGTAAAAGAGTAATGATGTTGTAACAAAGCCTTTCAGGCTTGATCTTCAATCAATCGCTCTTGAGTTCTTCCACCATAGACCATACATCCTGAGCACCCGGACATGTGATCGACCATACGGAGACGTGCGGATTCTATCATTCTTGTACGAGGAGGTATGCATGAAGAAGCGAATTGACTGGATCGGGAAACTTGCACTCATCTGTCTCTGTCTTAGCCTCCTGGGGGCCTGCGCCACCATGGACGACGTCGTCCGGGTGAAGGAGGAGGGATCGGAAGGGACAACCCAGGTCTATGACGTCACGCCTGACCAGGCCTGGGATATATGCAAGGCGGTGTTCAGGTGGGAAGGCTGCGACGCGATCGAAGAGCACCGCAATGAGAATTACATGCTCACCAGCAGCGGCATGAACTTTGTCTCATGGGGCACAGTAATGGGGGCATGGATAAAACCCGTCGCCGAGAACCGGACCGAGGTCACGGTGGTCACCAAGCGCAGGATACAGACAAATGTCTTCACCACATTAACGGAAGGCACATTCCACACACGCTTCGCCCAGGCGGTCGCGATCATCAAGAAAGGCGAGAAACTGCCGCGGAATGCGCCGGATTGAGATAACGCATAAGTGATTTCAAGGGGGTGCAAGATGAAAAAGAGAATTCTTGTGGCGGTTGCTGTTCTTCTTTTTCTCCCTGCGTCGGTATTCGCCGCCGAATTCTGGGCATCGAAGAATTCGAACAAGTACCACTACCCGAGCTGCAAATGGGCCCAGAAGATAAAGCCGGGCAACCTGGTAAAGTTCAGCACACCCGAGCAGGCGGCCAAAGCCGGCTATGTACCGTGCAAAGTATGCAGACCACCAGGCCCGGGGCAATAGAAGAGGGAAAGACGGTTTCATCCCGTGATGGGCGGGCGGGGTTTTCGCTCCCTGCTAAGCTGCGTGCGGTTTACCCGCTAATTGACCCGGCGTCGCTCAAGGGGTGAACTCGTCGCCTGCAAGGCTCCTCAAACAGCACCCCTTGCCCCCGGGACGCTCCTTCAGGTCAAAGCGGGTCCCAAACCGTACTCACTATGCATCTCGCGACAACCCCACCCGCCCCGTACCAGCAAAAGATTTATCTCACGCCCGCTTCGCTGGAGCACACAGAGGTCTCAGAGAAAGCTTAAAAAGATTGCGGCCAGATCGCGAAGCCTTCCACGGTCAGGCCGCCCTTGCAGCCCGCCTGATGGCGGGAGATAGAGAAACTTTCACCCCATCCTCATGAGAATGATTGCCTTTCCCGTTCAAGCGGCTCAAGCTGCTCAAGCGGTTCAAGCCCGTCTGTTCCGGCTCCAACGGTTCTAACGGTTCTAACCATTCTTTTCCGGTTCCAACCATCCGCCCCATCACCTGTGTTTTATCTTGCAACACTAGGAGAAAAGGGGTAAAAAAGTACGGTAAAGACGGTTTGAGGGTTTTGGGGTTTGTGAAGCGTTCCAGGGTTTTGGGCATTGCAGGAAGCGGTCCCGCGAAGGATGTTTTTTTGAGGTCTTTGCCTTTACTTAACACTTAAAACCTAAAACTTAAAACTGTCTTTTAACACCGCCAGTTATTTCAGCGTAGGATAAGCATCTGAGCCTTCATGAGGGATTAGAGGGTCTCAATGAAACACTACGGTATTTGTTTCCACGAGTTTGTCAGAAAAGCGATTCATTCAGCGTTCAGGGTTGCCCCCGGTTCTCGATGGTCTCTAACCTTTGTTGCCATGGTCGATCCAGCAACGTCTAATTTCGGAGTAGTGGGTTGAACGGGTATGTGGGCATAACTGACGGGGATTGGTTCACGTTTCTGTCCGGTTTTCCAGGGATCGATGAGGTCAACTTCTGGCAACCAGGAGGGAATCGGTTATTTCGAACGTTAAACCTCGGGGAGCTTTTTCTTTTCAAACTTCACAGTCCGCATGATTTTATCGTCGGCGGCGGGTTCTTTGCTCACAGCACCTTGCTGCCTTGTAGCTTGGCTTGGACGGCATTCGGAGAAAGGAATGGGGCAGTATCGCTTGTGCAGATGAAAGACAGGATTGAAAGGCTCCGAAGAACCCCGCCGACGAAGGAAGATTACCACATTGGTTGCATCCTCCTCGAACAGCCCTTCTTCTTTGACAGGAATGACTGGATTCCGGCACCGGAAGACTGGAGTAAGAACATCGTTCAGGGCAAACGATACGATTTGACCTCAGGAATTGGGAAACGGATGTGGGAGCAGGTGCAGGAGAGACTTCTTCCCAGAGCCCATCCGAATAAGCTTCTTCGGATGGTACCAGAACCAGAGGTCCGCTACGGATCACCCCAGACAGTTCTGCCTCGCCTTGGCCAGGGAAGCTTTCGGGTCATGGTCACAGACGCCTATCAGAGGCGATGCGCAGTTACGCAAGAGAGAACCCTGCCGGCACTTGAAGCAAGCCACATCAGACCGTATTCTGACAATGGTCCCCACAAGATAGAGAACGGCATCCTCCTTCGCTCCGACATACACCGCCTTTTCGATAACGGTTACGTGACCATCACAACAGACCTGACATTCGAGGTGAGCAAACGCATCAAGGAAGAATTCGAGAACGGCAGAGACTATTACGCGCTTAACGGTAGGAGAATAATGGTTCCCCAGAACAGCATATTCCGACCGTCACCTGAGTTCATCACCTGGCACAATGAAAACAAGTATCTGGGTTAACCTTGACTAGCATGGACAGTGCCACTATTGCCTATTATTCTCAGAATTCCACATCTGTTTCTGAAGAATATAATCGTGTCGATAGCGGTATCCAAAAGTATTTTCCTGTCGTCTTTGTTGACGGAATGAGGATACTAGACATCGGATGCGGGTCGGGAAGGGATTTGCAGCATCTTCTTGAGCGGGGTTGCGACGTGTATGGGGTCGACCCCTCGGAAGAGATGCTGTATTGTGCGAAACGCAATTACCCGCGTTTGCATGCTCGGTTGCAAAAGGGCGGACTTCCCAATTTGGGCGAGACGTTCTCGGGAGAATTTGACGGTGTTCTTTGCTCGGCCGTTCTCATGCACATTCCTAAGGAAGAGCTTTTTGATTGTACTTTCGCGATTAAAAGAATCCTGAAAGAGAATGGGGTTCTTCTCGTATCCATACCCGAAAACCGTCCCGATATAGACGAGGATCTGCGCGACGGAAAGGGCCGGTTATACAATCAGGTTCAGCCCGATTATCTACGACTGCTTTTCGAGCGGGTTGGATTTTCTGTTATAGGAAATTGGCGCTCAGATGACGCTTTGCAGAGGAAAGGGTATTCTTGGTCGACCATCGCATTCAGGTTGCAACATTCCGGAATTCTCCGGCCCATAGACAAAGCGGAGAGTGTTCTGACCCGCGATAGAAAGACAGCCACATATAAGCTTGCCCTCATAAGGGCTTTGAGCGAGATAGCGCTAACAGAATTCAAGTTGGCCCGGTGGCTTCCTGGTGGCAAAGTGGAGATCCCCATTTCCGCCATCGCCGAGAAATGGCTTTATTACTATTGGCCGCTTTTCGAATCAAGTACGTTCATTCCGCAAACAAGAGGGGAGAGAGATGTTTGCAGCAAGCCAGTCGCGTTTCGCGCAGTCTTCGGTGACTTGATAGACCGTTACCGAAGGATTGGTGGACTGGCTCGGTTTGTATTGGACCTCAGGTCCAACCGACTTTCGGAGGAACATAGCCTTGTTGCGGGCGCTCTCCTTAAGAAGATCAGAAATACCATTATCAGTGGGCCTGTGGCTTACGCAGGAGGCTCATTGGAGTCAGGGCGCATGTTCTCGTTCAATTCCCGCAGTGATAGCGTGACGATCGATGCTGATTTCTGGATCGAACTTTCGCTGACGGGGTACTGGATTAAGGATGCTGTCGTACTGAGATGGGCGGAACTTACCCATGAATTGTCAAGACAAACTGTGAAGCCAAGCGACGTGATTGACATGCTCCTTTCCACGCCGATAGAAGAGAGGGACGTCTTTGACGCCCGTAAGGTGTACGGGGATATCCAAGAAAAAGAGTGTGTGTGGACAGGTACCAGCCTGCGACCACGTTTCGATGTTGATCACATTATTCCTTTTTCCCTTTGGCATAACAATGATCTTTGGAACTTGATGCCATCATTACCTATGGTCAATAGTCAAAAACGGGACAAACTTCCCGCCCGCGACCTTATGACCGCTCGCAAAGATTGTATAGTGTTCTACTGGGAAAGGCTCCGGGAAATACACAGACAGCGTTTCGACACCGAAGCGGTGAAAGTTATAGGCTCGGCAGCGCTGAGCCGGAATTGGCAAGATATGCTGTTCAGCAGTGTCATCGAAGCAATAGAGGTGACTGCCACCCAGAAGGGCTGTGAAAGATGGAAGCCATGAGCGGTAATTGTGATGAATAGTCTCACGATGGCAGCGCAAGCCAGCTACCGATGGGGCAGATTGTCAGAATAGGCGAGCATATCTTATGCCCTCTTTTCCTAGTTTGATACCGTAATAGGAGAAGACTTTTGTTGCTGTATTTAGTAGAATGCTGATGAACGCTCTCCAGTTATTTCAGCGTGGCAAGCATCGGAGCCTTCCGTGAATCTAGGGGGTCTTCATGAAGCGCTACGATACCATCGTTGCTACTACTCCTTCCTCAGGACCAGTCCATCACTGCTCTTGTCGTGTTTATCTGATGTCCGGACTGTTTTGCGAGGAAGCCACAGGGACTAAGTCGTGAGCGAAATCAAGGAACTGACAGATAGGATCAAACGATTCAGAGATGAGCGCAATTGGTTGCAGTTCCACAATCACAAGGACATGGCTCTTTCGCTCGTTCTGGAGGCCGCGGAGGTCTTGGAGCATTTCCAATGGAAATCGCCCGAAGAGGTTGTAGACCATGGCAAGGAACTGAAAAACGAGATATCCGACGAGCTCGCAGACGTGGCGATATACCTTTTTGAATTGGCGGATAATCTTGAAATAGACCTCTCGGAAGCGATCAAGAAGAAGTTGGCGAAGAATGGCGAAAAGTACCCCGTGGAGAAAGCAAGGGGCAGGCATACCAAGTACAACAAGTTGTGAACGGGCAATAACTTATGAGACTTTACTCGGGAACATCGACGCAATTCATTCAGGACTCAGTGCACAATCAAATTGCCGAGAAACTGAAGCTGGCCTTCTTCAATTACTTTCGATTCAACCCTTCGCCCGGGGAGGTCAATTCGTGGCGAAATTCGTTGCGGTCGATGTCTCAGGTATTTCAATACGCAGATTTGCTCGACCACGGTGTGATGCTTGAATATCAACTGCCGCTTACTTCAAAGAGACTGGACTGCATGGTGTGTGGCAAGGACGACAACAAACGTGCCAACGCCGTTATTGTGGAGCTCAAGCAGTGGGATAAATGCGAGGAAGCCGATGGCGCGAACGAGGTATTGACATGGGTGGGCGGCGCAAAAAGGGAGGTCTTGCACCCCGCCGTTCAGGTCGGTCAGTATAAGATGTATCTTGAGGACACTCATACCGCCTTCTACGACGAATCTCATCCGGTGGTTCTGAACGCGTGTACCTACCTGCACAATTACCCCTACCATGACCAAGATGTCCTGTGGTCTCACAAGTTCAAGGATACAATAGATCGATACCCTTTATTTACCGCGGATGATGTTGAGTGTTTGAAAGAGTATCTCATAAACAAACTGTCGTACGGTGAAGGTGTCGATGTACTGCAACGTATTGAAGAAAGCAGATACAGGCCGAGCAAGAAATTGATGGACCATGTCGGAGGTATCATCAAAGGCAAACCAGAGTACGTACTTCTGGACGAGCAACTCATAGTCTATGATGCCGTGTTGACGCAGGCCCGAAGAGGTTTTCACGACAAGCAAAACACAGTAATTATCATCAAAGGCGGACCCGGGACAGGCAAGTCGGTCATAGCTATCAACCTGATGGCGGATCTGTTGCTGAATGGGTACAATGCTAATTATGTTACCGGATCTCGGGCGTTCACCCAAACCCTCAGAAAGATAATCGGAACCCGTGGTTCGGTTCAGTTCAAGTATTTCAATAGCTATGCTGGAGCCGAGAACAACGCGATAGACGTGCTCATTGCCGATGAGTCTCACAGATTGAGAACGACAAGCGACAGTCGTTTCACTCCGAAGGAACAAAGGTCGAACACCCCCCAGATCGAGGAACTCCTCAAAGCATCGAAGGTATCCGTCTTTTTCATAGACGACAAACAGATAGTGCGCCCCAACGAAATAGGGTCATCAGAGTACATCAAGCGTCACAGTTTGGAGAAGAACCATAAAGTGCTCGAATATCAGCTCGAAGCCCAGTTCAGGTGTAACGGCTCAGATGCTTTCATCAATTGGGTAAACAACACGCTCGGGATTGAAAGAACAGCGAACGTTCTTTGGGGCCAGAATGAAGAATTCGATTTCAGGATTTATCCGACCCCGGTTTCTTTAGAAAATGCTATTAGAGAGAAGTCAACTGCTGGTCATACGGCACGTCTGACGGCCGGATTCTGCTGGAAATGGTCATTACCAAACGCCGACGGGGCTTTGAAAGACGACGTGGTGATAGGGGATTACAGAAGGCCTTGGAATGCCAAACCGGAAGCGAAAAGATTGGCACCGGGAATACCGCCTGCATCATTGTGGGCCTATGACCCAAATGGTATTGACCAGATTGGCTGCATTTACACAGCCCAGGGTTTTGAGTTCGATTACGTAGGCGTTATCTTCGGCGCGGACCTTGTCTACGATTTTGATGATCAGCGGTGGGTGGGTGTTCGAGAGAAGTCGGCCGACAATGTGGTGAAACGGTCCCGTGACCAATTCACCGAACTGGTCAAGAACACATACAGGGTGCTGTTGAGCAGGGGCATGAAAGGCTGTTACGTGTGCTTTCTCGACAAGGACACGGAGAGGTTCTTCAGATCGAGAATTGAGACTACGGAGCAATTCAGGACCAAACAGCCGCCTTCCTTGGACCGTGATGTTCGTGTTGAACAAGAGCAGGTCCCGGCACCTCCGAAGAATGCCGATGATATACAGAAGCTGGCCAATTCGTTGCCGATATACTCGCTCAAAGCCGCCGCTGGCAAGTTCCTCGAGAATCAGGACATTCATGAAGAGGGTTGGATGGAAGTGGATATAGGCCGGAAGCTTGACCAGAAGATGTTTGTGGCGCGGGTTGTCGACGACTCAATGGAGCCAGACATTCCGAACGGATCATACTGCATCTTTCGTGCGGAACCTGCTGGGAGCCGACAGGGCAAAATTGTCTTGGTTTGCCATCAAGATATCCATGATGTCGATAACGGCGGAGCCTATACCGTAAAGAAGTACTGGAGCAAGAAGGTATTCGAGCCTGACGGAACCTGGAGGCATGAAAAAATAGTCTTGGAATCATTGAACAAAGCATATGAATCAATAATCATTACGGGGGCTTCGGAAGAAGAATTCAGGATAATCGCGGAATTTGTAAAGGTTCTAAAAACATAACCCCTATACAACGGAGGAATGGACCGTCCTTGGCGGCTGCAAGAAAAGCAATGAATTCAGGGATAGAGATTTGACACCAACTGTCCTATTCGTGCCCTCTCGATTTGAGAGAATTCTTGTGTGGGCTGGTGTTTCGTCAGCGTTGCCTAGGCTCGCCAAAAGGAGCGAAGGGTGAGAAGTAAATGGTACAGCGACAATCGCGACCTTGTGAAATGGTCCGTTCTTTTGCATCTCGCAACGACCATCGAAGCTGCACGCATTCTACAGATTACTTTTCTTCGTCTTGATGAGTTTGGAGGAATAACGATTGACGGCAAGCGTCTTGAAATTCCCTCAGATGTCAAGATGCACTTTCGGGATATTCACAATGTTGAGCGCTCCCCATTCGGGGCAAAAGTGAAGGTATTTGATGTTGTTTTTCAGGAGCGTGATAGCTACCTGCTTCAGGCAAAGGCCTTCATAACATCATATGAAAAGGAGAAATGTATTGTCTTCCTTGATCCCGATACGGGCCTCGCACCGTCGCGACCTACGTTGAAACATGTCTTGGAGCCGGAAATTAAGGAGTTCTGGACCACACTGAAGCCGGGTGATGTTCTTGCGCTCTATCAGCATAAGACCAACCGGAATGGCGAAGAGTGGGTAGAGCCAAAGAGGAAACAGCTTCAAGAAGCAATTGGAGCTGAGGAAGGCGCGGTAAAGGTTGCCACCGGATTCGATATTGCGAGTGATGTTGCGTTTTTCTATGCAGAAAGGAAATAACCGTGTTTTGCGCGTCTACTGCAATCGTAACTTGGGGAACCCTGGAAACATAAAGGGCCCCACTCGTTAGGTGAGACCGGCCCCACCGGACTGTCTTGATGACAGATGTGGACAACCACAGGAGTGTAAGCTATGGATTCAAAAGCTGAAGGAGCTGGCGCTAGAGCCAGCTGGTTCGTAGGGGCCATACATGGTGGAACCGATGATCAGACTTCTCGATTCCTGACTGAAGAAATCTGGGAGAATGGCTCTCAGGAGAGATATCTGGATGCGGTGAGGTCCATTCAGACGGGTGACCGCATCGCCATCAAATCAGCCTATACACGCAAGCACGGCCTGCCTTTCGATAACCGGGGACAGACTGTGTCTGTCATGGCGATCAAGGCGATTGGAACGGTCAAAGAGAACCTTGGGGACGGTCGCACCCTGAAGGTCGAGTGGGAATCCTTCGATCCTCCGCGCGAGTGGTATTTCTTCACGAACCGGATCACTATCTGGCGGGTCTTGCCGGGTGATTGGGCTACGGATGCGTTGATCGGATTTACGTTCGAGGGTAAGCCGCAGGACATCAACCGGTTCCGTAACGCCCCTTATTGGCGCGAACGGTTTGGCGACAGCTCCACAGACAGGCAACGTTTCAAATGGACAAAGTTCTATGAAGCCACTGCCGACAGGCTCCTTATGTTCAAAGATAAACGGGAGGAGTTGATTGCCGGGATTCACGCGATTGCCTCCAAAGTCGATGGCCTGTCAAATCTTCACGATCAATTTCAGGACGGAACTACAGGCCCCTTGAAGGACATTTGCCCGTTCCCCGCAATGGGCATTTTCAACCGGGGGATTACGGATGCCAACAGGAAGACAATTGCCGCCGCACTGGCCGATTTGCTGGGGGTTTCCGAGCCTGTCCCAGATTCCTTTGAAGGGATACCCATTCTTAATAATCAAAAGTCACGGTTTTTCGGACCCGACAGTAAACGAGAACCTGACGATATCGACGTGCTTTGGGAGATCTTCTATCAAGCAATAAACTTCGCAGAATCGGATGATGCGGACGCTCGTTCAGCTTTTGTCGCCGCATACGACGACGCGACGCAACGCTATGGTGTGGGCTGGAATCTCACAATGGGGCTTTACTGGATTCGTCCTTGGGACTATCCGACTCTTGACGACAGGTCCCAGCGTTACATCAGCAAGAAACTCAATATTGAGATTGGATTCAACGGTCCAAAGGGGCGCTGTAATGCGAATGATTATTTGACTTTACTCGATGCTCTTGAAGCCCGATTTCAGGAAGACGCATACCCCGTCCACTCGTTTCCGGAACTTTCATTGGCGGCCTAGCTGTTCAAAGATGCGAAAGCATTACCAGACAAGCCCATACCGGAACCCTTGGGTCCAGAGGATGAACCCGACGATTCCGCTCCTGAAGCGGAGATTGCCGCGGCCCCAATCGAGCCTTACTCACTGGACGACATCCTGGCCGACGGATGTTTCATTGCTCGTACGAAGCTTGAAGAAATTCTCGAACAGCTGCGTGTCAAGAAGAATATTATCCTGCAAGGTCCGCCGGGGACCGGGAAGACATGGTTGGCCAGGCGATTGGCCTTTGCCTTGATCGGGCAGCGCGACGACAGCAAGGTCCGGGCGGTTCAGTTTCATCCCAACCTTTCCTATGAGGATTTCGTGCGGGGTTGGCGTCCCGCTGGTGACGGAAAACTTACGCTGGTTGACGGACCGTTTGTTGAGATGATGAAGGTGGCTGCGAAGCAACCTACCGAGAGGCATGTCGTCATCATCGAGGAGATCAATCGCGGGAATCCAGCGCAGATCTTCGGTGAGATGCTGACCTTGCTGGAGGCAGACAAGAGAACACCCAACGAAGCGTTGGAGCTTTCCTACAAACGGTCCGATGATGAGCGGGTGTTTATCCCGGACAATCTCTATGTGATCGGAACGATGAATATTGCCGATCGTTCCCTGGCGCTTGTTGATCTGGCGCTGCGCCGTCGTTTTGCCTTCATTGACCTCGAGCCCATCCTCGGCAAGGTCTGGCAGGATTGGGTCCAGTCCAAGTGCGGAATTGATTCCGAAATCCTGGTCGAGATCGAGAAACGACTCAACATTCTGAACAATGAAATCTCGGCGGACACCAGCCTCGGACGGCAGTTCCGCGTGGGTCACAGCTATGTCACACCTCCGTTCGGTACCCCGATAGCCGATGCCCGTAAATGGTTTCGACTGGTTGTCGATACAGAGATCGGACCACTTCTTGATGAGTACTGGTTTGATGCGCTTGAGAAGTCAGAGAAAGCCAGGCAACGCCTCCTCGAAGGATTCTGACTGTGACAGTTTCGCCGGCCGGCCTGACGACAGATGTCCATGAAGAGATAGGCCAGATTGGCCGTATCCCGGTGCGTAATCTCTGGCTGCTCATGCTGTACGCATCAAATCTCTTCAGGCAGATCGACAGCGCGAAGGTGTCTGTCGAGGATAATCCTGACGACATCCCCGATCTGGTCGCTGAGATCTTGTCTCGACAGGTCGAGCGTCGGCTCAGGCGCAATTTGAGCTATGGATATCAGCCTCACGAAGAAGTAGTTGGACGTGTTCGCGGACGCATCAGGCTTCTGTACACCAGCCGGCACCAATTGCTTGACCGGGGCAAGGTGGCCTGTCGGTACGACGAATTGACAGTGGATACCGTCCGGAACCGCTTCGTCCGAAGCGCATTGGAAGAGATTTCAAAGATAGTCCGTCGTGACGACCTTGCTCACCGATGCAGATCTTTAGCCGCAAGCTTGAGACGCATGGGCGTTACGGGCGAACGCCCCGGCCGGAGCGAAGTATCCGTTGATCGCTTTAGCAGGCATGACGGGGATGATCAGAAGATGGTTGCCGCAGCGCATCTCGCTTCCAACCTGGCATTGCCAACGGAAGCTGTGGGAAGTAGACTTCTGTCAGTACCGGATAGAGAGATCACCTGGATTCGGAAACTCTATGAAAAAGGTGTTGCCGGATTCTACGATGTTGTGCTTTCCGGACAGGGGTGGAGCGTTGATGCCGGGAAAACGATTAATTGGCTTGTCGATAGCAAAAGCTCGGGAATCGACCGGATCCTTCCATTAATGCGAACCGATATCATTCTGAATCACCCTGGCGCCGGGCGGCGCATTGTTATCGACACGAAGTTCAATTCCTTGGTCACTCGGGGTTGGTACCGGGAAGAAACACTACGGAGCGGGTATGTCTACCAGATATACGCCTACCTGAGATCCCAGGAAGGGAATGGAGATTCGCTCGCCGATAACGCCTCCGGTTTGCTCCTCCACCCTTCCGTTGGAGATACGATTAATGAATCGGCGCTGATCCAGGGTCACCAGATCCGTTTCGCCACCGTCGACCTAGGAGCCTCAGCCAGTGAAATCAGAGCGCAACTTCTACAAGCCGTGGAGGTTTAGGGGGGACCCGACGCTCTCCAGAAACTGGCGGAACGATCTTGCTCTGCGCCACGTTGCTACATCGAAACCTACTGATTGTTCGAAGAGTTGAGGAAGGAGGAGAACAGGCAAAGAGAACAAACAGTAGCGGCGGCATTGTAATAGAGAATTCCACAAACTCATCATAGCTAGTACAAACATCACATAAGACAGGGGGAAACATGAAAAAAGCGATTTTGTTTTGCCTTCTCGTCTGTATGCTTCTTCTTGAAGGCTGCATTACATCTCAGCCTGTGAAGCTATCGAACACATTTGATGAAGAACAGGCCAGAACAATGCTGCGACCTGGCACTAACAGAATAATCGGCAGTGCCGTCATGAGACAGAGGGGAGGTGGTACCGTGACTTGTGCCGGAACAACTGTAACCCTCGTGCCAGAAACGCCCTACTCCTCTGAAAGACTGTCCATGCTGTATGGGTCAGTAGACAGAGGATACTGCCCCATGTACAGGCAGCTTAGATTTGAGAACGAAGATGCCCGATATCGTGCCGCCACCAGGCAAACGAAGTGTGATGCCCAAGGTGCGTTTGAGTTTGACCAAGTGAGTGACGGCAATTTTTACGTGATTTCCATGATCGTCTGGGGCGTGAGGACGGTCGAAGGAGGGAGCCTTATGCAAAGAGTTACTCTCCGTGGTAATGAAACAAAGAAAATAGTGCTGAGCCCATATTGATCAATATGTTGATTGGCGGGATGTCATCCGACGGTAGTAGTCAGCTTTGTGGGTCTTGGGAGTCCTGGAGGTCTCCCGCTACATCCACCTGAACCCCGTCCGGGTGAGCGGGATGTCTTCACCGGAGGAGCAGGAAAGGCACCTCAGGGAATACCCCTGGAGCAGCTATCCCGACTACACGGGAAGAAGGGTATGCCACCCCTTCCTTGAAACAGGTGAGGTGCTCGATCTCTTCCATGATGACAGGAAAAGGGCGAAGCGCGCCTACCGTTCCTTCGTAGAGGGAGCGCTGGCATCCTTCCCGCCAGGTCCTCATGGAACTGCTCTACCGCCACGGGGGGATGAACAACCGGGAGATCGGGGAGATGCTCGGTGTCGACTACAGCACCGTGAGCGTCGGCAGGAAAAGGCTTGGCGACAGGATGGAGCAAGACAGGAAGCTGCGGCGCCGGGTGGGGGGACTGGAAGACGTGATCGTTGAGGAGTTGGATTGATCCTCGGCAGGCCGCTTGGTATGATTTTTGTGATGGTGCCGGGCTATCCTGTGGTAGAATGAGTCTGCAGAGAGGAAACATGAAGAAAGACGACATATTATCCTTCCTGAGTGACTTCAAGAAGCGGCACGGAGATCGGTATGGCATCATTTCTCTCGGTGTCTTCGGGTCTGTCGCGCGGGGCGAGATGCGTGATGACAGCGATGTTGATATCTGTGTCAAAACGAGAACCCCCGACCCCTTTGTGATCGTTCACATCAAGGAGGACCTCGAAAGCAGTCTCCATCGCCGTGTGGATATCATTCGTGTCAGGGACAGAATGAATCCTTTCCTGAAGAAACGTATTGACGAAGAGAGCATCTATGTCTGACAAAGACCTTGTCCGCGCGATACTCCTTCAGATCGATGAAGCGCTCGACAAGATCAAGCATCGCACCGAAAAGATCGACAGTGCAGACTATTTCACCAGTTCTCCTGAAGGAATGGAACGACTCGACGGCATTGCCATGCTGTTTATCGCCATCGGCGAGAGCCTCAAGAACATAGATAAGATCACTGAGGGCAGACTTCTGGCGGATTATCCCGAGATCGACTGGTCGGGGGTAAAAGGCTTTCGTGATATCATTGCCCATCACTATTTTGACATCGATGCGGAACAGGTTTTCTGGATCTGCAGGCACAACCTCGAACCCCTCTCAATGACAATCAAGAAGATGATCACCGGATAAATGGAAACACTCTGAGATACCCGCAAGGGGAACTGAGGGGCCCTTCGGATCTTCACATACTGTTCTTCCGTGGGCAGCTATCGGAATGGAGGGATACGGGAGCGTATGGGTGACCCCAACAGTTTCTCATAGAAGGATTTGAGGATGTCTTATGAATGAATATTGCGGAGTTACCAAACGCTAACGGTGTGGAGCGTGCTGTCTCGGCAGGTGAGGCCGCTTAAGTTGTTGGGAGATTTACACGAAAGAGCGATGCGAAAGGCGGACGTTCGCAAATCAGCAAAAGAGATTGTCTTTCAAGGCGGTGTGATTTGGCAGGTGCGCCCCTATGGGGTAAAAATATGAAACGCTTTGTGGTACACGAGCATCATTCGAAAAGCCTTCTTTATGATTTCAGGCTGGAAATAGGAGGGGTACTTAAGCCGTGGGCTATTCCGAAAGGTCCCTCCATGTCTCCCAAGGACAGAAGGCTTGCGATAATGGTTGATGACCACCCTCTGGAATATGGCAACTTCGAAGGGATCATCCCTGATAATTATTATGGCGCGGGAGCAGTCATCATCTGGGATTCGGGCAATTATGAGCCAGTTCAAATCGATCTGGACAAGAAACACGTTGAGTTTATTCTCCACGGAACAGAACTAAAAGGGGCATTTGTATTGACCGGTTTCAAGGGAAATAATTGGTTGTTAATCAAAAGGAAAGATGAATTTGCCCGGTACTCATATGTGACAAGACCTAAACTGACAAATACAACTCTTAAGAAGCTAGACGAAAAGAGACCCCCATGCAATATCCACGAGTTGTGAAGTTGCGCGATAGGCGGGCTTCCTGCATCCTTGGGGTGGAGTTGCCCCGGTTAAACCGTGACCCCAAGAGAGCGCGCGATTTTTGACACTTATAAGAACCAGGACAATCAAAAGGGAAAACATGCTTTTTCCTTAAGGCCTTTTGAAAAGGATGCGGCACTATCTGGAATAGAATGTAAAGGATACCTTGCCCGGCGGACCGGCACCCTCTTTGTCCATTATGAGATAATTGGAAGTTCGCTGAGGATTGATATTCCCGAGCGGAAGCAGGAACCGTCCCGAAGAAAGGGCCTCTGGGAGAATACCTGTTTAGAACTCTTCTTTGCCGTCAAGGATTGCGATCATTATTGGGAATTCAATCTTTCGCCGTCAGGGGATTGGAACGTCTTTCGTTTCGAACACTATCGAAATGAAGGATATGCCGACAAGCTGCGAGAGGAGCCTTTGGTTGCCTCACTTCCTTTCAGAACTCAAAGACGGTCAGGATCATTCTTGCTTGATATGGAATTTGATCTGGACAAGCTTGTTCGTGAAGACCAATTCTTAGAGATAGGTATCGGCGCGATCCTCAAATTCGATAAAGACAGAACTTACCGGGCATTGACTCATTGCGCCTCCAGACCTGATTTTCACAGGAGAGACAGCTTTATCATTGAACTGTAACCACCGATACGGTCTGTTGTCCCTCGTCTTAATCCCCGAAAAGACTCTCGAACTCTCTCTGGATACGGATCTTCGTGGCGCCATGGTCCGGTTCATACCCTGTCGACATGCCCGAGGTGGCCGGTGTCTTCACGCGCGAAGCGACATCCAGAAAAAACCCCCGGGTTAGAAAAACCTCCGGGTTTCTGCCCGCGCCAGAATGACGTAGAAGAGGACTTTGCCAACGGTACGAGGATGAGCGGAACAAAAAAGCAACCGAAAAGAATTGAACATGAGGAAATGGTCATGGTAAAAAACTGAGCATATTGCGCCGCTACCGGGTGGACCAATATGAAAAAAGGGTGGGTTATCCTGAAAAGTCACGGAATGAGATAAACAATATTCATCGGATTTATGAGCGCAACTCATTATAGAAAAAAGGACGCGACCAGGGAGCAGATAGTCAAGGCCGCCATAGAGGTGTTCGGCGGGAAGAGCTACCTCGAGGCCAGCATCTCCGAGATCGCCCAGAGGGCGGAAGTGGCGGAAGGGACGATCTACCAGCA
>LVAA01000249.1 GCA_001603955.1 Syntrophobacterales bacterium Delta_02 | reverse complement strand
CGTCTTTCGAGCGCCCGTCCACGTTCGGCGATATCGCCAACGGATCGCTGAACAGCAACGCCTCGAACTCATGTACTTGCAAGTATGGGATAAAGTGGCCGGTTTCGACGAACAGTTCGGTGCGCTCGTTCATTTCCAACAGTGAACGGCTCATCGCGCGTTCAATATACTCGGCCCATTTCCGGGGATCGTCGTGTTTGTTGCCGTGTTTGCCGGGGGTATTTTCAGGCAGGCCGTACAAGTCGAGCATGGTGGTGCAGTACGAATTCGGATTATCATAAATACAACCGGCAATTTCATTGCGGACCTTTTCCCAACCCCAGCGGGTTACACCGTGCAACAGGTCGAACTGGAAGATCATGCCGAGCGGACGAAAATGCGGACCTAGTATCTTTTTGACGAAATCCCGTTCCGTCTCGCCCTCCACCACGATCTGCACGACGGTAAAACTCATGGGCGTCCCCCGAAAAGGTCTTTGTCCCAGATATCACCGAGCTTATATTCGTGCAGCCATTGTTCGAGCGCGGTGGTGTCCAACCGTCGGAACGTACTGCTGAAATACCCGGTTTCATCGTCCATCTGCCGGTCCAGGACCACGACATCTTCAGGAGAGAATTCATCCACCAGGGTTTTGGACTGGGTCGCCAGGATCACCTGGGTGTTGACGGCGACGGCCTTGATCATGGAGGCCAGCAGCCGCACCGCCATCGGGTGCAGTCCCAGTTCGGGTTCATCGATCAGAATCAGCGACGGCATCATCTCCGTCGGCTGGAGGAGCAACGTGGCCAGCGCGGCGAAACGTAGCGAACCATCGGAAAAATTCACCGAACTGAACCGGGCGTTCGACGCCACCTCGCGCCAATCCAGACGGTTCCGGTCGCTGTCCAGCCGCAACGGTTCCAGCTCGAAATCTCGAAAATAGGGCATGATCAGCTGAATGGTACGGACGATTCTACGGTAATGGTTCGGGTGCTTTTCCTTGATCACCATCAGGTAAGGAGCCAGGTTCGCGCCGTTGCCGAGCAGCACCAGATTGTCATGAATATAATGGGTTCCCCGCATCTGCGAGGTCTCGTGAAATTGAAAAACCTGCCACTGCCGAATCAGGTCGCCGATCTGGCGGCTCAATTTGTTGCGGACTTTGTTGCCGGAGTCCGTGTACAAGTGGGATTCGCGATGTCCAGTGCCGAGCGAATAATTCTTATCCTCGTAAACGATCCGTTCCTCCACAAAAACCAACTGATCCTCGTTGTTCGGCTTCAGGACGAATCCGTAAGTCACCGGCTGCCCGTTCAGCAAGAGTCCCAATTCGCAGTCGATCCCGTAATTCCGGTCCCCGTAAAAGAAAAATCCCGGCGATGAACTCTGGAGCCCGGCGTATTCTTCCAAACGCTGCGTACTGATGGCTTCGAGCATTTTAAAGAACCCGACGAAATTCGATTTTCCGGCGCCGTTCGCCCCGATCATCACGTTCAAGGGGGTCAGCGGCAATTCCATTTTGCGGATGGATTTGAAGTTTTTCAGGCGTACTTTCGTCAACTGGTTCATCGGGATGGCCTCATGTTTCGAACGGGGAGGAGATGATTACCATGGTCTGGTCATCGCTGAGGTTTTCCGGGTCCAACTCGAAATTTTCCACATCTTCCAGGATCGCGTCGAGAATTTCCTTCGGGGCTTTCCTTTCGATCCCGGCTTCTTTGAATACCTGTTGAAGACGGACCACGCCGTATTCCTCGGCATCGGCATTCAGGGCCTCCGTAATACCATCGGTAAAAAGCAGGTAGGTTACTCCGGGCTCAAACTCCATGCAGATGGAGTCGAATTTGGCGAATTCCGAGGGGAGAATCCCAAGAGCGGTCCCGTCCGGATTCACCGAACGCAGGTGTTCGCGAACAAATGAAATCATTTCCGTATGCCCGGCCCGGCAGTATTCGATCAGTGAATTGCGTTTGTCGATCAGGCAACAGGCCAGCGTGACGAAAAGTTCCTCGTCGGAGTCGCGGAAAAGGTTCCGGTTCAATTCATGCATCAGCTCCTCCACCGTGGTGAAGTGGGTGGCGATCGAACGGATAAAGCTTCTGGTCATGGCGGTAAGCATACAGGCGGGCACCCCTTTGCCGCAGGCGTCGGCGATAACCACCAGCATCCGGTCGTCATCAATCTGGATAAAATCGTAAAAGTCGCCGCTGACCTCTTTGGCCGGGCGCGAGGCCGCTTGAATCTGGAATTTGCCCCATTTGGGAAATTTGCTGGGAATCATCGCCGCCTGAAGCCGCCGGGCAAAGTGCAATTCCTGATTGATCCGTTGCTGTTCGCTCAAGTTGTTGTACGCCTTGACCACGTTCTGGGTCAGGATGACTTGCGGCGAAATCCCGCGAAGACGGTTGAACTGCTCGGTGGTAAAAGCCTTGCCGTTGCGCGAATTGACCGCGCAGATCACCCCGGTCAGCACCGCGTCGCGGACCAGCGGCACGATGATCAGCGACAATACCGCGTCGGCGTTGGTGCCGTATTCCTGAAGGCGCGGGTCGCCGTGGGCGTTTTCGATGAAGAGCGGTTCATGACGGGCGGCGACCTGTCCGATCAGTCCTTCGTTGAGCTTGATGCTCTCGCGCCGGAGCATTTCGATAATATATTTGGGTTTGGTCATGACGTAGCTGTTGCCGCCGCGGACCAGCGGATACGCGCCGGAAATCCCCATCACCTTCAATCGCTCGTCGGCCCATCCGTAGATACAGGTGGATTCGGCTTCGATCATGTCCGCGATATAGCGGCTGTCTCTTAT
>LVAA01000008.1 GCA_001603955.1 Syntrophobacterales bacterium Delta_02 | reverse complement strand
GGTCCTCGAGTCGGCGCGAAAGGCCGTCTTCAGCCAGTACAGCGTCCGCAATACCGATGACGCGATCAAAAGAAAATATTTTACAGAAGAGAACAATATGTATAAGCTGAAAGAAAGCGTAAAAAAGAACATTAAGATCGACTTCATGAACCTCATGGATGACGATGCTTACAGACTGTACCGGCAGATGGATTTCATCTTTTGCAGGAATGTTCTCATCTATTTCGACGAAAAGATGAAGAAGAAGGTTGTCGACCATATGTACGAGTGCCTGAAGCCCAAGGGATTCCTCACCATCGGTCATGCGGAATCGCTCCACAACATCTCCCGAGCCTTCAAACCGCTGGTATTCCCGGGCACTATCGCATATCAGAAAGGATGATATATGAAGACGATACTCATCGTGGATGACTCGGCAACGATCAGGAAGCTCCTTGCATACATCCTGAAACGGAAGAACTATGTTATCGCCGAGGCCGAGGACGGGATCGACGCCATGGAAAAACTGAGCCATGTCCAGGTCGATCTCGTTATCGTGGATCTCAACATGCCCAACATGGACGGTATCGAGTTCGTGAGGAACCTGCGGGACAACTACTATTACATGGACACGCCTGTCATCATGCTCACCACGACGAAGGATGACAAGCTGAAAAAAGATGCTTTTGACGCCGGTGTCAACATGTTCCTGAACAAGCCGGTGCAACCAAATTTCTTACTGTACAAGGTGGAAAGCCTTTTGCAGGGCGAGGAGGAGTACAATGGATGATCAAGCTCTCCAGCGGGATGAGATGCAGGAAATCATCGATGAGTTCATAGCGGAGTCGAGCGAACTCATGGACAATGTCATCCAGGACATTGTCGTCATCGAGCAGAGCCAGGATGAGGAGGTCGTGAACAGCATCTTCCGGGCCGTTCACACCATCAAGGGAACGTCGAGTTTCCTGGGGTTCAATAGCTTGTCCCAGCTTGCCCACAAGGCGGAGGACGTGCTCGGGGTCATCCGCAAAGGCGAGATGGCCACGGACCAAACGGTCGCGGACATCCTCCTCGAATCCTTCGATCTCATGAAGCTGATGATAGAGGACATCCGGGACCAGGGAAGTGAGAACCAGGATGCGTCCGCCGTCATCGTGAAGCTCACGGACCTTCTCGATCCCGCGAAGAAAGGTGCCGAGCCTCAGCCCGAAGAGGCGAAGAAGATCGGCGAGATCCTCGTGGAAGAGAACATCATCACAAAGTCCGAGCTTGACGACGTCCTGAAGAAACAGGAGGCGGAAAAGGACAAGAAGGTAGGCGAGATCGCCGTCGAGGAAAAGTATATCACCGAGACCCAGCTCAACAAGGCGCTGGTGAAGCAGAAGACACCCAAGATGGAGGAGCAGTCGATCAGGATCGACGTCAAGAAGCTCGATGAGCTCATGAACCTCGTCGGTGAGCTCGTCCTCGGGAAGAACAGGCTCATCCTCGTCAACAGCATGGCGAAGAAGGGCGAGGAGAGCGAGACCGTCTTCGACAATCTCACGGATATAACGAATTACATAGAGGTTATCACCAACGAGCTCCAGCTCTCCGTCATGAGGGCGAGGCTGGTGCCCGTCAGCAAGGTCTTCAACAAGATCCCCAGGATGGTGAGGGACCTTTGCTCGGAATTCAAAAAGGACATCGAGCTCAAGGTCGAAGGCGAGGAGACGGAACTTGACCGGTCTCTCATAGAGGCACTGACGGATCCCCTCATCCACATCATACGAAATTCCGTCGACCACGGCATCGAGCTGCCCGAAGAACGAACGGCTAAGGGGAAACGGGCCAAGGGCCTTCTTTCCATCCGGGCCTACAACGAGGGCAACCACGTCATCATCGAGGTGTACGATGACGGGAAGGGCATAAACATCCAGGCCGTAAAGGACAAGGTGAAGGAGAAGGGGCTCATGAACGAGGCGGAGCTCGCGAGCCTGTCCCCGAAAGAAGCGATGAACCTCATCTTCATACCGGGCCTCAGCACGGCGCAGAAGATAAGCAAGGTCTCGGGCCGCGGCGTGGGGATGGATGTCGTCAGGACGAACATCGAGAAGATGAACGGGCAGGCGCACATCGATTCCGAGGAAGGCAAGTGGACAAAGCTTACCATCAAGCTACCCCTGACCCTTGCCATCATGAGGGCCCTTATCGTGAAAGTGGCGGAGGAGCTCTTCGCCATACCCCTCAACACCGTCACCGAACTGGTCAAGCTCAAGGAAGGGCTTATCAAGACGGTGGACAAGAACGAGGTCCTTGTCCTTCGCAACACGGTCATCCCCATCGTGGACCTCAGCAAGGCCTTTCTCATGCAGGGCTCAGAGGACGGCAGCGGGTACGTTGTGATCTGCTCCATCGGCGAGAAGACGATCGGCATCAAGGTCAACTCCGTTATCGGCCAGGAAGAGGTGGTCATCAAACCCCTCGGAGAATTCCTCAAGGACATCAAGGGAATAAGCGGCGCGACGATACGGGGCGACGGCAAGGTGATCCTCATACTCGACATCCCCTCGGTCATCCTCAACTACACAATGCACAGAAGGGCCACCGCCCAGGCCCAGGCGCAACAGATACAGATGAGGAACTGAGAAAGATGGTTTGAACCGCTTGAACCGTTTGAACGTTATAAACCCCTGATAGCCCTGTCGGGCATCAGGGGTGTTTTTTTTCAACCCTTAAACGGCTCAAGCGGTTCAAGCGGTCTTCTCACATTTCGCTCATCGACTCGTATTCGATTATCGCGTTGTTCTCGATGATGTAGAGGTCCGTGGAGGTCATGTTGACGTCCCTGAGATGGGTCTCCATCTCCGTGTAGTTCTCCTGTTCCAGGGTCTCTATCACTGAGACGAGCTTGCCGAGGACGCCGTCGCGGTGCAGGAGGGCGCCGTTTATCTCCTCGGAGAGGTTGAAGTCGGTGAGGATGTTCTCCAGCGGTGCCTGGAAGAGGGCGTCTACGAGGGACAGGACGCCGGTGATGAACGCCATGTCGGCGGCGGAGGTGTCGCGGGTTATCCGGGAGGCGAGGAGTTCCATGATCCTGCCCCGGATCGCGGCCCGCTCGAAGAGGGGAGCCGACCGTGTGTCGTGCCCTTCGCCGGCGAAGAGGAGCAGGGTCACCCATTTCTGAAGTTTGCGGTATCCAAGAAGGGCTATCGCCTGGCCGATGGAGTTTATCCTGTTGGCCGTGTAGAAGGCCGCCGAATTCATGAACTGAAGGAGCTTGATGTGGAGTTCGGGGTTCTTCCTGAAGAGGCTTTCTATGACGAAGAACTCCTCTTCCCTGGCGAGGATCCTTGAAAGCTCGAGAAGCACCAGTTGTGTCGGCGAAATGGACTTGGCCGATATTATGGACGGTTTTTCAAAGAAGTAGCCCTGGAAGTAATCAAATCCGAGGTCACGGCACAACTCGAACTCTTCCTGGGTTTCCACCTTCTCGGCAAGAAGCTTGATGTTGTGCCTCTTCAGCTTCCTTACGAGTTCGGGGAGTTCCTTCCTGTCGGTGCCCATGAGGTCCACTTTCACGAAGGACGCGATGCGGAGCATGTCTTCGGGGGCGCCGTCATAGGTGACGAAGTCGTCGAGGGCGAACTGGTAGCCGTTCTTTCTCGCCTGCGAGCAAAGGGACAGGACCTTTTCGTCCACCTTCACCGTCTCAAGGAGCTCAAGGACGGTCATCTTGCTCGGGAGAAGCTCGACGATGCCGCTGTCGAGCACCCTGTCATCGACATTGATGAACCCCATCTTGTCTCCGATGAGCCGCGAAATACCGATGTTGTTGAGGGCATTCAGCATGACGCTGGCCGTGGCGTGGACGTTATCGGTGATCCTGGCGGCGTTGGCCCTCCCGCTGCGAAAGAGGAGCTCGTAACCGAATATCTTCCTGGCCCTGTTCAGGATCGGTTGCCGGCCGATATGGACCTGAATGCCCTGACCCGGTTCTTCCTGTGGTTTCGTGCCGCTGCTCCCGGCTGGTGGGTTCCTTTTCATCGTTCCCGGATTCCCTTTACATCTTTTATCGACTGGAATCGGGCAAACTAAAGAGGTTGGTGACGGGCAAAGGAAAAAATGCGCAAGAGAGCGGAAGAAGGCCGAGCGTTGCTGGCGCGGGCCCCATATGGGAACGGTCCCGGGAAGGTGCTTACCTAACTCTCCGATTTCCCGTCTTATTTGGGTTGACTGTGTCTATCGGTTGTAGTATCCATAAAATTGGGCACACAATTTGCAGATGATTTAAGTCGGGAGAGAAACTTCCGATTATACAGAAAAGAGGAGGAACCTGATGAATGAGGGAACAATACTACAACTTGTGACGTTCAAACTGGGTACGGAGGAGTTCGGGGTCGACATTCTGAAGGTGCAGGAGATCAACAAGATGATGAGCATCACGAAGATCCCCAACGCACCGGCTTTCATAGAGGGCGTGATAAACCTGAGGGGAAAGATCATTCCCATCGTTGACCTGCGCAAGCGACTCGGTTTTCGCGAAAAGCCTTATGACAAATCGACGCGCATAATCGTCGTCGAACTCGAGGGCCTTGTTCTCGGGTTCATCGTCGATTCCGTCTCAGAGGTTTTGAGGATCCCGGCCAACACCATCGAACCGCCTCCCTCCATGGTGGCGGGCATAGAGTCCGAGTACATAGAGGGCGTGGGCAAACTGGACGAGCGGCTACTTATCCTTCTTGAGCTGAAGAAGATATTCTCGTCACCGGAAAGAAAGGACATCGAGAATATCGAAATGAACTGAGCACGGGGGCAAGCCTCATGGACGAGACCTTCAAGGTCGACCTTTTGCGAAATGTTCAACCGACGGACAGGAAGCTTTCCGTATCGAAGGAGTTCGTCAGTGCGAAGAAGCGTGAAGAGAGGAGCCGAAGGGACCACCAGGACCAGCCCCACGAGGAAACACCCGAGAAACCCGCCAGAACGTACGGCAAAGACCCCGGAAAACCGACGGATGAACTGCATCCGGGGAAGATAGATATAACCATATAAAGACCGTTTGAACCGCTTGAACCGTTCAAGCCGCTTGAACCGGGGATACTTTGACCTCTGATGGCCGCCACGGCCATCAGAGGTCATTTTTTCTTCGACGTTCAAGCGGTTCAAGCGGTTTGAACGGTTTTTTACTGTCCTCCCCCCAGCACCTTGTACAGGTTGACGAGGTTGGAGAGCTTTGCCAGGCGGGTGTTGATGAGGCCCTGCTGGGCGGCATAGAGGCTGCGCTGGGCGTCGAGCAGGGTGAGGTAGCTGTCGATGCCGCTCGTGTAGCGCGCGTCGGCAAGGCGGTAGGAGTTCGCGGAAGCCTCGACAAGGGATTGCTGCGCCGCCAGCTGATCGCCGATGGTTCCGCGCCGGGCAAGGGCGTCGGATACCTCCCTGAATGCCGTTTGAATTGCCTTTTCATACTGTGCGACGTATATTTCGCGGGTTGCCTTTGCCGCCTCGAGGTTGGCCCACAAGAGGATCGAATTGAAGATGGGCACGTTGACCTGGGGAACAAAGCTCCACGTGGCAGCCCCGGCCTTGAACAGCCCGGCAAGCTCGTTGCTTGTGGTCCCGATGCTCGTGGTAAGCGTGATGGAGGGAAAGAACGCCGCCCTGGCGGCGCCTATGTTCGCGTTGGCGGCCTTGAGGAGGCTCTCCGCCTGGAGTATATCGGGTCTCTTGAGCAGAACCTCGGAGGACAGGCCCGCTGAGACGTCCTTCGGTGCCGCTACCAGGTCCAGGCTATGAGCCAGGAGGTCTGCCGGCACGGGGGCGCCGACGAGGAGATTGAGGGCGTTCTCATCGCCGGCCGTGTACGCCGTGTAGCGGGCGACGTCCACCCTCGCCGCTTCCACCCTGGTTCGGGCCTGGTTGAGATCGAGCTCGGATGACGACCCCAGTTCGTAGCGCCTCCTGATCATTTCGTAGGTTGCCTCCTGGGCCTCCAGCGTGGACCGGGCAAGCTTAAGGTTCTCGTTGTCGGCGGCAAGGGCCAGGTAGGCGTTTGCCACTTCGGCGATAAGGGCTATCTGCGCGCTTCTTCGCGCGTGCTCCGTGGCGAAGTACTGTTCCAGCGCGCTGTCCCTGAGACTGCGGATGCGGCCGAAGAAGTCTATCTCCCAGGAACTGATCCCCACGTTGGCGTTGTATATCCGAACGTTCGTTCCTTCACCCTTGTCGGAGATGTCGGCGGGGGTCCTGTATTCGTTGAGACTCCCCGCGGCGTTGGGCAGGGGGAAGATCACGGCGTTCTGGACCCGGTACGCGGCACGCACCTTCTCGATGTTCAGCGCCGCCACCCTGAGGTCCCGGTTGTTGAGGAGGGCGACCTCGATGACCTTCTGGAGCTTTTCGTCGGTGTAGAACTCGCGCCAGTCCATGTTGGCGGCAGCCGCGCCGGCCGCGTCGGGAGCGGTCTCCTTGTACGCCGGACCCGTGGGCCATGAGGTGGGCACCGGCGCCTCGGGGCGTTTGTACTCCGGGGCCATCGTGCACCCGGCTAGGCTCGCGACGACTGCAATGAAAAGGATCGCCTTTCGTATCATGTCACTGTCCCTCCGAAGGAGCGATGGGTTCGGGCGTCTTGTTGTCCGGTGGGGTTGACCGTTTTCCCCTCTTGAAGAACTGTGAGACTACCACGAACAGGAGGGGTATGTAGAAGAGGTCGATGAACGTCGCGGAGAGCATACCTCCCGCGACGGCCGTGCCGATGGCCTTCATCGCGCCGGCCCCCGCACCCGTCGAAAGGGCCAGAGGCAGGACACCGAAGAAGAAGGCGAGGGATGTCATGATGACAGGCCTGAGCCTTGTTCTTACCGCACCCAGCGTTGCCTCGATGAGGCCTTCACCATGGGCTAACCTCTCCCGGGCGAACTGGATGATAAGTATGGCGTTCTTCGTCGTCAGACCGAGGGTGGTGAGGAATCCGATCTGGAAGTAGACGTCATTCTGCAGGCCCCGCGACCACGTGAAAAGGGTGGCACCGAAGATGCCCAGCGGGAGCATGAGCATGTTGGCGACGGGTATGGGCCAGCTTTCGTACAGAGCCGCCACGCACAGGAAGATGACAATGACCGAGAAGGCATACAGGAGAGGCGCCTGGGAACTCGACATCCTTTCCTGGTAGGAAAGGCCCGTCCACTCGTAGCCGATGCCGGAGGGCAGTTTTTCCACGGCCTCTTCCATCGCCTGCATAGCCTCGCCGGAGCTCATGCCGGGGGCGGGTTCGCCCCAGATGTTGACGGAGGGGAAGCCGTTGTAACGTTCGAGCCTCGGAGAACCAGAGGACCAGCGGCTCGTCGCGAACGCGGAAAAGGGCACCATTTTCCCCTTCTCGTTGCGGACGTACAGCTTGTCTACGTCCTTGGGCAGCATGCGGTATGGCGCGTCGGCCTGAACGAAGACGCGCTTGACCCTGCCTGCCTGGATAAAGTTATTGACATAGGAACTGCCGAAGGCCGTCGAGATGGTGTTGTGAATGGAACTGATGGGTACCCCGAGGGCCCCCGCCTTTTCCCAGTCGATATCGACACGGTATTCCGGTATATCCTCCATGCCGTTTGGCCTCACCTTCACCACGCGCCTGTCCTTCGACATCATCCCGAGTAGCTGGTTGCGTGCCTCCATCAGCTTCTGGTGGCCCAGACCTCCCCGGTCGAGGAGCATGAAGTCGAAACCGGTGGCCATACCGAGTTCTATGACGGGAGGGGGCGGGAAGGCGAAGACCAGGGCACCGCGCAGGGTCGAGAACTCCCTCATGGCGCGCTGGGCGACGGCCTTGACCTTCAGGTGCGCGCTGCCTCGTTTGTTCCAGTCCTTGAGCTTGACGAAGACCATGCCGTTCGTCTGGGACCGCCCGGAGAACCCTATACCCGAGATGGTCATCGTCGACTCGACGGCGTCCTTTTCCTTTTCCCGGAAATAATTTTGAAGCTTGCCGACTACCTCTTTGGTCTGCTCCAGCGTCGATCCCGTGGGCATCATTACCTGGGCCAGCATGATCCCCTGGTCCTCGTCGGGGATATAGGACGTGGGCATGTTCCACAGGATAAGTCCCGCGATCCCGGCGATAACGAAATAGGCGACGAAATAACGTTTTCTTCTCGAGAAGGAGCGTTCGACTATCCCCACGTACCTGTCTCTCAACATGAAGAACCGGCGGTCGAACCAGGCGAAGAACGGCCTCAGGATGGGCCATGCGTTCTCTGCGGGTTCATGGCCCCTGGGCACGGGTTTCAAAAAGGTGGCGCAGAGGACCGGTGTCAGTATGAGGGCGACGACGACGGAGAGGAGCATGGAGGCGATGATGGTCACCGAAAACTGGCGATAGATAACGCCCGTGGAACCCCCGAAGAAGGCCATGGGGCCGAAGACGGCGGAAAGGACGAGCCCGATCCCTATGAGGGCGCTCGTGATCTGTGTCATGGACTTCGCGGTGGCCTCCTTGGGCGGAAGCCCTTCCTCGCTCATGATACGCTCCACGTTCTCCACGACGACGATGGCGTCGTCAACGAGAAGCCCGATGGAGAGCACCATGGCGAACATGGTGAGCATGTTGATGGAAAAGCCGAAGAACTGAAGCACACCGAAGGTGCCCAGGATGACAACGGGCACCGCGATGGTCGGGATGAGGGTGGCCCGTATATTGCCCATGAAGAGCCACATGACGAGGAAGACGAGGAGGATCGCCTCGAGGAGGGTCTCCACGACCTCACCGATGGCCACCTTGACGAAAGGAGTGGTATCGTAAGGGTAGACGACCTTCATCCCCCGGGGGAAGAACCGGCTCATCTCTTCCATTTTCGCCTTTATCGCGTCCGCCGTGTCGAGGGCGTTGGCACCCGAGGCCATCCGTATTCCCATGCCCGCCGACGGACTGCCGTTATAGAACGCTTCTATGTCGTAGGCATCCGTACCCAATTCCACACGGCCTATGTCCCTGATCCGCACCATGGAGCCGTCCGTGTTCACGCGGACGGGGATGGAGCCGAACTCCTCCGGTGTCTTGAGCATGCTCTGCACGATGATGGATGTGTTGAGGCGCTGGCCCTTGACCGCGGGCGCCCCACCGAACTGGCCCGCCGAGACCTCCACGTTGTAGGTCTTCAGTGCCGCGGTCACGTCCGCCATGGAGAGGCTGAAATCCGTGAGCCTGTCGGGATTGAGCCAGATGCGCATGGCGTACTGTGAGCCGAAGTTCTCCACTTCGCCCACGCCGGGGATCCGCGCGATCACCTTCTCCAGGTTCGATTGCGCGTAATCCCTCAGGTCGTCGCCGTCCATGCTGCCATCCTCGGAAATGAGGTTCATGATCATGAGCCAGTTCCTGGTGGCCTTGCCGACGGTAACACCTTGGCGCTGCACGGTTTCGGGAAGGCTTGTCATCGCGAGTTGCAGCTTGTTCTGGACCTTGGCCCAGGCGAGGTCGGGATCGGTACCGGGAGTGAAGGTGAGGGTGATGCGCGAGCTTCCGGAGGAATCGCTTGTGGAGGAAAGGTAGATCATGTTGTCGAGGCCGGTCATCTTCTGTTCGATGATCTGGGTGACGCTGTTCTCCACGGTTTCCGCCGAGGCCCCGGGGTATGTGCTCGCTATGTAGATCGACGGAGGGGCGATGGGTGGGTACTGTGATATGGGCAGGCTGTGGATCGCGAGGGCGCCCACGAGCATTATTATGATGGCGATGACCCAGGCGAAGACGGGGCGGTCGAGGAAGAATTTGGATAACATCGGGTCCCTCCCCCTACTTTGTCTTTGTGTTCGGAGGGGCCGGTTTTGGATCGCCCCTGTTCGGCGATATCTTGTCGTCCTTTCCGGCGGCCTTGAAGGGGACCACCTTTACCGGCACGCCGGGCCGCACCTTCTGAAGACCCTCGACGATCATGCGGTCGCCGCTCTTGAGCCCAGAGGAGACGAGCCACTTGTCGCCGATGGCACGATCGGTGGTGATCATCCGCAGTTCTACCGTGTTCTTGGCGTTGACGAGAAGAACATAGGCGTTGCCCTTGGGGTCGCGGGAGATACCCTGCTGGGGCGCGAGTATGGCCTGTTCGGCAACACCCTCCTCAACGAGGGCACGCGCGTACATGCCGGGGAGAAGGGTGCTTTTCGGGTTGGGGAAGACCATACGCAGGATGAAGGAACCCGTGCTGGGTTCGACGGTGACGTCGGAGAACTTGAGGGTTCCCTCCTGGGAATAAGGCGTGCCGTCTTCGAGGACCAGCTTCACCTTTGTCTGACCGGGACCCTTGGAGCTCACCTTGCCCGAGGCCACGGCGCGCTGCAGCTTGAGAAGGTTCGCGCTCGACTGCATGGCGTCCACGTAGACCGGATCGAGTTGCTGGATGCTGGTGAACGCCGCCGGCTGGTTGGCCGTGGCGAGGGCGCCTACGGTGACGCTGGATTTTCCGATGCGTCCCGAGATGGGCGCGGTCAAGCGGGTGTACCCAAGGTTGATCCGCGCCGTCTGGACGGCCGCCTTCCAGTACTTCACGTCCGCCTCGGCCTGCATGAGGGCACCGGTAACATCATCGAATTCCTGCTGGCTCACTGCCTTGATGGCGACAAGTTCCTTGTATCTCTGTGCCTTCGCGCGGATGGGAGGCAGGTTCGCCTCGGCCCGCGCGAGGGAAGCGCTCGCGTTGTCGAAGGCGGCCTGATAGGGCGCGGGATCGATCTCGTAAAGGACCTGTCCCGCCTTGACGTCGCTGCCTTCCGTGAAGAGGCGCTTCTTTATGATGCCCGTCACCTGGGGCCGCACCTCGGCGATGAGGAAGGCCGAGATCCTTCCCGGCAGTTCGGTCACGATGGGCACCTTCTCATACTCGAGAACGACGACTGCGACCTCAGGGGCGCCCGGTCCGTCCCCTTTCTTCTTGCCGCATCCCGCCGCCGCCATGGAAATGACCACGAGAAGGGCAACGGTAACGATGAGCCATCTCCTGTCAATACCCCGCATTGAGCACTCCTTTTTTGTGTTGGATCACTGTCATGTCTTTCCCTGTGACCTTTTCCGTTCCCTTTCCCTGCCTGGAACCGCCGCGTCGGCCATCCTCAGCAACTCATCCACGATCCCGGTCCGTTCTTTCTCGGTGAAGGGCGATATCGACAGCATCTCCTGCAGCCAGAGGCCATCGGCGGCAAGGGCGATGATAGCCGCCTTGTCGAAGGGAATACCCTGGGAGGCGATCCTCGCGTATGTCTCGCCGACGACCTTGCGCACGGGCTCGTTGAGACGGGGATCGTGCGCCACGGCGGCCGAGAGCGACGCCCCCAGGTTGTCGCGATGACGCTCCCTGTAAAGGATCGACAGGATGAAAGCCTTGAGCTCCCGCGACGGACCTTTGGGGATCTCGTCAAGTATCTTCTTCAGCGATTCCTGGTGCAGGTGTATCTGGCGCTCGACCATCGCCATGAGAAGGGCAACCTTGTTCGGAAAGTGATGAAGAAGCCCGCCCTTGCTGACGCCGGCCTTGGCCGCCACGGCATCGAGCGTCATATGGGATGCCCCGGCCTCTATGACCACGGCCTCGGCGGCATCTATGATGGCATCATACGAACTTGCCCGCGGACTCACAAAACTCCCCCAACAAAAATGTCACAGGTCTCAAGTCGCAAGTCTCAGGTCAGAAGCGCAATACCCTGTAACTTTGAACCTGAAACCTTGAACTGTTTTTAAACTATACAGTCCAGACGGTACAGTTTAAAATCAGTCACGATCTTTGTCAAAACATTTTTGATCAGCCTGACCTGCGACGTTGAACGTTCAGAGGAGAACGCCCTTGCGCGCCCCATACCCCCCCAAAGGTTCCAACGGTTCTAACGCCTTTAACGTTCAAGCGGTTCAAGCGGTTCAAGCCGCCTCTAAAACCCCTGTATCCCCTTCCTTATGAACATGATGGCGATGGAGGCGATGATGAGGCTGAAGACGCGGGAGAGGGCCTCCACGACGCGTTTGCCGAGGAGTTTGAGAATGAAGTTGGAGAAGAAGAGGACTGCCCCGCAGATGATGATGTTCAGGACAAGGGAGATGAGATAGTAATAGAAAGGGTACTGGTTCCATATGATCATGGAGGTGGCAAGGACGGCGGGACCGGCGAGAAGGGGTATTCCCAGCGGCACTACCCCGAAGAACTCGTTCTCACCGTCGGGTTCGGAGCGGCCCTGAATGAGATCCCTGATGGCGGTTATGAAGATGACGATCCCGCCGGCGATGAGAAAATCCTGCATGGATATCCCGAGATAGGTCATGACCTTGTTGCCGACGATGACGAAGAGCAGGGATATGGTAAAGGCTGTGAGCAGGGAATCCCTGAGGTGCCTTGTCTTTCTGGCGGCCTCCATGGAGGCGGTGAACCGGATGTAGATCGGCAGTACCCCGAGGACGTCGAAGGCCACGAAGAGGGGGATGAAGGAAAGGAGGAAGGCGTCGATCATGGCGACCTCTCTTCCCTGACATATATCCGGGCGTTCTCGAAAAGAGCCCCGTCAAGGCCTGTCTCGTTGCCCCATTCGTCGAAGACCTTCTTCCCGGCCTCGACGTCACCGAGGAGGCTTGCCCCGATGAGGGCGTGGCGCACCGTCATGCCCGGGGCGAGGTGTATCTCCCTGTCATTTACGAGTACCTTCATTGCCCGCGCCTTCGACCTCTATCCTCCCCTGTACCACGGGGGCCAGTTTCTTCTGCCGCGCCGCCTCCGATACCACCGCGTCCCTCACCCATCTGCCGGCATCGTTGTAAACGAGGTTGCCGCTCCTTATTGTTCCGCCCAGGATCCCGAAATCCGGTGATTGCCTGATGGCCTCGCGGAAGACCTGGTATCCGTCCCCTCCCGCGGCCAGGAAGTCCACCGTGGCCACGATGTATCGTCGTGAGGGGTCGATGGGTTCCCCGGCGACGCGGACCGTCCTAACCCTCTCGCCCGGCTTCCTTCCCGGCGAGTAAGTTACGGTGAGCCCCGCCACCTGCGGAAAGCGACCTTCCTTCGATTCAATACCCGAAAACCCGTATTCCAGGGCGTCCCTGATCTGCTGCCCCGTCAGCCGGATTCCCACTATGTAGTTGTTGAAAGGCAGGACGGAATAGATGTTTCCGACCGTGACGGGACCCTTCTTTATGCTGGTACGGAGCGCACCTCCGTTGATGATGGCGGCATCGGCTCCGGACTCCTTCCTGAGGACGTCGGCGATGAAATTGCCGAGATTGGTCTCCCTCACGCGCACGTTCTCTCCATCGAGATCGACCTCTGCCTCGGCGACGACCTTTCCCATGGATTCGCTCACCTTTGCGGCCCACTTCCCGACGATGGCGGCGACCTTCTCGTCCTTTGCGGTCTTTGCGGGCATGACATCCTCCAGCCTGCCCTCTACGGCGACGATCCTGCCCGATTCCACGGTAAGGTCGAGGACCCCCAGTACCAGGCCGTGCTCCCAGGCCTGGACGATGACCGTGTTACCCACCGTGATCTGCTTCACTCCCTTGGTATGGGAATGCCCTCCGACAATGACATCGATGCCCCTGACGGCGGACGCGAGGGCCATGTCGGCGTTGTAGCCCAGGTGGGACAGGACCACGATGATGTCCGCCCTGTCCTTCAACTCGCCGATGCACTGTTCGACGGTCCTGGCCACAGGCATGAAGGTCAGCCCCTCGACATTCCGGGGGTGCGTCGCGGTGGGGGTTTCTTCCGTGACGACACCGATGATCCCTACCCTTATGCCGTCGACCTCTTTGACGATGTATGGTTTGAGGGCATCGATGCCCGTGACGTTTGCTCCGAGGACGGGGAAATCCGCCTCACTGATCCGCTCCGTGAGGGCCGTCTTGCCGAAATCGAACTCGTGATTGCCAACGACCATGGCATCGAAACGCATGGCGTTCATGACCTCTATGACGGGTCTTCCTTTGAAGAGGTTTGCCCAGGTGTTCCCCTGGATCATATCCCCGGCGGAAAGGAGGAGGGAAGGTTTCTCCTTCCTCAGGGTCTCCGCGAGAAAGGCGAGGCAGGCGACACCACCGCGAAGGTCGTCGGACCCCAGGCGCCTGTGGCTCTCGGCGAAGCCATGGAAATCGTTCACGTGGAGGATCCTTAAGGAAGCGGCGCCGGCAGGCGCCAGGTATGCGGTGACGAGAAAGACCATGAGGGATGCAAGGAGGAATAGCGTCGAGGTCTTCGTTATTTTCATTGTTTCGATGCTCCCATGATATTTTTCAGGGTCTTGATGTAGCGTGCGTTCCACTTATGGTCTTTGACGGGAAAGAACAGGGTCCGGTTCCCCAGGTCGTCGACGACGATCCTGTAATGTCCGAAGGTCTCCAGGGGTTTTGACGGGTTGTTGACGAGGGTGACGATGAAGAAGCCGCAGGCGGTGGTCAGGAAAGAGATCCCCGGTACGCCCCGAAGGCCTTCCGCGACAAAGGACCTTTCCCGTTCCATTAATCTCCTGGTCTGCGCGGGGAACGCGGGGTCGCGCAGCGATGCTGTCGCCGCCGCCGCGGCGAGCGTGTTGGGCGGGGTTACAGCCCTGCGCCTTCTTAAGTCCTCGATCGCGCTGGCCGGTCCGATGATGTAGGAGACAGGCAACCCGGCGAGCCCGTAATACTCGCCCAGGGACCCCATGACGAGGCATCCGTCCCTCTGCAGGACATCGGCTGCGAGGGAAGGTGTTTCGGAATACCCCTTCAGGGTTTCATCGATGATGAGAAGGGTGTTGTGTTCCCCGGCTTCGGAAATGATCCCCCGGGCCGCATCCCGGGACAGCGTCTCCGAGGACAGAAAAGAGGGCGATGCAAGGATGGCCGCATCACAGTGCCGCATCTCCGCGGTAAAGCGGGATGTGTCGAGACAGAAGCCGTCCCTGCCGTCGAGGGAAAAGAAACGGGGCTCCGCCGGGCCTTCCAGCAGGTCCCGCTGGTACGCGGGGCAGGGCGCTTCGATGAGGAACGTCCGGGCACTGAAGACATGCAGCACGGCCGCGACCATTGCCTCGAGGCTCTCGCCGACGAGGATGTTCTCCTCCGGCACACCTTCCGCGCGTGCGATGGCCCGGACCAGGTACCTCGCCTCGGGGTCGGGACGACGGTCAAGGATCCTGAGGTTCTTCCTGACGGCGTTCCTGGCCTTTGCCGACGGCCCCAGTGGATTGACCGTGGAAGTAAAGTCCATGACACGCGAAAGGGAGGTCTTATTCGATGCGGCGAATTCGTGAATGTCGGGGATATCTCTTTTCATGAACACGTGATAAATGTTATATCACGAAACCCCGAAAAAAGTCAGCCAACCACAAAAAACGGTTCCAGGTTTCAGGTTTCAAGAATAAAGACCGTTTCAAGTTCCAGGTTTCAGGGGAACGCTCAAACGCTGCTTTTGTCTTTTGCCTGAAACCTGAAACCTGAGACCTGAAACTTGAAACGGTCTTTATTAGACTCCCAGGTACGCTTCCACGATGCGCGGGTCGTGCTTGATCTCGTCCGAGCGTCCCTCGAGGGTGATCCTGCCATTCTCGAGGACGCAGGACCGGTGGGAATGCTCGAGGGCCATGTGGGCGTTCTGCTCCACGAGCATGATGGAGATGTTCTCCTCGCTGTTGATCCTCGTTATCAGGGAGAAGATCTCCCGGGTGATTATGGGCGAGAGGCCCATCGACGGTTCGTCGAGAAGAAGCAGTTTCGGGTGCGACATGAGCGCCCTGCCCATGGCGAGCATCTGCTGTTCCCCTCCCGACAGGGTCCCGGCGTGCTGTTTCATCCTCTCCCTCAGCCGGGGGAAGGTGGTCACGATGAGGTCGAAAAGGTGCCTGCGTATTTCCCTGTCGCGCACACAGAAGCCGCCGAGTTCCAGGTTCTCCTTTACCGTGAGATCGGGGAAGATCCTTCTGCCTTCCGGGACCATCGTCACACCCATTCTCACGATCGCGTCCGTCCTCAGGCGCGTTATCCCCTTGCCTTCGAAATCGATGGCGCCCGACGCGGGACGGACAAGGCCGGTGATGCTCTTGAGAAGCGTCGATTTTCCGGCTCCGTTGGCCCCGATGATGGACAGTATCTCGCCCCGGCGCACCTCGATGTTCACGCCGTCCAGGGCCCCGATGATGCCGTAGGACACGCTGAGGCCGTTGACCGAGAGGAGTGTGGGCCCGTTGTCGCTCAGGGGTCCTGTCATACCGGCTCCTCTCCCAGGTAGGCCTCTATCACGCGCCGGTCCTTCTTGACCTCCGAGGGGGTTCCTTCCATGATCTTCTCGCCGAAGTCCATGACGATGATCCTGTCGGATATGTTCATGACGAGCCCCATCTGGTGCTCGATCATGGCGATGGTGAGATCGAATTTTCCCTTCACCTCCCGCAAGGTGGTGACGAGGTCCTGTATCTCACGGGGGTTCATGCCAGCACCAGGTTCGTCTATAAGGAGCAGTTTCGGCCGTATGGCCAGTGCCCTGGCCAGTTCCAACCTGCGTTGCTCGCCGTAGGGCAGGCTTCCGGCGGGGGCCTGCTGCTTCCCCCCGAGGCCGAGGAAATCGATGAGCATCTTTGCGTTCTCACGCGCCTCTCCTTCGATGCGGAGGTGCTTCCCGGTCCTGAAGATGCCGGCGAAGGGGCTGTAGCTGTGCCCGGTGAGGTGGGCGGACGTAATGTTCTCGAGGACGGTGAGGTCTTTGAAGAGCCTCAGGTTCTGGAAGGTCCTGGCGATCCCCAGGCGTGCCAGCCTGTAAGGGGGAAAGTGCGTGATGGTCCTTCCCATGAAGCGTATGCGGCCGCTGTCGGGGGTGTAGAACCGCGTAATGAGATTGAAGACGGTCGTCTTTCCGGCCCCGTTGGGACCGATGATACCCAGCGTTTCCCCCTTGTCGACATGGAACGAGAAACCATCCACCGCCCGGACGCCCCCGAAGCTCTTCTCGAGCCTTTCCACCTCAAGCATCGCCGTCATTCCATCCTCTCCCCGTGATCCATCACCCATCACCCATCACCTCTCTTCTTACTCATCAACCCGTAAGGTCTCCACATCATCAGCATGATGAGAAGAAGGGGAATGAAAACCCACCTGAGATCGAGGATGTTCGAAGGGAGGACTATCCGCAGACCTTCTATGAAACCCACCCAGAGAAGCCCCGCGTAGATCGTGCCCGCTATGTTCCCCATGCCCCCGAGGATGACGATGATCAGGAAATCGATGGATCTCAGGAAATCGAAGTTGGAGGGATGGAGAAAGGTGTAGAGATGGGCATAGAGGGCCCCGGCGACGCCGGCGAGAAAACAGCCGTAGGAGAATGCCATGAGCTTCATTCGCGTGGTGTCAATGCCGATGGAGGCGCTCGCTGTCTCATCGTCCTTTATACACCGCCAGAAGAGCCCGTACCGCGACGATATGAGGTTCCTCGTGACTATGAGAAGGAAGACGGTGACGACAAAGGTGATCTCCAGGTTCGTGAGCTTTGCGATGCCCGTGAAACCCCGTGAGCCCCCCAGCGTCTCCGAGATCCTGTCGGAATTGTCGAAGAAGACCCGTACCAGTATCCCGAACCCCAGGGTGGCGATCCCGAGGAAGTCGTCGCGGAGCCTCAGGATCGGTATCCCGATGATCCAGGCGACAAGCCCGGCCATGATGCCTCCGGCGAGGAGGGTGGCAGGGAGGGCGAAGACGCTGTCGAGCCCCAGGGTCTTGACGAGATAGGCGGAGGTGTATGCCCCGATCCCGTAGAATGCCGCGTGGCCCAGGGAGAACTGACCGGTATAGCCGTAGATAACGTTGAGGCCGGTGGCCGCGAGTACCACGATGAAGACATATATCGTGATCTGCTGTATGTACTCGGAGACGATGCCGAAGCTGAAGAGGAGCTTAAGGACGATATAGATGCCCGCGGCCAGGAGGATCGGTCTCTTGGACTCCAGGAAGAACTTCATACCTTGTCGATCCTTTTCCCGAAGAGGCCGCTCGGCTTGACGAGGAGGACGATGAGAAGGATCACGAAGATGACGCCGTCCCGGTACGTCGAGGAGAGAAAAGCCGAGACGATAACCTCGGACACACCGACGATGAGGCCTCCGACGACGGCCCCGTGGATGATGCCGATGCCTCCCAGCACGGCGGCGATGAAGGACTTTATCCCCGGCATGATCCCCATGAAGACGTTGATCTGGGGATAGGCGATCCCGTAGAGGATGCCTCCCACGCCGGCGAGCGCTGCTCCCACCATGAAGGTGAGGGAAACGGTGTGGTCGATGTTGATCCCCATGAGCGCCGCCGCTTCCTGGTCATGGGATACGGCCCTCATGGCCGTGCCCTGCCTCGTCCTGTAGACAAGCAGGTACAGGAGCGCCAGGGTGAAAAAGGTGATGGCGAAAATGATCACCTGCACGTTGGTGAAAGAGAAATCGAGCCCGCCCAGGGAAAGGTTCCAGGCCGTCACCTCGAAGGGGCGGGGGAAGCCGATGTAGTCGGGCGTGAAAATGGCCTTGAGGCTGCAGAAATACTCGAGGAAGAGGGAGACCCCCACGGCGGTGATGAGAAGGGATATCCTCGGCGCGTTCCGAAGGGGTTTGTAGGCTATCTTTTCCATGAAGTACCCGGCCAGGGCGCACATGGCCATGGTCGCGAAGAAGACGAGATAGATGGGCGTGCCGAAACGGGAGATGAGGAAATAGGCGAAGAAGGCGCCCAGCATGAAGATGTCCCCGTGGGCGAAGTTGATGAGCCGCAGGATCCCGTAGACCATGGTGTAGCCGAGGGCGATGAGGGCGTACACGGCGCCCAACTGGAGGCCGTTGATGACCTGGGAGATTATGTAGCTCGCATGTTCCATTGTGCAACACTGCGTTCCCCCGGGGCACCGGGGAGGAAACGAAAAGGGCCCGGGAAGGGCCCCGAGATGCCCCTGAACCTTACGGATTCACCGTTGTCACGTAGCTGAAGCCGGTCTTGTCCACCTTGAGAATGACCGCCGACTTGATGGCGTCCCCCTTCGCGTCGAAGCTGATGAGGCCCGTAACGCCCTTGTAGTTCTTCGTTGCCGCGAGGGTCTTGAGGATCTCGTCGGAGAGCGGTCTCTTCGCCGCGTCGAGGGCCTTCAGGAGGATCCCTGCCGCGTCGTACGCCAGGGCCGCGAAGGCGTCAGGGATGATGCCGTGGCGGGCCTTGTATTTCTTGATGAAGGCGTCGGCGACGGCATCCTTCCGGTCGGGGGAATAATGGTTCACGAAATATCCGCCCATGATGGCGCTGCCGCCTATCTTGAGGAGGTCCGGTGAATCCCACCCGTCACCGCCGAGAAGGGTCGATCTTATGCCTTTTTCGCGTATCTGCCTGGAGATGAGGGCGACCTTGTTATAATAGTCGGGAAGGAAGATGAGGTCCGGTTTCTTGAGGGCCACCTTGGTGATGATGGCCGAGAAGTCAACGTCATCCTTCTGGTAGGACTCGAAGGCCACGATCGTCCCCTTTCCCTTCGTGAAGGTGGTCCTGAAATACTCGCCCAGTCCCTTGGAATAATCGTTGCTGACGTCGTAGAGGACGGCGGCCGTCTTCGCCTTCAGGTCCTTGAGGGCGAAATTGGCTGCCACGATGCCCTGGAAGGGATCGATGAAGCATGCCCTGAAGACGTAGGATTTCCTCTTGCCGTCGGAAAAGGTCACCTTGGGGTTCGTGGCGGTGCCCGATACGGTGGGAACCTTGTGCTGCGTGGCTATCTCGCTGACGGGTATGGCCACCTTCGATGTCACGGGGCCGACAATGGCCTTCACCCTGTCCTGCGTGATGAGCTTCAGGGCCGCGTTGGCGCCTTCCGTCGCGTCGTTGCGGTCGTCCGCCATGACCGTCCGGATAATGTACTTCCCTTTCTTGCCATACTCCTCGACGGCGATGTTGAAGGCGTTCTTCACCGATTCGCCGTAGGTCTTCACATCGCCTGTGAGCGGTGTGATGAGACCAATCTTCACCGTCTCTTTCGCGCTGGCGTTCCCACCGATGCAAAGGAGCAGGCATATTGCTGTCACAATGCAGAGCATGGTTCTCATTGGCTTCCTCCCGTCTGTCTTCGTGTGTAAATTTAAAACAAACTTGCCCGGTGAATGCAATGTTTTTTCCGCTAGCCGGCACTGCCCCGGGGAAAAAGGGTCCGGAATCTGGTATAATGCTGTGATGAAAAAGGTCATTTCCTTCGATCTTGACGGGACCCTGGTCGACGCGCGCTATGGCGACATGGTCTGGAACGCGGGCATTCCTTCAGAATACGCGAAGAAATACGGCATGGCCTTCGAGGAGGCCAGGGCCTTCATACGAGCCCAGTACGAGTCCGTGGGTGACGGGGACATCACGTGGTACGAGATAGAGCACTGGCTGGAGAGGTTCTCTCTCGATGTCGCCCCGGCGGAGCTCCTCGACCGGTACGCGGAGCACATCGTCCTTCTCCCGGGTGCCCGTGAGGTGGTGGGTACCCTCGGGGACCGGTACACCCTCGTCATTGCCTCCAACGCGGCACGGATATTCGTCGAGAAGGAACTCGGCGAGACCGGTCTTTCGGGGTGTTTTTCCCGCGTCGTGTCGGCCACGTCGGATTACGGGATGGTGAAGAAACAGGAGGGTTTCTTCCTGAGACTCCTGGCCGAACTCGGTGTCCTCCCGCACGAGGTTGTGCACGTGGGGGACCATGCCCTCTTCGACCACGACGTGCCTTCGGGTCTCGGGATCGAATCCTATTACCTGGACGGCCGTGACGGGCAGGGGGGCGTGCCCCGCAGGACCATATCGGGCCTCAAAGACCTCCTGGAGGTTCTCTGAAATGAAGTGTCGGAAGTGCAAGACCCCCATCACCGGGGAAAAGATCTCTTTCCGGGACGAATGCCCGGTCTGCGGTGAGGACCTTCACGTCTGCCTGAACTGCCTCTTCTATGATACGGGGAAGGCCAATTCATGCAGGGAGGACAGGGCGGAGTTCGTGAAGGAAAAGGACAGGGCGAATTTCTGCGAGTATTTCCGTTTCACCGAAAGGCAGGTTGAAACGTCTGCAAAGGAAGAGGCGGAGAAGCGGTGGAAAGAGCTCTTCAAGTGATGCGGGGGATCATTCACCACGACGCCGGGTGAAGATGATGCGGTAGCGCTCCGGGTCGGCATCGAAGCAGGCGGTGCAGCCTTTTTCGTCGCAGGAGGACGCCCCTTCCTCCCCGAGCTCCTCTTTTGGCGGCAGGGGTTCCAGGTGGACCTCGAAACCGATCTCCCTGTACATATCGGCCATCTCGGAGAGCCTGGGCTCGCAGGCGACGAACCTCTTCTCCCATCCTTCGCGCAAAAGTTCTTCTTCCCGCTTCACGTTCCATCCTTCCTGAAATGGCCGATGGTTCGCGTGAGTCCTTCCTCGAGGCCCGTGGCGGGCTCCCATGCAAGGGTCTTGCGCGCGAGAGAGATGTCGGGACAGCGCTGCTTCGGGTCGTCCTCCGGAAGGTCCCCGCGGACGATCGGCGAGGACGACCCCGTGAGCCTGATGATGGTGCGGGCTATATCGAGGATCGAGGTCTCCTCGGGGTTGCCGAGGTTCACGGGCCCGGGAAAGCCCGAAAGCATGGGTGCCGTGTAATCCTCGGGTCTCTTCCAGTTGTTCGCCTGGTGATCCATCATGCGGATGATGCCTTCGACCATGTCGTCTATGTATGTGAAGGACCGTGTCTGGGAGCCGTCGCCATAGATGGTCACCGGGTTTCCCTTAAGGGCCTGGACGATGAAGTTGCTCACGACACGTCCATCGTCGGTGCGCATGCGCGGCCCGTAAGTGTTGAAGATCCGCGCAACCTTGATGTCCACCTTGTTCTGGCGCATGTAGTCGAAGAAGAGGGTTTCGGCGACCCTCTTGCCTTCGTCGTAGCAGCTCCTTTTTCCTATGGGATTGACGTTCCCCCAGTAGCTCTCGACCTGGGGATGGGTCTTGGGGTCCCCGTAGACCTCGCTCGTCGAGGCCTGGAATATCCGTGCCCGGACGCGTTTCGCGAGGCCGAGGACGTTGAGGGTGCCGAGGACGTTCACCTTGATGGTCTTCACGGGATTGTACTGGTAATGGATGGGGCTCGCCGGGCAGGCAAGGTTGAATATCCAGTCCACTTCGAGAAGGATAGGCTGGGTGATGTCGTGGCGGATGATCTCGAAGCCGGGACGGTCGATGAGGTGCGCGATGTTTTCTTTCGTGCCGGTGAAGAAATTATCGAGGCAAACGACCTCGTGCCCGTCGCCCAGCAGCCGTTCGCACAGGTGGGACCCGATGAAACCGGCGCCGCCGGTGACAAGTATGCGTTTGGGTTGTGTGTAGGTACAGTAGGTGTACATGCGGTCCGCCTGTGCTTGTCGGATGGGGAACGTCAGTTTGTTTTTACCCCGCGTGACGGGGCAAAGTCAATAGAAATGCTGGTATTTATCGTTGCATTCCCCCGCAAATTGTGATAATAAAGTAGCGTCAAGTGGGTTCCGCCCGCTTTTTTACTTTATAGCCAGGATGATATCCGCCACGGAAACCATAGAAAAGATAGAAGGCATAGTTGCACCCATCCTTGGCGAGCGGCTCCTGGAGCTGGTCGAGGTGGAATTCCATCCTTCCGGCAAGAGGTGGCTCTTAAGGATCTACATCGACAAGGAAGGGGGTGTGACCATCGACGATTGCGAGTACGTGAGCCGCGAATTGTCGAGGGTCCTCGATGTCGAGGACCCCATCGAGCACCCGTATACCCTGGAGGTCTCGTCGCCGGGTCTCACGCGGCCCCTGAAGAAGGGCGAGGACTTTGCGAGGTCGCGGGGGAAGAAGTGCCGGATAATCACCCGCGAGGAAGTGGGGGGCAGGCGGGAATTCCTCGGGAGGATCGTCGATGCGGCGGGAGACGAAGTGACGATAGAGGAAAAAATAGGTATGTTTACAATCCCGATATGTGCTATAAAAAAGGCACATTTGGAGTTTGATTTTGAGGGGTAACGATGTATTTCGATCTCAATTATGTTATTGAGCAGGTGGGGAAGGAAAAGGGTATTCCCAAAGAGACCATCATTGAGGCTCTCGAGGAAGCGATACTCTCGGCGTCCAAGAAGAAATACGGCAGTCATCTCGATCTCGAGGCGCATTACAACGAAGAACTGGGTGAGATCGAGGTCTTTCAGTTCAAGACCGTCGTTGAGAACGTCAACGAGCCCGACATGGAGATAAACGAAGAGGACGCCAGGCATCATGACCCCGAATGCATGGTGGGTGACGCCATCGGCATCAAGCTCGACACGTCGTCGCTCGGCCGCATTGCCGCCCAGACGGCCAAGCAGATCATCATACAGAAGGTGCGCAACGCCGAGAGCGATGTCATCTACAACGAGTTCAAAGGCAAGAAGGGTGAGATCATCACCGGTGTGATCCAGAGGGTGGAGAAGAACCATTACATCATCAACCTTGGCAGGACGGAAGCCCTCATGCCTTTTAAGGAGGGCATACCGGGCGAGACGTTCCGCCAGAGGGAGCGCGTCAAGGGTCTCATCCTCGACGTCGAAAAGGGACAGAAGGGCTGCATGATCCTCATGTCCAGGACCCATCCGGGCTTCCTGATGAAGCTCTTCGAACTCGAGGTGCCGGAGATACAGGAAGGGATCATCAAGATCATAGGCGCCGCACGGGAACCGGGGGAGCGCGCCAAGATATCCGTTTACAGCGAAGACCCCGACATTGATCCCATCGGAGCCTGCGTCGGCGTCAAGGGGTCCCGGGTCCAGAGCATCGTCCAGGAACTCCGCGGCGAGAAGATCGACATCATCCCTTACAGCAAGGACATTGCGAAGTTCGTCTGCAACACGCTGGCACCTGCCAGGGTGTCGAAGGTGTATATAAATGAGGAAGAACATTCGATGGAGATCATCGTCAACGATGACCAGCTTTCGCTGGCCATCGGCAAGAAAGGGCAGAACGTCCGCCTTGCCTCGAAGCTGACGAGCTGGAAGATCGACATAAGCAGTGAGTCCGAGGTCGAGAAGACATCGAAGAAGATCATCGACGAGCTCGTGGAGAGCCTGAGAGTGTCCGAGATCCTTGCCCGGATCCTCCACGACGAATACCTTCGTGACCCCAAGGACATTGCGAAGCTGACGCCCGAAGAGATGAACAAGATCACCAGCATATCCGTGGAGGACTGCGGGCGTATCATCGACGAGGCGAAGGCGATCGTGGTCAGGAAAGCACTTGAGGCTGAGGAGGCGAAGGCAGCTGAGGAGGCGAAGGCAGCTGAGGAGGCGAAGGCAGCTGAGGAGGCCGGTGCGGCCGGGGAGGCCCCTGAGATCGCAGAGACCGATGAGAAAGAGGGAGGTGCCGAAGAGCCGGCGCAGGAAGCGCGGCAGGAATTAGAGGCGAAGCCGGACGAGGAAAAAACCACGCCGGCCGGCGAATAACAGCCTCGGGGGAGCAAGGAAGGATCAGTCAATGACGAAAATCAAGATTACGGCCCTTACCGACAAGGCCAGCGACGACGAGATACTCGCCAAACTCAAGAAGATCGGTGTCAAGATCAAGGACAAACCGAAGGAAGGCGAGGTCACGCACGAAGCGGTAAAGGAGCAGACCTCCGCGACGGGGGAGACCCTTGTTGAAACCAGGGTTGCCTCCACGATCATCAGGAGGAGGGTGCAGCCTCCTCCAAAGCCCAAGGAAGAACCGAAGGAAGAGAGACCGGAGGTAGAAGAAGAGAAAAAGGCCGGAGCCCCCACCGGGAAGGCCCCGACCAGGAGAAGGGTACCGAAGGCCCCGAGACTGGAAGAGGAGATCGCCGAGGAGACACACAGGAAGATTCCTGAGGACCTCCACGTTCACATAGAGGAAAGACAGCCCGAGGACGGGTCCCTGCCGGAAGTTCCCGAAGCTGTGATCATCGCCCCCGAGGACAAGGCGCCCAAGGGCGATATAGAACATATAGCGGAAGAGAAGGAGAAGGAGATAACGAAGGTCCTCGAAGAGGCCTACAAGCAGGACCTGGAAAAGGACTTCACCGCCGTGGAAGGCGAAGGCGGAGAAGAGCCGGAGCGCCAGAAGAAGAAGACGGAAAAGCTCCTGAAGAAGATCGAGGAGCAGGAAATAGAGGAGTCCAAGGAGAAGAAGAAGGGCGGTGTCCTGAAGAGGAAAGTGGTCATCAAGGAAGAAGACCTGTATTCCTTCAGGAGGCAGAGGCCCAAGACGGGCGGCTTCAGGAAGGACCGAAGGGACCGCGGTGGTGAAAGACGCGTCGAGGAGGAAAGAAGGCCCGAGCCGAAGGTCGCGAGACGGGTAGTGAAAGTGAGCGACGAGATCACCGTCGGCGAGCTCGCGAAGAGAATGAACGTCAAGGCGCAGGACATCATCATGAAGCTCCTTCCGCTGGGCGTCATGGCCACGGTGAACAAGAGCATCGACTATGACACCGCCTACCTGGCGGCGACCGAATTCGGTTACGACGTCGAGAAGATCGTGTCCATCGAGGAGGAGTTCCTCGCCCGCGAAGAGGAGGAAAGGGACAACGTGGAAGACCTGAAGCCCCGTTCGCCGGTTGTCACCATCATGGGTCACGTCGATCACGGCAAGACCCTCCTTCTCGATACGATACGGGATACGAACGTGGCGGAGAAGGAAGCCGGCGGCATCACCCAGCATATCGGCGCCTACAAGGTCAATGTCGACGGCAAGGAGATCGTATTCGTCGACACGCCGGGCCACGAGGCGTTCACCGCCATGCGCGCCCGGGGAGCGCTGGTCACGGACATCGTCATCCTCGTCGTGGCCGCGGACGACGGCGTCATGCCCCAGACCGTCGAGGCCATCAACCACGCCCGCAGCGCAGAGGTCCCCATCATTGTCGCGATAAACAAGATAGACAAGCAGAACGCCAACATCGACAAGGTCACGAAAGAGCTTGCCGAACAGAACCTTATTCCCGAGGACTGGGGCGGCACGACGCTCTTCGCGAAGATATCGGCCAAGAAGAAAGAGGGTATCAAGGAGCTTCTGGAACTCATCGTCCTGCAGTCGGAGATGCTGGAACTCAAGGCGAACCCCGACAAACTGGCCCGGGGAACCGTCATTGAGAGCGAGCTTGACAGGGGTCACGGACCCGTGGGAACCGTCATTATCCAGGACGGTACCCTCAAGATACAGGACCCCTTTATCTCGGGTATGACCTTCGGCCGCGTGCGGGCCATGATCGACGACAAGGGCATGAGGATCCAGGTTGCCCCGCCGGCCACCCCCGTGCTCGTCGTGGGCTTCCAGGACGTGCCCCACGGTGGGGATCGCTTCATCGTCACCACGGAGGAACGGTACGCCAAGGAACTCTCGAAGTTCAGGCAGGAGAAACTCCGTGAGAGAGAGGCCTTGAAGAGCGCCAGGACAACCCTGGAAGACCTTTATTCCAAGATCGGCGAGACGGAAAGGGTCATCCTCAACGTTATCGTGAAGGGTGATGTCCGCGGCACCATCGATGCCATCGTCGAGGCCCTGAAGAAGATGTCCACCGATGCCGTGGAGGTACAGGTGACCCACAGCGGGGTCGGAGCCATCACGGAGACCGACGTGAACCTCGCCATGGCGTCCGGTTCCATCATCATAGGGTTCAACGTGCGGCCCGTCGCGAAGGCGCAGGCGCTGGCGGAGCAGGAGAAGGTAGAGATCAGGCAGTACTCCATCATCTACGACATGATAGATGATGTGAAGAAGGCCATGGAAGGCATGCTGGCTCCGAAGATCGTTGAGACCACCATCGGCAAGGCGGATGTGCGGAAGATATACTCCGTGTCCCGCATCGGCATCATTGCCGGTTCCTATGTGACCGAGGGCAAGGCGACACGCAACTCCCTGATCAGGGTCGTCCGGGGCGGACAGATCATCCATACGGGGAAGATCGCCTCCCTGAAGCGTTTCAAGGATGACGTCAAGGAAGTCCTGTCGGGATACGAATGCGGTATTTCACTCGAGGATTACAACGATATAAAGGAAGGGGATGTCTTCGAGTTCTTTATCGAGGAAAAGGAGAAGCAGACCCTTGACGGTTAGATCCGATCCCATGTCGAAGTGCTGCCTTCGCTTCCTTTTCGGAAGGCCCCTAGACGTACCGGAAGTATGCCTGCGTCGGATCCGCACAGGCGCCCCGGTATCGTCTTTGATCCGGGATCGAAATGGTTGAAGGTTATGGTAGTTGGTGTATCCCGCGTCGATATTTTCTTTCCTGAGAATCACTCTCTCAAAGACAAACGGCAGATGCTGAGGAAAGTGATCGAGAAGACACGGGCGAAGTTCAATATTTCAATGATCGAGGTGGACCAGTCGAACCTGTGGCAGAGGGCCAGGATCGGTTTCACCGTCGCGGGTGTGAGACAGGACCACGTGAGCAAGGTCATAGAGAACGTCCATGAGTACATGGAGTCTCTGTATCTCGGCGAGGTGATCGATACTTCGTCGGAGATTATCGTCATCGGGGATGAGATATGAGATACCGGCGCCTGAGAGTTCAGGACCTGCTCCGCGAGGAGATATCGCTTATCATCCAGCGGGAATTGCAGGACCAGGGCCTCGGCTTCATCACCGTGGTCGAGGTGAAGATGAGTGAGGACCTGAAGTCCGCGAAGGTCTACATCTCCATATACGGGAGCGAAGAGGAGCAGAAGCATACCCTCGAGGCCCTGAAGCGTTCCAAGGGCTATATAAAGTTCCTTCTCGGCAAGAGGGTGCAGCTGAGGTACATGCCGGAGATCACCTTTCTCCTCGATGACACCCTGGAGAGGGTGCAGAGGATGGAGGAGATATTCAGGAAGGAGGCCGATGAACACAAGGGCTAAGAGGCTCATCGAAGAAGGCCGCAGTTTCCTCCTGACGACCCACATCGATCCTGACGGCGATGCCATCGGGTCCGTTTTCGCCTTTGCCATGGCCCTTGGCACGCTGGGCAAGGAGGCCACGGTCTACCTCAGGGACAGGATCCCGTACAGGTACGAGTTTCTCCCGGCACCGGCCAGGGTGGTCCATGCTGTGCCCGAAGGCAAATACGATGCCATCTTTGTCCTCGATTGCGGCAGTCTTTTTCGGGTCGGGTCGGGACACGACCGGATCGGCGCCATGGCGCCCATTGTCAATATCGACCATCACGACACGAACGACCACTTCGGGACCGTGAACCTTGTCGACCCCGGGGCGTCGTCGACGGGAGAGATCATTTACCGGCTCCTCAAGTCCCTGAAGGTGAAGGTGGATCCCGACATGGCCGTGAACCTGTATACGGCCGTCTTCACGGATACCGGGTCGCTTCGTTACGACAACACGAGCCTCGAGGCCTTCAAGATATGCGAGGAGATGGTGAAGGCGGGCGTGAGGCCGTCATGGGTGGCGGGGATGGTCTACGAGAGCCATCCCAAGGAAAGGTTCCTTCTCCTCGGAGAGGTTCTCTGCACGCTCGCCACGTATGGCGAAAGGATAGCGATGGCCCGCGTGACGTCGGAGATGTTCGAGAGGACGGGAACAAACCGCGAGTTCAGTGATGGCTTCGTCGAGTTCATAAAGGAGATACGCGGCGTCGAGGTCGCGGTGCTGATACGGGAGATCGACAAGCAGCACCACAAGATCAGCATGCGGGGCAAGGGTGCCGTCGACGTTGCCGCCGTCTGCAATGGCTTCGGCGGCGGCGGACATCGTAATGCCGCGGGGTGCCGCATCGAGGGCACCATGGAGGAAGCGGAAGAGAAGATCCTTCGGGCCCTCGCGCCTGAAGGTTGCACGAAAGACGGGTAAGACACCGCCTGACCTCCCGGCAGGTCGGAGGGCGGAAAGGCGGGAAGGAAATAGGATACAGGGAATGAACGGATACTTGATAATCGACAAGAAGGCGGGGATGTCCTCCTATGATGTCATACGACGGTTGAAGAGGCTTCACAAGTTCAGGAAGATAGGCTACATAGGCACCCTTGACCGCAACGCGACGGGCATTCTGCCCGTGGCCCTCGATGAAGGGGTGAAACTCATACCTTTCCTCGAGAATGTGGAGAAGCAGTACCGGGCGAGGTTCCTTCTCGGCGTGACGACGGAGACCCAGGACATCGAGGGCAAGGTGCTTACCGAGACGCCGACGGAACCTTTCGACCGGCAGATCATCGAGGACGCGCTCGGGTCCTACCTGGGCAGGATAACCCAGCGGGTTCCCGCCTATTCCTCAAAAAAGGTCAACCGCAAGCCCCTTTACAAGTGGGCGCGAAGCGGGGTCCAGGTGGAGCAGCCGGTCAAGGAGGTGGAGATCTTCGATATCACCCTTCTCGACTATACCCACCCTCATCTCGATGTCGAGGTTACCTGTTCCAAGGGTACGTATATCAGGGCCCTTGCGAGCGACCTCGGCGAGAGGCTGGGGTGCGGGGCCACGCTTTTCACGCTGAAACGCACCAGGCATGGGGAGTTCACGGAGGAGATGGGTACTGATATTGATTGTTTCAAAATGGAGCAAGACCTGTTAAACTATTTGTTACCTTTGGAGAATATCCTGGGTTCCGTACGAGGCATGGTCGTGGAGACGGCCCTGGAGAAATTCCTGAGACACGGGATGCCCGTGCCGATCACGGGCAGTGCCAGGGAATGGAGACAGGGCGAGGCCGCCCGGCTCTTCAATAAGGACGGCACGCTTATCGGCGTGGGCATTGCGGACCTGGGGTCAAAAACGATAAAGATAAAACGATTGATCAATTATTAAGGAGGAATATATGCCACTGGATACTCAGAGGAAGAAGTCGATCATTGAGGATTTCAAAACCCATGATACCGACACCGGATCCCCGGAGGTGCAGATAGCGCTTCTCACGGAACGGATACGATCCCTGACGGAGCATTTCAAGAAGTTCTCGAAGGACCACAACTCGAGAAGAGGGCTCCTCGTCCTCGTCGGAAGCAGGAGACGGCTTCTCAAGTATCTCAAGGAGAAGAACGTGGACCGCTACAAGAAGGTTGTAGAGAGACTGGGTCTGAGAAAATAAAGGAATAATAGGACAAATATGGAAGAAAACATAACTATCGAATTCGCGGGCCGACCGCTGACCCTCAGTGCGGGGGGGCTGGCCAAGCAGGCCGATGGAAGCGTCATGGCACGCTATGGGGACACGGTCGTTCTCGTCACCGCCGTTGCCGAGAAACAGGAGAGGGACAAGGATTTCCTGCCGCTCACCGTCAATTACCAGGAGATGTCATATGCCGCCGGCAAGTTCCCCGGGGGTTTCTTCAAGAGGGAAGGACGTCCGACCACCCGGGAGATACTCACGTCGCGCCTCATCGACAGGCCCTTGAGACCCCTATTCCCCAAGAACTGGCGATGCGAGACCCAGGTGATCTCCACGGTTCTTTCCGCCGATCAGGACAACGACCCCGGCGTCCTGAGCCTCGTAGGGGCATCCTGCGCGGTCACCATATCCGATATCCCCCATGACGGGCCTTTCGCGGGTGTCAGGGTGGGAAGGATAGGCGGTGTCTTCGTGGCGAACCCGACCTTTCCCCAGATGGCCGACAGCGATATCGATATCATCGTCACGGCAACCCGTGACGCGATCATCATGGTGGAGGGCGAGGCCCATTTCGTGAAGGGCACCGATCTCATCGAGGCGATCGAGTTCGGCCACCAGGCCATGATGCCTCTCATCGAGATGCAGGAGACGCTCCGCGACAGGATCGGAAAGAAGAAAAGGCAGATACCGGTCCCCGAGGACCTCGAGGAGAAAAAGAAAGAGGTCCGCGCCATCGCGGAAAAAGACCTCATCGAGAGCTTCGGCATCAAGGCGAAACTTGAACGGTACGATCGCCAGGACGTGATATTGAACGACCTCAAGGCCCGTTATTCCGAAGAGGAGGCGGGGATCATCGCCAAGGTGTATGAAGACGTGACACGGGACCTCATGCGGGAACAGCTTCTGTCGACGGGCAGACGCATCGACGGACGGGCCACGGACCAGATCCGGCCCATTTCCTGCGTCGTCGGCGCCCTTCCCAGGACGCATGGCTCCGCGGTCTTCACCCGGGGCGAGACGCAGGCACTGGCGGTTACCACCTTCGGGACATCCGATGACGAGCAGAAGATCGAGTCCCTCCACGAGGGAGAGACGTACAAGACCTTCCTGCTCCATTACAACTTCACGCCTTTTTCCGTCGGCGAGGTCTCGATGCTGCGGGGACCGACACGGCGGGAGATAGGCCACGGCAATCTTGCTGAGAGGGCATTGACCCCGATCCTGCCCGAGAGGGAGGCATTCCCCTACACGATCAGGATCGTATCGGAGATCCTCGAATCGAACGGTTCCTCGTCCATGGCCACGGTCTGCGGCGGCTGCCTTTCTCTGATGGACGCCGGCGTGCCCATAAAGGAACCCGTTGCGGGTATCGCCATGGGCCTGGTGAAAGAGGGCGACCGGGAGCTCATCCTTTCCGACATCCTCGGCGACGAGGACCATCTGGGCGATATGGATTTCAAGATCGCCGGCACCCGTGAGGGCGTCACGGCGATCCAGATGGATATCAAGATAAAAGGGATATCGAAAGACACCATGCAGAAGGCGGTCATCCAGGGCCAGCAGGGGGTCGGCACGATCCTCGACATCATGGTGGGGACCATTGCAGGACCCAGGGAGAACCTTTCGCCCTATGCCCCGAGGATCTACACAATGACGATCAAGCCCGACAAGATACGCGAGGTCATCGGTCCGGGCGGAAAGGTCATCAGGAGCATCATCGAGAGAACGGGCGTCAAGATAGACATCGACGACTCCGGGATCGTCAATATTGTTTCCGTGGATGAGGAGTCCGCCAACGCCGCCATCGAGATCGTCAAGTCCATCGTGAAAGAGGTCGAAGTGGGCGCCATTTACCAGGGCAAGGTGCGGCGGGTCCTCGACGCCGGTGTCATCGTGGAACTCGGCCCCAACCTGGATGGTTTCTGCCACGTGAGCCAGCTTGACGACAAGTTCGTCAAGAAGGCCTCCGATGTGGCCAGGGAGGGTGACGAGATGACCGTGAAGGTCATCGGCGTGGAAGACAACGGGAGGGTAAAACTGTCGAGAAAGGCTGTCCTCAAGGATCAGAAGGGACAGCACTAGTTAGATGTATAAGAAGACCGTACTCGATAACGGTATCACCGTCGTTACAGAATCCATAGCGTACTATTCGACAGTCTCGATCGGTATGTGGTGGAGGGCGGGGAGCCGTTACGAGACGGCAGGCCTGAACGGCATCTCTCATTTCATAGAACACATGCTCTTCAAGGGGACGACGGGACGCACCGCGTACGACATCGCCCGGGAGATCGACGCCATCGGCGGTTCCCTGAACGCCTTCACGGGCAGGGAATACACCTGTCTGTATGCGCGGGTCCTTCGCAAAGACCTCCACGTGGCCCTTGACATCATCGCGGACATGTACCGGGATTCGCTCTTCAGTTCCGAAGATGTCGAGAAGGAGCGCTACGTCATCACTCAGGAGATCAAGATGATCGAGGACAATCCTGAGGAATATATCTACGACATGTTCAATGCCTCCTACTACAGGGACCATGCCCTCGGGATGCCCATACTGGGGACGCTTGAATCCGTGGAAGGCCTCACTGACGATCAGCTGAAGGGTTATTTCAGGGGCTTCTACGGGCCGGAGAACACCATCATCACCATTAGCGGCAGGGTGAACCATGAGACCTGTGTGGAGGAGATAAAGCGGCGTTTTTTCGGCATCCCGGCAGGAAGAGCCGACGGCAGGGAGCTCATCCCGCCGCGCGCTACGACGGGTATCGACATCTACGAAAAGGACCTGGAGCACGTCTACCTGTGCATAGGCACGGACGGTGTGAGTCAGGTCGACAGGCGCAGGTACGTGCTTTACGTGCTGAACGCGATAATGGGCGGCAGCATGAGCTCCCACCTTTTCCAGGAGATACGGGAGCAAAGGGGTCTCGTGTACAACATCTACTCGTATGTCAACTGTTACCACGACGCGGGCACGTTCGGAATATCCACGTCGACGTCGCAGGAGTCCATAACGGAGGTGCTTGTACTTATCAAGGATGAGATAGCGCGCATCCGGGACAAAGGGATAACGGATGCCGAGCTGTCCTTTTCGAAGGAACACATCAAGGGCAACCTCTTTATCGCCCTTGAGGGCTCGGAGACACGGATGGGACGCCTCGCGAAGAACGAGATATACTTCGGGGCCTATATCCCCCTCAAGGAGACCCTTCGGGAGATCGACAGGATCAGCAAGAAGGACGTGGCCGCCATTGCCCGGGAGATATTCGACAGTGCCAGAATGGCATCCCTTACCGTGCTCGGCAACGTGGACCGGGAGAAGGTTGAGAGGGTATGGAGAGAATAGAGGTCAGCATCAAGACGCTTGACGGGGCGACGGTCCCGGTTTACGCGACGGACCGGTCATCGGGGGTTGACCTGCGTGCTTTCGTCGACGGGCCTGTCATCCTTGGCCCCATGGAGCGCGCCCTCATACCCACGGGCATCTTTATCGGCATACCCGAGGGTTTCGAAGCGGAGGTGCGTCCCCGCAGCGGCATTGCCCACAAGCACGGGGTGACGGTGCTCAACACCCCGGGCACCATCGATTCCGATTACCGGGGCGAGGTCAAGGTGATCCTCATCAATCTGGGCCGGGAGCCCTTCACGATAAACAGGGGGGACCGCATTGCACAGATGGTCTTCAAGAGGCTGGCCAGGGTGGATTTCCGGCCTGTAGCAAGTCTCGCCGATACGTGCCGCGGCGAGGGAGGTTTCGGTTCCACAGGGGTATAGGGGGAGATACAGCGGGTGGAACGTCTCTACCGCCATCTTGACAGTTATGTCCGTCACCTCGTCTCGGAGCGCGGTTCCTCGCCACACACCGTCGAGGCCTACAACCGCGACATCCTGACTTTCATACGGTATCTCGAGGAGATTGCCTGCGCGGAACCCGAGAGGCGTCAAGTGGAGGCCTTCATCGGATACATGCGCGAAAAGGGAAGGTCGGTACGGAGCATCGTGAGGAGTATCTCTGCCCTGAGGGGTTTCTTCAATTACCTTCTGCTCGACGGCAAGATAAAGGTGAGTCCTCTCGAGGATGTGGATACGCCGAGGTTCCGGGCGCCCATCCCCCGGGTTCTCAGCGAAGACGAGATGGGCGAGCTCATCCGCCTGCCCGAGGGGGAAAGGATGGCCGTGAGGGACAGGACCATCCTGGAGCTCCTCTATGCGACGGGCCTGAGGGTCTCGGAGCTCATACGGCTCAAAAAGGGCGATGTCAACCTGGACGGGGGCTTCGTGGTTGCCATGGGAAAGCGTTCCAAGGAACGGGTCGTGCCGCTTGGCTCCTATTCGAGGGATGCCGTGAAGGCTTATTTGGAGGCGGAGAGACCGCAGGGTCAGTACCTTTTCCCCAACCGCCGCGGCGGTATGATAACCCGCCAGGCTGTCTGGAAGATCATACGGAAGTACGGCATCAGGCTGCAGAGAGGCCGGGTATCGCCCCATACCATACGGCATACTTTCGCCACGCACCTCCTTGAGGGCGGCGCGGACTTAAGATCGGTCCAGGTGCTTTTGGGACACGAGGACATATCGACAACGCAGATATATACCCACGTCGACTCGAAACGCCTGAAGGAGATCCACAAGAAACACCACCCGAGGGGTTGATGAAGGTCATCACGTCCCATATGAACGCAGATTTCGATTCCCTCTCCTCGATGGTGGCGGCGAGGAAGCTCTATCCCGACGCGACCCTCGTCTTCCCGGGCTCCCAGGAGAAGACGCTTCGCGATTTTCTCATCCACTCGACGCTATACCTCTTCGACATAGCCAAGCTGAAGGAGATAGATCATCGTTCCGTCGATACCCTGATCCTCGTCGACACGCGCGACAAGACGCGCATCGGCGATCTTGCAAAGTTAGCGGAGAACCCGAAGGTGGCGGTGCACGTGTATGACCATCATCCCGATTCGGAACAGGATGTGAAGGCCGATCTGCAGGTAGTCAGGAGCGTGGGCGCGACGGTGACCATCCTTATCTCCATTATCAGGGAGCGGGGCCTCAGTCTCACGCCCGAGGAAGCAACGATAATGATGCTCGGGATCTATGAGGAGACGGGCAGCTTCAGGTTTTCCTCGACGACCGTAGAGGACTTTGAGGCCGCGTCATATCTCCTTTCTCAGGGAGCCAACATCAATCTGGTTTCCGACATGCTTGTCCGTGAGTTGACCCCGGAGCAGGTCTTCCTTCTCAATGACATCATCAAGAACGCGTCGGTCTACAACATAAACGGCATCGACATCGTCATCACCGAGGGGAGCACCGAACAGTACGTGGGGGACCTGGCGGTCATTGTCCACAAGTACAGGGACATGGAGAACATAAACGCCGTATTCGCCCTTTTCCGGATGGAGGACCGCATCCACATCATCGGGCGCAGCAGGATACCCGAGGTGGATTCGGGGTACATCATGTCCCTCCTCGGCGGTGGGGGCCACAAGGTTGCCGCGTCCTCCACGGTGAAAGAGATGACGCTCCCCGAGGCGAAGGAAAGGCTCATAGAGATCCTTCGCAACAACGTGAAACCGCTCTGGAAGGCGAAGGACATCATGTTCTTCCCCGTCAAGTCCGTCGATTCTCAAAGCGCCATAGGCGAGGCCCTGAGCGTTCTCACGAAGTACAACATCAACGCCATGCCCGTGCTCTCACGGGGCAAGGTGGTGGGCGTCATCACGCGGCAGGTGGCGGCGAAGGCACTGTTCCACAAGCTGGCCGAGCAGCCCGTCGATGATTACATGTTCACCGAGTTCCAGTCGGTGGGTCCCGAGGACTCCATCGAAGCGGTGAAGGAGAAGATCATCGGTACCAACCAGCGCTTCCTTCCCGTGGTGGAAAAGAATGAGCTCAAGGGGGCCATCACGAGGACGGACCTCCTGAGGGTCCTCGAGGACGAGATCGCCAAGACCGTCCTGGAGAAACTCGAGTTCCACGAGAAGTACGTGCAGCGCAAGAACGTCCGCAAGCTCATGGAGGAGCGGCTGAACGAGGCTACGATGGGAAAGCTCGTGGACATGGGGAACCTTGCCGACGGGATGGGTTTCCATGCCTACCTCGTTGGTGGTTTCGTCCGCGATCTCCTTCTTCGCATCGAGAACTACGATATCGATATCGTCATCGAGGGTGACGGCATTGCCTTTGCCGAGGAGATGGTGAGGAAGTTCCACACGAGGATGCGTTCCCACAGAGAGTTCGCGACGGCAAAGGTACTCTTTCCCGACGGTTTCAAGATCGACATCGCGACGGCCCGCCTTGAGTATTACAGGGCCCCTGCCGCACTGCCCACCGTCGAACACGGTTCCCTGAAGCTGGACCTTCACCGCCGCGATTTCACCATCAATACCCTCGCCATATCCCTCAACAAGAACACCTTCGGCGAACTCGTGGACTTCTTCAGCGCCCAGCGGGACATTAAGGAAAAGACGATCCGTGTTCTCCACAGCCTGAGCTTCGTGGAAGACCCGACGCGGGTGTTCCGCGCCATCCGCTTCGAGAAGCGATTCATGTTCAAGATCGGCAAACAGACCCTGAACCTCATCAAGAATGCCGTGAAGCTGAATTTTCTCGCCAAGATGAGGGGGAAAAGGATATGGACGGAACTGGCCCTCATCCTGAAGGAGGAGGCACCGGAGGCCATCCTTGCCAGGCTTGCGGAACTCGATCTCCTGCGTTTCATCTCGCCGGACATCGTTTTCAACAGGGAAAAGGAGAAGCTCTTCGCGCAGATGCACGGCGTATATCAATGGCACGAGTTCCTCTACCAGGGGAAGACCGTTGACAAGGTCCAGTTCTACATCCTTGCCATCGTGGATAACATGAAACTCTCCGACGTGGCGGAATTCGCGGCGCGCATGGAGATAAGCGAGCGTTTCCGGAGGCACGCCATGGAGAACGTGGAGCGTCTGCGGCTTGCCATGGCGCGTTTTTCCCAGGGGATGGCGGGTATAAAGAAGAGCGAGACCTACCGCCTGCTGGACGGGCTTTCCCGCGAGGCCCTGCTTTTCATCATGGCCAAGACCCGCTCCCAGGAGGTAAAGAAGGCGATCTCGAACCATATCACCCACCACGGCGCGTTCAGGCCCTTCACGACGGGCAACGACCTCAAGAAACTCGGTGTTCCGGAAGGCCCTCTCTACAAGGAGATCCTCGAGGACCTGAAGGATGCCAAGATCGACCTCGACCTCAAGACGAAAGAAGCGGAGTCTCATTATCTTGAGACCTATCTCGGAGAAAGGGGGATCCTGACATGAGCCTTCTTGTCCCCGCGCTGGAAGTCCAGCTTGAATGCTACGAGGGACCCATGGCGGTCCTCATCACCCTCATCAAGCGGAACAAGGTGAGCATCTGGGACATCCCCATCGCCCTTATAACGGACCGTTTTCTCCAGTACGTGGAGATAGCGAAGGAGATGAACCTGAAGATAGCCGAGGATTTCATAGAGATGGCCTCCCTGCTTCTCTTCATCAAATCGAAGATGCTCCTGCCTTCCAATGGGACAGGCGACGAGGAGGACCCCCGTGAAGAGCTCGTGGAGCGTATCATCGAGTACGAACGGGTGCGGAACATGGCCGTGGCGATCAACGAACTGCCGATGCTGGAACGCGATGTCTATTGTATCGGACGGGGCAGTCTCGAGAGGGAAGCGGACTTCGACCTTCTGTGCCTCTGCAATCTCTATTTCGAGCTCATGACCGTCAAGGATGAGCCCTATTTCATGGTGCGTGATGTGAGACCGACCCTGGAGGAGAAGATCGCGGCGCTCAAGGACCTTCTCAGGTCGGAGGGATTCTTTGAATGGGACATCGCTGGCGAGGAAGACAGGAACGAGCGTGTGGCCACCATCCTCGGGATGCTGGAACTGGCGAAGATACGGGTGGCGAGGCTGACACAGCGGCGCCCTTTTGGTAAAATTATTGTGAAGACGAGGGACACGACGGCGCTGGCCGAAACCTGAGCCGTGGGCGCCCCTTGCCAGAGGAAATGATGTCTGTTTCCTTGAATGTTCGCTGTAAGGAGGAATGAGATGGCGGGTCGTACAGGCAGGAAGGTCCTGCTCATTGTTACCGTGGTGATAGCGGCGGTGATCTTTGCCGCGAGCGTTCTGCCCGGCATTTTTGGCGGGGCTGGCGGCGGCAGGATCGGTGTCGTCGAGGTCGAAGGGACGATCGCCGACCTTAAGGATGTCATGGCCGATATAGTCAGGTTCAAGGAGGATGAGGGGATCCGCGGTGTCGTGGTACGGATCAACTCGCCCGGCGGGGCCGTGGGGCCCACGCAGGAAGCGGCGAGCGAACTCAGGAAACTCAAGGCGGTCAAGAAGGTCTACGTCTCCATGGGGTCCGTCTGCGCCTCGGGGGGCTACTACATTGCCGCTGTCGGTGAGAAGCTGTACGCCAACCCGTCCACCATTACCGGTTCCATCGGTGTCATCATGCAGCAGACCGTCGTAGAAGAACTGATGAAGAAGATCGGGGTGCAGAGCAATACGATCAAGGCGGGGGCGATGAAGGACGTGGGAAGCCCCTTCCGGAAGATGACAGACGGTGAGCGCCAGTACCTTCAGGATATCGTCAACAACATTCATGAGCAGTTCATCAAGGATGTGGCCGCCGGGCGGAAGATGCCCGTCGACAAGGTTCGAAGCCTCTCCGACGGCAGGATATACACGGGCCTCCAGGCGAAGGAAGCGGGGCTCATAGACGGAATAGGCACCTTCTACGATGTCGTCGACGACATGAAGAAGGCCGTCGGTATCAAGGGCAAGCCGGAACTCGTCTACGGCAAGAGACCTTTCGCGCCGCTCAGATGGCTCTTCTCCTCCATGCTGCGGCAGATGCTCGCACGGGAACAGACGGAGCCATTCCAGTACAAGTATACACCCTAAAGACCGTTCAAACCGCTTGAACCGCTTGAACCGTTAGAAGCACTGGAACCGTTCGAACGCTGGGAGGCAACATCACTATGCGGTAAAAGGTAATTACGCTCAAGCTGTTCAAGCGGTCTTTCTCTGCCCCCGTTGACAATTCACCTGCAATCCTGATATATTACGCTAGCTAATGAGCGATACAACGAATTATAGAGGAGGTGACTCTTTGGAGATGTATGAAAGGCTTAGAGATGAACTCAGGCGGCTTGCCGGCGATTCGATGGATGAGAAGGTGAGCGTGGTCTCGGCGCGTGTCCTTTCCTCGAAGGAGGCGATAGGGGAGACGGGCCGGGACGATTACCCGCTTCTCAAGGGCAAGGAGGCGATGGTGGAGGCCGTCTACAAGGGAGTGAAGGGTCATGCCTTTACGGACATGCCCGGTGGTTTTGAGGGAACCATCCGCGATGTCGTAATGCTCCCTCTTGACGACAACTTCCAACGCGCCGTGTTCATCTCCACGCTCAATGCCGTTATGCGCGAAGCGGGACTGATAACGGGGACTGTCCATTGCCGGGACGACGAGCCGGGGCGGTGCGCCCGGGAGCTCGTTCCCTACGTGAAAGAAAGGTTCGGCAATCCCCGCATCGCCTTCGTTGGTTTTCAGCCCGGTATGATCGAACGGCTTTCGGAGGTCTTCCAGATGCGGGTCCTCGATCTCGACGAGGACAACATCGGAAAGAAGAAGTTCGGTATCATCATTGAAGGACCTGAGGCAACTCAGGACGTGCTCGCCTGGGGCGATATCATTCTCGCAACGGGTTCCACCTGTGTCAATGGATCGATCATCCAGTTCGTCGGCCGCAAACCCGTGGTCTTTTTCGGGGTGTCCGGGGCCGCGGCCACCAAGGTCATGGGTTTTGAACGTTACTGCGGACACTCGCATTGACCCGTGCCGGAAGTCAGGGGTCATAAGGAGGGCCGCGGTTCGGGACGCTGTCCCGGAAATAATGCCCCCGGCGTTATGAGCGGCCCGTCACGGGGTTCTTCCCGTCCACCAGTACCGTGGCCGCCGTTCCGTCGAAGTTGATCGAGATATCATTCGCCTTCTGTTGCCCGAACAGGGCGGCGTACCTCAAGACCAGGTTCCCGAGGTCCTGGTTGGCGGCGTATTCTCCCTGAGACTTCGATGGCTCCGCCGCGGCGGCTAGATGGCTGCTTATCGCGGCCAGGGTCCTGATCTCGTTCTTGATCGCTTCGTTGCCGTCGATCGCTTTCGCTATGGCGGCCATTCCGCTCCCATCTCCTTTGACGGTGATATCCATGGTGCTCCCATCGACATCGATCTTGAACGATGATGTCGGTGGAATCCCCGCGCTCGTGAGAAGGCTGGAGATGTTCTGCGACAGGGTTGCCGAAAGTGCCTGGACATTGGAGGCGGTGGGAAGCAGCAGTTTGTTTGCGGCGAGGAGCTTGCCTTTACCGGAGACTGTGAGCGTATCCGCCGCCGCGGTACCTGCTGCCGATGCTGCCGGGATATTCCGGTTCATCCTGTCTTCTCCGGTATCTGACGGCTGCAGGACCTTGCCGGCAATGGACATAAGTGCTCTGGCCGCGTAACCCTGGGCAATTGAACCTATCATCGGTATCTCCTTTCCTCGTTTTTTATCCGGGGAGAAAAGAAGCAAATACGATGCCGCGGACGGTATCCCGCCGGGACGGCGGCGTCCTTTCGGGACGTGCCGGCAGCAAGGCGATGGCACATCCTCCCTGTCCCATGGTCCTCAGGTGGGAAAATAATTCCTCAATAGGAAAATTGTGCCGGATGAAAACAGGTCTTGCAGCTAAGCAACCCTATTCAAAGAGGGGCCCCTGCCGGACGGTTCAGGCACCGTCGGGGCCCCTCTTTCGTTTACGGTCGGCGCAGAGCCTGACTGCGTGCTTCCATGCCGTCAGGCATAGAGTGAGGAGCCGGCGCCCTGTGAGGCCTGTACAGAGCTGGCGTAAGAAGTGCTGCTCGCCTGCTGGTAGGCGTTGAGAGCTGCACCGAGCAGTCCCATAATGTCGCTCACGGACTTGTCGTTGTCTCCGGTGGAGATGGAAGAGAAGAAGGTTTCAATGGAGTTCATTGCGGTGTCGAATTCGCTTTCGCTTATCGTGCCGTCACCGTCCGTGTCGAGCTGGCTGAAGATGGACTCGGTCTCTGCTCCCTCTTCCGGCGGAGGTGGTGGTGGAGGAGGTCCCTGCACGTGCTGGTTCGCCCATGGTCCTTCGGCGAATTCGGTTTCGCTTATCGTGCCGTCACCGTCCGTGTCGAGCTGCGAGAGCAGTTCCTCTGCGCTGGGCCCGCCTTCGGGACCCATGGCCGCGATCTGTGCCAGTTCATCTTCGTCGATGACCCCGTCTTCATTCTCGTCTGCCTGGGCGAACATCTGTGCGATGAGGTCTTCCGTCGACATCGCGCCCGCGCCCGATAGCCCGCCGGGAGGCCCCGGCTGAGCGGTGTTGAACTCGCTTTCACTTATGGCCCCGTCACCGTCGGCGTCGAATTGGGCGAGGATGTCTTCCGCGCTTGGCCCTCCCTGGGGGCCGTTAGCCACCATCGCCGACAGTTCATCTGCATCGTGTTTTCCGTCCCCATTCGTATCGATCTTGCTGAACATCTGCTGACGCATCTGGATCATCGACGTCATGCTGTTCATGCTGCTGATGGAGCTGATCATGTCTACCTCCTTTTTGTTTGTTTATTCCTGGCCGGCCGCCTGATGCCATTTGCTGCAATCGGTATACTAGTTGTCGCCCAGGGGCGTGAATAGACATTGATTTTGTGTTAAGAATTGTGAAGAGTGAGAAAAAGATTTTTCCCACTACGGGGAAGTGATGTACATTATTCAAAATGACCCACCTGTGCGTTCGGTGGTTATAAGGTGCCTGACGATGGAACGGATACTGGCGATCGACGATGACGTTGCCTTGTGCGAACTTCTCACGGATTATCTCGTTTCCGAGGGATTTGAGGTTCAGAGTGCCCACGATGGTGAAGAGGGTTTGCAGGCGGCCTGCGAAGGCGATCATGACCTCATCGTCCTCGATGTGATGCTACCCGGGATGAACGGGTTCGAGGTTCTGCGTCATTTGAGGAGCAGGTCGAACACGCCCGTCATCATACTTACGGCACGCGGTGAGACCGTCGACCGCATCGTGGGTCTGGAGATCGGTGCCGACGACTATCTCGCCAAGCCCTTCAACCCGCGCGAACTGGTCGCGCGCATCCGTGCCGTCCTGAGGCGCATGCGCCTCGACAGGGAGGGTGTTGATGACCCGACCCCCGAAATGCTTAAGGTGGGCGACGTGGAGATGCACATCGAGACGCGCCTTGTCCTTCTGCCCGGCGGCCCCGTCAACCTTACGGCAATGGAATTCAGCCTTCTCGAGGTTCTGCTGCGCAATGCAGGCCGGCTTGTGCCGAGAGAGGAGTTGATACGGTCCGTCCTGGGGCGGACGCCATATCCCTATGACCGCAGTATAGACGTTCACGTGAGCAGGCTCAGAAAGAAGCTCGGCCGCGAAGTCGACGGAACGGAGCGCATAAAGACGATACGGAACGTCGGGTACCTCTATGCGCTGAGGGGGCCGACCTCTCGCATGCGCGCGGGGGCCGCAGGAAGGCAGGAGTGATATGCCTGTTCGCGGCATCTTTCTCAAGATATACCTCTGTTTCTGGCTTTCAACCCTCCTCGTCATAGCCGCCCAGATAGGCCTCGATTGGGTGAGCCGCACGGGGCCCTTCGGAGGAGGACCTCGCGATGAACGCATCAGTCGCACCGTGGGACCGGTCCTGGTGTTCTATGGCCACACGGTGATGGAGCACATGAGGTCCTCCGACGACGACGCGCTGGAAAGGTCCGCCCGGAGGCTGAAAAGCCTGTCCGGGATCGACGCGTATGTTGTCGATGGGGCAGGCAGGGACCTGGGGGGCCGTTCACTGCCGCGGGGCATTGAGGACATCGCCGGCGCGGTACGGCGGACAGGGAAAGTGGAACTGTCCCGGTCGCGAACGGGAATGCTCCTTGCACTCCCGATGGGCGGCGAGGATGGCAAGAACTATACCGTGGTCGGCGATATCCCCCGAAGCGTCTTCGCCCCGCCGCCTCCTCCGGGACACGGGCCGCCGCCGCCCATGATCTTTGGCCCCGGGTTCTTCTTTCCTCCCGGTCAACCCTTCTCGCTGCTCAGGCTCTTCATGACGCTCGTTATCTCGGGAGGTGTGTGTTATCTGCTTGCCCGTTACCTGACCTCACCGATAGTGAGGCTCCGGGAGGCCGCGCACAGGTTCGCCGATGGTGAGCTTTCGGCGAGGTCGGGCAGGAAGAAGGCCCTGTGGAAGGATGAGCTCTCGGACCTTGCCAACGATTTCGACGTCATGGCCGAGCGCATCGAATCCCTGGTCACCCAGCAGCGCAGGCTTGTACAGGATGTTTCCCATGAGTTGCGCTCTCCCCTCGCGCGGCTAACCATAGCGGTTGAGCTTCTGAGGCGCCAGGATGCCGCGGCGGCCCCCTCGACCCTCACCAGGATCGAGAAGGAGGCCATGGCGCTCAATGAGATGATTGGACAGGTTCTCGAACTGACCCGCATCGAAGGCAACATTTCGTCTGTTGACATGGTCCCTGTTGACCTTGCCCTGCTCCTCGGTGAGATTGTGGACGATGCGAACTTCGAGGCGAATGTCCGCGGCTGCGGCGTGCGCCTTCTCGACGTCGAGCCATGTGTGGTCACAGGCAACGAGGAATGGTTGCGCAGGGGCATCGAGAACGTTATCCGCAATGCCATACGGTACACCTCCGAAAATACCGTGGTAGAGGTCCGTCTCAGCAGGAGCCCGGAGGCGGGGGCGGAACATGCCCGGATAAGCGTGCGCGACCATGGCGGCGGCGTGCCGGAAGCCGATCTTCCCCACCTTTTTCGGCCCTTCTACCGCGTATCGGCGGCGCGGGACAGGCAAAGCGGCGGCACCGGTCTTGGCCTTGCCATCACGAAGAGCGCCGTGGTCCTCCACCGGGGTTCCGTGACCGCCCGGAACGAGGCGGACGGAGGCCTTCTGGTGATCATCGACCTGCCCATGAACGGTCGCTCCCCATCGCCGTGATCCCTCTGAAGGTCTGACGATCGGGGGCGAGGTCAACCGCAGGCCTTTCCGGATTCTCTACCGACAAGCTCAATATGAACGACCCGTGCCTCGCAAGAGCATCGCGGGGCCCGGCGGGCGTAGCGCTGCCTTCGATCCGTTGAAACGGTTCAAGCGGTTGAAACGATGCCTAGAGTCTCTTGGACCTCATGATCCCGATGAGAAGCCATATCCCGAGGATGCTGGCGAGGAGAAAACCGCCGAGACCCAGAACGGGGTAACCGAAGATGGTCGGACCCACTCCTGTCTGGAAGATAAGTGAGGACCCTATGATGAGTGCCGCTATCACCAGGGCAAAACTGATGCGATTGCTCGACCGGTCCAATTCGTCCGTGAGAAGCTCCAGTCCCCGATGCTCGAAGCGCATGGCGAGCTTTCCCTTCCGTATCATGGACAGTATCTCTCTCGTGTCCGGCGGCAGGGCCCTCAATAACGCGACGACCTCCTCGGCAACCCTGGAGAGCCCGCGCAGTTGTCTTGCCGGGTCGAATCTGCGGAGCAGGATCCTTCGGGCATAAGGCCGCGCGGTCTCGATGATGTTGAAATCGGGATAGAGCAGCCTCCCGACACCCTCGCTGATGAGGAGCGCCTTTCCTGTCATCGCGAATTCCGGTGGGAGTCTTAGCCTGTGTCGGTGAACGATGGTCATGAGTTCCCTGGTGATGGTCCCGATATCGAGCCTGTTCAGGGGCACGCCGTAGTAACGGTCGAAGAGATCGTGCAACTCCAGCTTAAAGGCACGGTCGTCATAAGGTTCTCCAACGACACCGATCGCTCGCAGCAACCCGACGAGAGTGTCCACATCCTTTTGCATGACGGCCACGAATATGCCGGTCATCTGCTCCGAGGTCTCTTCGTCGATGGTCCCCGTCATGCCGAAGTCAACAGGAGCTATCACGTTGTTGTCGAGGACGAAGATGTTCCCGGGATGAGGATCGGCGTGAAAACGGCGGAGCTCGAATATCTCCTCGAGGGTGAGATTGGCCCCGTTCAGGGCGATGGTCCTCCGGTCGAGGCCGGCGGCCTCCAGGCGGTCGATGTCGGATATCTTGATCCCTGCTATGAACTCTATCGTCAGAACCTTGGACGACGTCAGGTCCCAGTATACCCCTGGAATATAGACCGTTGGCGTGCGGGCGAAATGGGCCCTGAAGCGGTCGATGTTCCGTCCTTCCCTGACGAAATCGAGTTCGTGCCGGATGGTCCTGGCAAAACCTTCCACAAGCTCCAGGGGACCGAAATACCGGCTCTCGGGGACGTGCCGCTCGGTTAGGCCCGCGAACTCTCTTAGTATGCGGATGTCGGTCTCGATGACCTCCTCTATGCCCTTCCGCTGGATCTTGACCGCCACTTCTTCGCCCGCCTGCGTCCTGGCGCGGTGGACCTGGGCCAGGGAAGCCGCCGCCACCGGTTTCTCCTCGAACAACGAAAAGAGCTCCGCGAGCGGCCGTTTCAATTGTGTTTCCACGAGGGTCCTGACCTCCTCGAAAGGGAAGGGAGGCACGTCATCCTGAAGCTTGCTCAACTCTTTTATGTAATCGGGCGGCAGTATATCAGGGCGGCTGCTCAGTATCTGGCCCAGTTTTATGAAGGTCGGGCCCAACTCCTCAAAGACGAGGCGCAGCCGCACCGGGGTGGGAGGTCTTTCGGTGGGAGTCTCCTTGAGGAAAGGTTTGCGTTTCCGCGGAACACGGTATCGCGCCTTCAGCCTGTCCAGGACTTCCGTGAAGCCATGGTGGGCGAGCACGGAGACGATCTGGCTGTACCGCTTCAGGTCCCGGTACGTATCACGAGCTCGAAAGATGGGCACCCGCTAACCCGCATCCTTCTTTTCCGCGGATGACATCTTCGCCTCGATCTTCTTCAGTGTCTTGCCGATCTCTTCCAGGTCCTTGCGCGTGGGAAGGCCCATCTCGACGATCACCTTTTGCACGGCCTCGGACACCTTGTGCTGAAACTCCTTCTCCTGTTTGTCCGCTTCCTTGAGGAGCTTGTCGATGGTCTTGAACCTTTCAGCGCTTGCCACTTCCCCGCGCTTGATGAGATCGTCCACCAGTTCCTCGGCCTTGTCCTTTGTCATGGTGATGGCGCCAAGTCCCATGAACACTGCTTTCCGTATTATATCCATATTACCCCCTTTGCTGAGGACATTGCCTGCCGGAAACACTTTGGCCTTGGGCAAACCGCGGGATTTCCCGTCAATGAACGCGGTTCCTCAGTCTAAAGAATATATTAGGCCACCGAAGGGCCGATTTCAAGGTGTAAGGAAGCGCTATCGGACGTTGCCGGATGCTCCCCTTCCATGGATCTCTGTGGCAAAGCGGCGAAACAGGGTATAATGTATGGGGGTTCCGAGCGGGGCAGCCGGTTGCCGGGAGTAAAGAAACGAAACAACGGGAGGTGCGAAGTGGAAAAGAACGGGACGGCATGGGTGGACCTTTCGATCTCCCCCGCCTATCAGGCGAGGTATCCGGGTGTCGCTTTTGGATTGACGCTCATATCCGACTGCCTGCCTGTGACCGACGCCACAGGGTTTGAGCAGCACAGGCGGGGCCTCCTGCGAAAAATGAGAAAGCGCGAGACGCTCGCCGGTATCTCGGCCCGCATCGACCTCTATGACAGGTTCTTCCGGAACTTCGGGTTTGATTGCCCCCTGCCTGGACATCTCAAGAGAACGGTCCTGAGCGGTTTCCCGAGGTATAACCTGATGGTGGATGCGCACTTCATGGCGGAGATGTGTGCCGGGATCCTCGTGGCGGTCACGGACCACGACCGTATCGAAGGCGCGCTCACGCTTGATGTGGCCCAGAGCGGAGAGGTGTGCGCCGGAATGGGAGGCCGCCGGTTCACGACGGTCGAGGGGGAGATCGTGCTCCGGGACGAAAGAGACATCATCTGTGTCCTTTGCCAGGGGGCGGATGAAAAGACAAGGGTGCGGGACGATACGCGCAATGTTCTCTTCTACTCCTACGCCGTCCCCGGTATAGAGGGGGTCCATCTCGGCGAAGGACTGGGTGTGGCCGCGGAAGTCATGACCCGCTTTGGCGGCGGGAACATCAAGGGTCTCGCGGTGTTCGAAGGGACTTGAGGGGGGTCCGGGGAGCACCGATGTTATGAGGGCACTAAACTTATCGGGATATCGGCCGATAATGGAAATAAGGGTGTATACTGCGTCCAATTGATGATGTGACCGTGTTCTGTAGCGCACGCATTTCGAGCGTCCACGCAGGTAAGTGCAGATGGTTCGAGCGCGTTCACGCATGGGCACGGGTCGGTGTCGTGATGTGGTGATATGAAAGGCACAGCAAGGAAAAGCCGTGAATTCCTCCGCGAGATAGCCGCCCTGGAACGGAGAGTCCGGGAATTGGAGGAGTACAGCGCGAGGCACAGGAAGGCGGATGAAGAGGAGCGGCATAACGCCAGGCTCTCAGCCGCGCTTGAGATGGCGGGTGCGATCTGCCATGAAGTGAACCAGCCGCTTCAGATCATCAGTGCCCGGATCCATCTCTTGTCCATGGACAACCCCGATGACCGGACGCGGGAGGCGCTCGAGATGATGAACGACCAGGTCCGCAGGATCGGTACGATAACGAGGGAACTGATGGGATTGAAAAAGTATTCGAATCGTGATTACATAGGTACCATCAAGATCACGGACATAGGCAGGACGCCTGAAGAGGAGACTCGATGATCCAAACTCACCACGGGGGACAACCGCTATGAATCCGAAAAAGGTGTTGATAGTCGATGACGAGCCGGCCATTCTCGGTACGCTGCAGCAGATATTCGAGAGGAGCGGCTATGAGGCCCTGACGGCCGAAAGTGCCGAAACGGCCCTCGACATCCTGCAGAACGAGGCCGTCATGATAATGTTCCTGGACCTCAACCTTCCCGGGATGAGCGGTGTCGATCTGTGCAGGCTGATACGCAAGAGGAACCGTATTGCCATCATCCATGCCCTCACGGGCTATGTGAACATCTTTGGCCAGATAGAGTGCCGCGAGGCTGGTTTCGATGACTTTTTTGTCAAGCCCGTGGACATCAACGTCCTCCTGAAAGCGGCCGAAAGCGCTGTGGAAAAACTGCATAGATGGAAGGTCGATGAATACGAAGTGATCTAGGGTTCTCGAGAATTTCCCGCTCCTTCCCGGTGTCCCTGGCAGGGATCCGGTATCACGACGCGATCATAAGGCCGATGGCGAGGAGCGCTGGCGTGGCGAGGTCGATGATCACGTTCTTGCCCAGGTAGGGTACAAGGCCCTTCATTTCCTCGGAGTGTTTCAGGACGCCCCGCGATGTCTGAACGGCTATGACCGTCGTGGCGAGGGCGAAAAAGACGTGGATGGGGAAAACGCCGAGGGCGTAGCCGAGGAAGAGCGGCACATACGAGGCGGCAAGGAAGAATATGTATATCCTTGCCACATTCTTCCTTCCCAGCAGGATGGGGAGGTGTTTCCTTCCCACCGTCCTGTCAGCTTCCACGTCGGGGAACTGGTTGAGAAGGAGAAGGTCGCTTACGAGAAACCCGGGGACCAGGGACGCAAGAAGGGCGGTCCAGGAGTAACTGCCGGTGAGGACGAAATGCGTTCCCAGAACCATGAGAGGACCGAAGCCAAGCCCGGGAGCGATGAGGCAGACGATCGGTTTCTTCGTGATCCACTGGGTATAGAAGACGATAAGCGCCATTCCCAGAAGCCCAAGGGGAAGCAGGAGCACGCCGACGGTGAAGACGAAATACATCCCGATGGCGAAACAGAGGACGAGGGATATTATCCCCGTGGCGAGGGCGCATCCCGCCTTGTCGGGCCTCTCCTGAAGCGTGCCGCTGCCGCCGCTGAAAGGGGTCTTCTGAGTTCTGAAATCAAGGCCGCTCTTGAAATCGCAGTACTCGTTGAGGGCGTTGACGCTGATGTGGGAGCAGACAGCGCCGATGACGATGAGGACCACGGAAAGGATATCGATCCTCGCGCCTGACCACATGGCCGTCGCAATCCCGACAAGAATGCACATGGGCGTCAATATAAGGAACGGTACCTTCATAGGACCAAGTATGTACTTCATGGAACCCACCCCCTTAAGGCCTGCAGCAAGTGTCTAATAATACAGGATTACGCAGGGTTTTTCAAGGATTCGAACCGCAGTTTCAGGTTTGAGGACGAAGAGCGCTTGTCTTTTGAGCATGAAACATGAAACATGAAACATGAAACCGCCTCTACAACATTTCTTTCAGTTTTTCCATGTCCTCCCAGGCCTCCTTGATCCTGCCCTGGCTCCGCAGGAGATAGGAGGGGTGATAGGTCGGCAGGAGTGGAATGCCGCGGAAGGTCGTCAGTTTGCCGCGGATGCGGGTTATCGGGGCATCCGTTTCAAGGAGGGTATTATAGGCATGGCGCCCGAGGGTACATATGATTCGGGGCCGGATGATATCGAGTTGCGCGAGGAGATATTCCTTGCACGCCGCTGCCTCATCGGGCTGAGGGTCGCGGTTCCCCGGCGGTCTGCACTTGAGGACATTGCAGATGAAGACGTCGCTCCTGTTCACCCCGATGCGCTCGATGAGCTGGTCGAGTAGCTTGCCCGCCCTGCCGACGAAGGGCCGTCCCTGGTTGTCCTCTTCCTCTCCCGGCGCCTCGCCTACGAAGACGATATCCGCCTTCGGGCTTCCCTCGCCGAAGACGACATTCCTGCGCGTCTTCGCGAGCCCGCACCTCTCGCAGCTAAGGACGGTCTTCTTAAGCTCGGAGAGCGTGGGCCCTTTCCTTTCGGCAAACGCATATGCATCAACTCCCATATTCTTAAGCGCCGTCAACAATCCTTTCGCATCCCTGGCATCCATCGTCTAAACCTGGCCTCTCAAAAGACTATCTCACGCCCGTTCCTCACTTCGTTCGTCTCTAGAGTCCGCGGAGAGCACGGAGAAAAACGAAGAAAGAAAAGCCTTCCCGGGAATTTCAGAAAAGCAAAAATCCCCGGGAACCTTCGATCCCGCTCTGAGGAGCGGGAGGAAAAACCAACCCAGCGAGGACATTCTTTTCTGCATTTCTCTGTGCCCTCTGCGTGCTCGAGCGAAGCGGGCGTGAGGCAGGCTTTTATCTTCTCTTTCACCCCATCAGCCGTTCCGGTATCGTCCTCACCTTCTTCACCGACTCGAACACGTGCGCTGCCTGCAGCATCGTTCCTTCATCCAGCGGTTTGCCGATGATCTGGAGGCCTATGGGAAGACCTTTGACATCGAAGCCTCCCGGGATTGAGATGCCCGGCAGACCCGCGAGATTGACGGGTATGGTGAAGATGTCCGACAGGTACATGGTCAGCGGGTCTTCCAGACGCTCCCCGGCCTTAAAGGCTGTGGTCGGCGAGACGGGCGTTACGATGAGGTCGCAGGACGCGAAGGCATCGTCGAAGTCGCGCCTGATGAGGGTGCGTACCTTGCCGGCCTTGCGGTAATAGGCGTCGTAATAGCCGGAGGAGAGGACGTAGGTCCCGAGAATGATCCTGCGCTTCACCTCCTTGCCGAAGCCCGCGAAACGGGTCTTCTTGTACATGTCGATGATGTCCTTGCCTTCCTGTCGCAGGCCGTACTTGACGCCGTCGTAGCGTGCGAGGTTCGACGAGGCCTCGGCGGTGCAGATGATGTAATAGGTGGCCACGGCGTGTCGTGTATGGGGAAGCGATACGTCGACGAGCTCGGCGCCCTGGTCCTTGAGGACCTGCAGGTTGTCTTCGTAGTTTTTCCTGACGTCTTTTTCCATGCCCTCGACGAAATACTCGGCTGGTATGCCTACCTTGAGCCCCTTGATGTCCCTGCCCAGGAAGGAGTGGTAGTCGGGTACGGGCTCGGGGATGGACGTGGAATCCAGGGGGTCGTAGCCCGCGATGACGCCGAGCATGGTGGCGCAATCGCTCACAGTTCGGGAGAAAGGGCCTATCTGGTCGAGGGAAGAGGCGAAGGCGATGAGGCCGTAACGGGAGACCCTGCCGTAGGTGGGTTTCATGCCGATAACGCCGCAGAGGCTTGCCGGTTGGCGGATGGAGCCGCCCGTGTCGGTTCCGAGGGCGCCCGTGCAAAGCCCCGAGGCAACCGCTGCCGCGGACCCTCCGCTGGAACCGCCGGGTATCCGCGCGATGTCCCAGGGGTTCGCTGTTGTCTGGAAAGCCGAGTTCTCAGTGGATGAACCCATGGCGAACTCGTCCATGTTCAGCCTGCCGAGGTGGACAAACCCCGCCTCCTTCAACTTTTTGATAACCGTGGCGTCATAGGGCGGCACGAAGCCCTTCAGGATGTTGGAGGCGCAGGTGGTCTCGATCCCCTTCGTGCAAAGGATATCCTTCATGCCGAGCGGTATGCCGAGTAGCGGCGCGTCTTCTCCGCGCGCGATCTTTTCATCCGCTTCCCGCGCCATCTCCATGGCGTAATCGTCCGTTGTCCTGAGATAGGCGAGTATCTCGCCATTATACTTCCCTATACGGTCGAGATAATACCCCGTCAACTCCACGGAGCTGATCTCTTTCTTCCTCAGCATTTGCCTCAACTGCACTATTGTCGAATTCAGTATATCCACGCCTTATCTCCTCCAAGCGAACCACATCATGGCTGCATATTCTTCCCGGGTTCTCCGCCCTGCGCCAGAACGACGCAGGAATGAATTCCGGCGGTTTTCAGTCTCTCAACGCTCAAGCGGTTCAAGCGGTTCAAGCCAGTTTCTACTCCTCCACCTCTATAATAGGCGGCACCTTGAAAAACGTGTCTATCCTTGCCGGGGCGTTGCTCACCGAGTCCTCGGCGGTGAAGGAATCCCTGACCGCATCCTCCCGCATGACGCATTGCACCGGAACGGGATGGCTCGTGGGTTCAACGCCGTTGGTGTCAAGGGTATTGAGCGAGTCCATGTACTCGAGGATGCTGTCTATCTGCCGCGTATATGCATCGATCTCCCCCGCGTCCAGATCAAGCCTCGCAAGATGCGCCACGTACTCAACGGTCTCTCGTGTTATCTTCATGTCAGTCCTTTCTTAAGTCGCAGGTCGCAGGTCTCAAGTCTCAAGCCAAAAAAGCCGGAATGAACGCTGGCTGTCCATATCGTTACAAGTACATTTTCCGAACTATCTGAAACCAGTTCTTACGTGTCTCCTGCCAGCCCATTCCAACGTTCCGTCCCATTAGCCTGAAACCTGAGACCTGAGACCTGAAACAGTTTTTTATCCGCATTCCGCCACGGCCTTGATGATGTCGCCGCGGGTGACAATGCCAACCAGCTTCTCGTTCTCGACGATGGGTACCCTGTTGATGTGCCTCTCCACCATGATCTTTGCCACCAGGACCGCAGACTCTGTGGGCGGTACGGTCACGACCTCCGTTGTCATCACATCGGCCACCGAAAGCTCTCCCATGCTCCCGGTCTTGAGTCCCTTGAGGATGTCGCTCTGGCACACGATGCCGACGAGTTTGCCCTTGTCCACGACGGGCATCCCCGCAATGCTGAATAGCTCCAGCTTGTTGAGTATGATGTTCAGTTTCTCCGTCGGATGACAGGTTACCACGTCTTTGTTCATCAGCTCCACAACCTTCATAATTACCCCCTTTATACTGCCTCTCCGAAGAGGAGTGTCTCCTGTATGAATTTCTGAAAGGTCTCAACGGCCTTCATGGCCCTGCGCAGTCTTTCCTGTTCGTCGGGACCAAGCATGTCGGGCCGAAGGAAGTTCGAGCTCTTGCCCTCGTCATCGCGATAGTTGATCTGGTTTATTATGCGATAGCGGACGAAAGTGAAATACGCGTCAACGAGGGAACTTTCCATTTCTTTTTTGATGATGTTGCGTTGTCTCAGGATCGCGATCCGCTTGAGCGTGTTCCTCTCGAATATCCCGTTCGACAGGGAGAGCATCCGGACGGAGAGGATAAGCGGTGACCAGCCGAGGAGCTTGATATTGAACTTGTCCTTGTTCTCCCCCTCCTTTTCGACCTTGAAGCCGCCGAAGAAGGTGAGCGCACTCGGCATCAGGACGGCGGACTGGATGAACTCCTTCATGAAATGCTTGTTGTTGATGAGCAGGGCGAAGAAGTAGTCCAGAAGTTCCTTGAGGATCGCCCTGTTGCCGTTCACCGGGCGGGCGTCGGTAAGGATGATGACGTCCAGCGGCTCGAAGATCCCCTTGTCCAGGGTGATGCGATCGTCGATCCTTTTCTTCCAGTCCCTTATGGAGCCTCTCCAGCGATCGTTGACGGGCATGACGCCCCCTTTGCACTTCTCGAACCCGACCTGGTGGAGCCGGTCGGAAGCCTTCTGCGCGAATATCCTGAAATATCCGTCAAGAAGTGTCCTGGGGCCGAGGGCATCGGCCGGGGCGGGAGAGGTACTTTCCGTCATTGTTTCCGCACAGCGCTTTCTCAGTTGCCCGGAGGCGAAATCGTCATCCCGTTCGGCATAGACGAGGAGGTTGTCCTGGTCGGTGATCATCGTCTGTTCGTCACGGCCCTCGCTTCCCAGTCCCGCCCAAACGTAATCCGTCGGAGGCTTCCCGAGGCCCTCGTCGAGCATCTCCTTTTCGACGAGTTCCAGGACCCTGATCGCGATCCTGTCCCTGATGATGCGGAAGAGGTCGTGGACGTCCACGATGGTGTCCTCTTCGAGAAAAAAGTTCTCCACCCCGGCTACCGCCCGTTCATGGCATTCCCGGAGCGTCTCATAGGACGAGGTGTTGTTGACTATGTCGATCACGAGGGAGTTGAGCTCCGTCTCGAATATCTCGTAGTCCTTGAGAACCGTCTGCAGGGCTGTGCCCAGCTCCGAGAGTATGCGGTACCGGTCATGGCGGAGCATGGCCTTGTTCTTCATGTCCTCCCGGTGATCCGCTATGAAGGACTCGATGAGCGAAAAATTTAAGGGCATCAACTACCTCGAAAGGCCCTCCAGGACCTTTCTGCTCTGCATGAGCTTTTCCTTCTTGGCCGAAAGCTCGTTGTACTGGGCCTCGTTGCGGGCTATGACCTCCTCCGGCGCCTTCTGGCGGAATGCCTCGTTGCCCAGCTTCTTCATCAATTTTTCACTATCTTCGGTGATCCTGGCAAGTTCTTTTTCGATCCTTCCCAATTCCTTCGCGATATCGATGAGGTCCTTGAGGGGCACGAAGACCTCGATGTCCCTGTAGACACCCACCGCCGAATGATCCGGCCCCTTACCGTCCGTGAAGGTGAGGTTCTCCACCTTGCCGAGTTCCTTGATGTAGTACTCGTAGTCTCTCAGGAACGGCTTGTCGGCTCCCGCCCTGATCACGGCCTCTATGCGGAC
>LVAA01000248.1 GCA_001603955.1 Syntrophobacterales bacterium Delta_02 | reverse complement strand
GCATCACACTGTATAATTACGATTTGTTGCGGCAGGATGAAAACGTAATCGAGGAGGACAACCGTCCTCGAACGATCATCCGCAAAACGCTCGGCGTGGAAACCGGCCGTACGTACTATCTCTTTTTTGAACATGAATCCTGGGTAGTCACAGCCACAACGCCAGGCGCGGCCTGGGATGCACCGGAAAATCGGATCAGCAAAGAATACGCATATCCGGACGGTGAATTCGCCGGACGGCATTGGAAAACCGAAAACGCCGATGGCTCCGGTTCCATTACCACCTACGCCAGTAATGAAGCCAACGAATGGATCACCACTGTTTCGAGTGGCTTCCTGCCAGACTACGGCACCAGGGAAATCGCCATTCAGGACTATCGCGGCAACACTGTTTCGCGTGAAACTTACGACCTTGAATCCGGATTGCTGACCGGCGGCACGGTCTACACCTATGACAACTACGGCCGGGTGCTTACCGAAACCACGGTTGACGGCGACTTCACCGCCACGGAATACAACTGCTGCGGACCGCGTTTCGTCACCGCGCCGGACGGCTCCGTCACGGAATACGGCTACGATGCGTTTGACCGCCAGGTGTTCACCACGGCGGCGGGACTCACCACCATACAGGCCTACGATGCCGACGACAACGTCGTGGAATCGGTGCTGGTCGGCAGGGAGGACGGCGAACTCGTCACCCGTTACGAATACGACGCCGACGGCGAACTCATCCGCGAAATCAATCCCGCCGGAGCCGAAACACTCTACGAAAACGGCAGGAATTATTCGAAAACCACCGACGCCCTCGGCGGCACGCAGATTACCGAACGCTATCTGGACGGCTCCACCAAAAGCCTCACCGGCACCGCGGTGTACCCGCTCTCCTACAGATACGGCGTCGAGAACGGCGAACTTTATACCCTCGAATGCGCCGCCGGCGAAGAACAGCGCCGCACCTACACCGACTTCCTCGGCCGCCAGTACAAAACCGTCTACCCCGACGGCTACACCGAAACGACCGTTTACGACGACAAGGGCCGCGTCAGCCACACGATGAATTCGCTTGGCGCCCGCACCCTGAACGTCTACGACGAATCTACCGGCGAACTCAAATACAACGTGGTCAAACGTCTCGAAAGCACCAACGACATCGATTGGGAAAACGACACCGTCACCGAATATGAAAACGGCTACGCCGAATACGAAACCCTTGTCGTCAATTACAGCAAAACGTATATTCACAGCGACAGCACCCGGACGGAAATTTCCAGTTCCATGTCCGCCCGTGGCGGCAAAAAATCCTGGCAGACCGGCAAAGGCCGGACAAACATCACCGAAATCCTCTACCTCGGCAACGGCGCGGTACAGCAAAAAATCACCGATTTCAACGGCATAACCTTGACAAATGAAACGTCGAATGGTATGCTAATGACGAGCAGTCATGACGTGCTGGGCCAGACTTCGTATGTATACGACGAGTTCAACCGGCAGACCGGCAGTGACCATGAGGAGAACGGAGTGATGGTGAGTGTCCGCAGAACATTGAATACACAGGGTAACCCCTTGACGGTGACGCAGTCCGCCGACGGCTCTTCGCGTACCGCTTCCTATTCCTACGATCTGCTCGGACGCACAACCGCCGAAACGACCCCGGAAAACATCTCCACAACCTATGTTTACACCCCGCAGGGACAGGTTTCCGGCATGGAGGGCGGCGTTTACCGCCAACAGTACTTCTACGACGACCGGGGGCAGCTCGAACACCTGGTCACGTATCAGGATCAGAATACCCCGCAGGCGACGACGTTCAGCTA
>LVAA01000247.1 GCA_001603955.1 Syntrophobacterales bacterium Delta_02 | reverse complement strand
AGTGGTCCATGTGCTCGTGCGTCTGGATCATGGCGGCAATTTCATTGTTTGCCAGCATGGTGTCGATGCCTTCGCGCTTGTAGCAGGTGTCCATCCACAGGTAATTCCAGCCGGTGTCAAAAAGGTATTTTGTCACCTTGCCGTCCATGGCTTCAATTTCAACAAGGCATGAAAAACCACCGGCATTCTCGGAGTGTACGCTGTTTTCGCGTACGATCTGCCAGGCTTCTTCCAGCTTGTTGGGCAGCAGGTGCTTGATCAGCTTCATGCCGTCGGCGTAACTGCCCTTGCCAATGCCCTTGCCGTTGCCGAACGGCGGCCAGTTGAACGTGTACTGGTCTACCAGCAGGCCGCCTGCGCCGGTCACATCCTTCATGAATGTGCCGTTGTCAAACCAGCTTGTCTCGGAGATATTGGTAATCTTGATTGCCTTGCATACGCCGATATCTGCGGTTCCGCGCTTTACGTCCTTAAGAAAGGCCCTGCGCATGGGTGAATATGAATACGCGCCCATGGCTCCGATGGCCCCTACGCCGACCCCTAACGCAGCACCCTTGATAAATTCTCGTCTGTCCATGTTGTTCTCCCTACTGCACAAGGGTGAAGTGTGCGCTGAACCAGGGCAGCGCGGCCACTATGGCAAAGTACAGAATAACGCCAGCGAGAATGCCCACCACAAGGCCGGGAAGCATGGCCGGGGTCCAGGCGCTCTGGACGGCAAAGGCGTGTTCTTCGGCGGCGATATCCTCGCTGGTGCGCAATTCGCGCTTCCAGCCGGGCCAACCGTCCATGAACCACCAGTTGATCAGCCAGATGTCGATGAGCCAGATCATGGGTATCATGGGGAACTGCTGCGGGTGAGAAAAGCCCTTTTGCGTGCCGAGTACAAAGTGGGCGTACTTGTAGTACAGGCAGTACACAGCGATACCGCCAAGGGCCACCAGCCCTGTACGGATAAGTACGTTTACCGGAGTGCTAAACTTGTTGGGCCAGTTGCCGCAATAGAATTGCAGAAATAGCGCTGGCACAAGGAAGAAGATGGCCGTTTCACCCACGTGCAGCCAGCGCCAGTCGGGGGCGGCATCGCGCCGGTGACCGCGTATGGCGTCGCCCCACACGAGTTCCTGCATGTACCAGAAGAAGAAGCACAGCGAAACGGAGATGGCTATGATGCCAAAAAATGTCACAAAACGGCGCAGCCCCGGCCTTTTGATAAGGCAGAATGGATAGCGCTCCCAAATTCCTTCCACAAACCACACCACAACGGTGCAGCACATGATCCAGGCCACATGGAAGTTGGCCGAAACAGTTTGCGCAAACGATTCCCAGTACGGCGGCGTAATGGCCGTAAAGTACTGCCACGGGTAATACAGAATGCCCATGTGGTTGTGCATGGTCATAAAGTAGATGACCAGACTCAGGCAGAACGTGCCCAGCCAGATGCTGAAGCCTCTCACAGGTTGGCCCTCGTTTTGCCAGGGGCGGCCCTCCAGAGCCACAATCCAGGCCGGGCTGATCCACGAGGCAATAACGGCAAACATCATGCAGGCCTGGGCCGCGTATTCTGTGGAGTAGAAATCGGTCAGCCCTGGCAGTTTTTGCAACTGGTGCGGGCTGAAATAGGCAAATGCAAAATTGCCCAGAATATTTTCAAAAAAACCATGAATCATCAGTATCATAACGCCTACTGACACAAGCGATAGCACAAGGCCCTTTTGCAGGGGGTGCGCGTTGCGTATCCAGTTGCGTTT
>LVAA01000246.1 GCA_001603955.1 Syntrophobacterales bacterium Delta_02 | reverse complement strand
TAGTCCGCCGATCAGCTCGCGGTTTTGGTAAAGCCAGTCGATCCGGTCGATGGCGTAGTTCACCTGGCTGAGGGTGAACACTCGGCGGGGCAGGGCCAGCCGAACCAGCTCCATATTTGCCAGTGGCTCAGTGCCATCAGGGTCGCGCTGCTCGCTCAGGGTGCCGCGCTCCATGCCGCGTACACCCGAAGCCAGATAGAGCGCCGAGGCCAACGCCCCGGCCGGGTACTGCTGCTGCGGAATGTGAGGCAGGAATCGCATCGCGTCCACATGCGCACCCAAACCGCCCGCAGGCGTGATGACCGGGATTCCACGGGCGTCGAGTTCGGTGACCATATGTTCGATGAACTGAGGACCCTGGTTGATCATGTCCTCGTCCATGGTTTCGTCCAGGCCGACTGTGATGGCTTCCATTTCTCGCACCGACATGCCGCCGTAGGTCAAGAAGCCCTCATACATCGGGACGAGCGCCCGCATTTGCTTGTAGATCTCCTCGCTACGGATGCAGATGCCACCGCCACGGCCAAAGCCGAGCTTGCGGGCGGAGAAATAAATGATGTCGAAGCAGTCAGCGATCGCCCGGGTGATCTCGGGGATGGACATGTCCGCACACGCCGCTTCACGGGTCTTGATGAAGTGCAGATTGTCGGCCAGCAGGGACGCATCCAGGACGGTCAGGATTCCGTGTTCTTTGCACAGCGCCGTGGTTTCCCGGAAGTTGGCCAGGCTCAAGGGCTGGCCGCCAATCAGGTTCGTGCCGGCCTCGACGCGCACGTAGGAGAAAGCCTCCGCACCGCGCTCCTCAATCAAGGACCGCAAAGCGGGGACGTCGAAGTTGCCCTTGAAGGGGTCGTCGGAGGTGACGGCGAGCCCGGCTTCGGTGATCAACTCCAGCACTTCACCGCCCATCTCGGTGACATGGGCTTTGGAGGTGGTGAAGTGGTAGTTCATGGGAACGCAGGTGCCGGGCTTGACCAGGCTCTTACCCAAGATGTGTTCTGCGGCGCGGCCCTGATGGGCAGGCAGGAAGTAGTCCATGCCGAAGATCTCGACCAGCTTGTTATATAGCCGGGTGTAGGTGGCTGAACCGGCGTAGGCATCATCGGCGATCAACATGGCAGCCTGCTGCTGGTCACTCATGGCGTTCACACCGGAGTCGGTGAGCATGTCCAAGAAGACATCGGCATTTTGGAGCAGGAATGTGTTGTATCCGGCTTCGGCGATGGCGCGTCGGCGCTCCTCGATCGGAAGCAGGGTGAGCTTTTGGATGATCCGAACTTTGTGCATCTCCAGAGGGAGCTGTTGGCCGGAGTAGAACGTCACCTTCGCCATCGAAAATTCCTTTGAATACGGGTCTACAAGCGGTCAAAGGGTAGCGGGTAGGGGCACTGTCGGCGGGCGCGCGTCGCGGTGTTTCCGAATGTTGGTGGGTAGCTCGCCCTCAGCGGTGAGTAGCGAGGTATTCATCGCCCACCTGTTGCTGAACCTCGAGCGCCTCCAGCAGGAGTGGCGCTGCCTTTTTCGCCAACATGGGCCCGACCAGCGGAACGTCGACCTGAAG
>LVAA01000245.1 GCA_001603955.1 Syntrophobacterales bacterium Delta_02 | reverse complement strand
GGTCCGGGAAACCGTGGAGTCAGGCCGCACGGCGACATAAACCGTTTCGTGGCGATGATTATTGAACAGAAAAATGCCGGTGTTGCCATCAAGTTTTTTCACAATGACATAAAGATTGCCGTCAGCAGCATAGCCGTTGCGGTAAAAGGCTTCCTTCTCGGGGTGATAAATGTTGGAAGCACTGCGGTAAGGAGTCAATTTTTTCAGCGCGGACAGCGCCCGACGCTGGGCGTTCATCCAGTCGCCCTGCATGGCGATCAGTCCACGATACGCATAAATGCCGGGACATCCGAGAAGGCCCGCCGCCGTCAGCTGAAGCTTGTAACGGTCCGGGTCGAAATCGGTAGCCGGGCCCCAGCCGGTGGAAAGGATCGGGATATGAGGCTTACGTACCTGCATATGGGTTGACTCCAGGCGGGTAAAGAAGCGCATTGTAGTATCGTAATTCATCGGACAATGAGAATCTACGAAGCCGTCATAAAGGGGAGCGTCGATGCCGTATTCCTGAAAATAGAGGTCCTGGTCTTCATCGTACCCCGGCTGCGGCATGGAGCAGAACGAAACCCGGGCCTGCGGATTGATCTGGCGGATGGCATCGTAAATAAGTTTGACGACTTCGGCGCGCTGGCGGCAGACGAATGCGGTCCATTGTTTCTGGTAACGGTTCAGGATCTCTTTCGGTTCGAGGAGGTTTCCGGTCAGCCCGTTCGCGTCCATGAATGCCCGGCGGCATTCAGGACAGAAGCACACGCCGGTCGTCCAGGAGTAGCAATACGGCTCATAGTCGAATACGCCCCAGAAATCCTTTTGGGCAAACTGCTTGTCCTGTTTTTTTAGGCGAAACCATTCCGCCAGTGAATTACTTCCGGCCCGAAGCGCCGAAGAGGGGCAGGTCAGGCGTGATTTCCCGCCACCTACTTCAACCGCCGGCATCAAGCCTTTGATGGTGCCGTCGATATATGCGGACAGCGTAAAGGGAAACGCATGCAGAGGGGCTGCCCTTCTCATGGAAAAACCCGATTTGCGCCAGCGTTCGGCAAGTTTCGGAGGAAGTTTGTGAGCCGGATTTTCGAGGTCGATTCGCTGGATCGGATAGAGAAACCACGAGAAGCACTCGAAGTTTTCGATGTTTGAACAATCCTCCTCCTCCGCGTCAATCAGTCGGACCGGAGCATTCATTTCGGCCAGGGTTTTGCCGTCTGGAGAAGCAATCCGCACCGATATATCAAAGCGTTCCGGTGTATCCGACGTCGTTTCAAAGAAAAATCCGTTGCCGAGACAATAATAATTGTAACTGCTGTCCAAATCAAAACGGTAAATCGCATTTTTCCCCGACTGTTCGACCGAAACCGGTTTTACGCGATCAAGAAGTCCCCAGGACTTCATCATATAGAGTTCGCTTGCCACTCCTTGCGGAACCGTCAGGGTGATGCGGGTGGGGCGGTTGTAATCGTGATTGCTGGTCAGGTCCAGAAATTCCACCTGGCCACGCCCGGCAATCATTTCCCTGCCCGGAGGCTGGGCTGTCAGTTTAGCGGGAAAGGAGAGGAGGCTCAACTCCTTCGGCGCGGCGGATTTTCCGGGATGAACGATTTTCGTTTTTTCAGCTTCTTCGGCACTTAGTACGCGAAGAGACGGATTGCGGAAAAAGGTCCTGCCTTTGATTTTTCCCGATTTGTCGGGATAAACGGCCAGGCATATGCGCAATCCTTTGGTATTCGCCGCATCAACGGCAGTCAATGTACTTTTGACGGTTTGCCAATCACTGGTGCCGCTGGTTTTGCCGATGAATCGTTCCTTGGAGCGTTTACCGTCTCTGGTGATCCAGTAATAATAAATCGCGGCGTTATGAGCGTTCTCCACCTTGCGTTCGATGCTGAATTCATAACTCTTATAAGGGTCAAGGTTTACCGTTGCGCTCAATGCATAGCTATAAGCGGCGGCATCATCGGAAATCTCAAATGTGTTCGAGCTGTGTTCACCGGGAATGACCCTGGCG
>LVAA01000077.1 GCA_001603955.1 Syntrophobacterales bacterium Delta_02 | reverse complement strand
GGAGTGAGGGGGCAGGGGGAGCGGGGGCTCTAATAGGACCAATAGGAAAATAGGACCTATAGGACCAATGAGACCCATAGGACACTTAGGACCTATAGGACGGATCGATTCCCTGCCGTGAGCCGCACAACCGCCTACGACGTGTCCTATGAGTCCTAAGCGTCCTATATGTCCCATTGGTCCTATTCTTCCTATAGGTCCTATCCATTCCTGCAAGTGCGCGCATCTGCACCCCTGACCCCTGCTTCCTGACCCCTGGCTCTTCCCGCTCCTGACTTTCTCCCCCTTTACACATTTTGTTTTTTCCTTTAATCTATCTGTCATGGAAAAGACAGACACCACATTTCGATCCACAGCATTAGAGATCAATCTTGAGCGGACGAGGGCAATCGTCGAGATACCCGAGAAGTACCGGGTGCTGATGGAGATCATGGAAGGTCACTACGGCATACTGAGGCGTCTCGAAGACCTTCTTGTCGAGCTGAACCATCCTTTCGTCAACTGGGAGTATGTTCTGACACAGCTCAAGGGACTTTCCATCGGAGATTTCTACGATTTTAACCGTCATGATCATGGCCTTACTGCGCTCGGGCTGCTTTCCGACATATATATGGAGACGATCTTCTCGGCCCGCGACGAACGCGTTCAGGACAGCGCGGTGAGGTATCTCTTCGAGTTCATTAACGCGATCATCGGAAAGAGCGGCGGGAAGCTCGAAAGGAACCTCGGTCTTGTCTCTTCCATCTTTTCTTCGCTCCTTGAGTTTGCCCGGAAAGGGGAGCATCCCTTTTTGAGGAAGTCCTCGACGTATCTCAAGGCGACCCTGGGAGTTTTCCGGGAGCACGAGTGTTCCGTCGACTTGCCTGTCCTCAGGGACCTTTTGCATATAATGTTCCGGGAGACCTATGACTTCTGGACGACGGAGCCCGACCCGACGGAGTGGTACGGGTCCGACGGCGAGGATGAGAAGGGCCTTGCGGAGTTCCGCAGGCTGGTTTCTCCCCTTGGCCACGGGCACATGAATGAGCTTCTCGCGCGGGTCGACGACCTCCATGGCGCGACAGCGGCCGGGACGGATGGTGTCTGGGATTATCTCGAAATGCCCGATTACTTCCAGGTGGTCAACGGGTATCTCCTCGTATCCGATGATCTGGAGCGGTCGGAGGTGTTCTCCGGCAGGAGCTTCCTGGTGAAGCTCGACTTTCTCTTTCACGTTCTGAACGTACCGGGTCTTATCGACATCCACGCGTCGGGTCTCATAGAGATAAACAGGTGCCTGGGAAAGGTTTTTCAGCAGGCGCAGGATCAGGATCTTCAGGAATTTGTGAAGAAGGTCTTCTCCTCCATGAGGCGGACCATCGGACGCAGCCAGTTCCAGTCGAAGATAATCGACTGCATCACGACCCTCGCCAGGGGCGTCTTCGACCAGAACAACCACCCCCTGGTGGATGCCTTCATCGAGGAACTGATCGGCTTCGGGTTCCAGTACCCCGACATCACCGGCTCCACGTCGGAATGGCAGGTCAAGGTCAACCCGTCGCATATCGAAAATATCCGGTCATGGCTGAGGATCATCGCTTTCCGGCCGCGATGGACGAAGAGGCTCCTTTCGGCCCTCGTCGTCAATCTCAAACTGCAGGGGGTCTTCGTCAAGGACACGGACCTCTTCCAGAAGGAGATATCGGGATTCCTCAACTCCGACGTCACCCCTTCCTACAACCTGGTGAAACAGCTTCTCAGGCTCTTTCCCATCTTCTTCACCGAGATAGGCGCGGAGGGTGAGCTCAGGGAGACCTCGACGAATGTCGACGAGCTGTCGGCGCGCAACGACAAGCTCATATTCTACCTCAGGAAACAGTCCCACGTGGAGAGCAACAGTCTTCTCGTTCCCTTCACGGAAGACATCTTCCGGTACTGGGCTACGGGAGACAAGACGTACATCAAGCCCCATCTTCCCGAGGAGGTCTTCGACCAGGTGCACAATGAGGGGGAGTATTTCGACGATCTCCATATCGCCTTCAAGAACCTCCTCATGCGCGCGAAAGAAGACCCTAGGAATTTCCTCGAGTGGGACACGGCGCGGATTGCCAAGGAGGTCAGGGGGATACGCAAGATCAGCGACAGGGAGCGTGAAAGGGCGCGGCTCATGCTCCGGTACTACCAGCTCATCTACAAGAAATACAACCATCAGCATATCGATCTCCTGAGGGATCTCGAGATATCCTGCATCGTCGAGATCCCGAGGATCCGCTCGCTGAAGAGGGCGCTGAAGAGGAAGGACCACTACACGGCCCTCAACGTGACGCTGGACATGCTGGCGGGACTGAAGGCGAAGGTCCTTTCCCCCGTCAAGACGGATTATTTCGAGAACATATACCACAAGAGGCATATCGCGGCCGGCATACCATCGATGTACGGGACGTACCGGGAAGAGAAATTCGAGGCGATGGGGCTCACCTTTCGCCTTGAAAGCCTGGCAACGATGCTCTTCGACAAACTTATCCAGTCCCTCAACCTGAAGTTCATAACGAAGAGCACGCTCATGAGGATCCACGAGTATCTCTGGCTTTACGTGAAGGCCCTGGATGTGGACGGCATAGCGACGGAGGGTCTCGTGTCGAAGATGAGATACATCACTGCCGCCCTCCAGATACGGCAATTCTCCATCGACCAGTACATAGACATATTCCAGTTCATCTCGAAGCAGATGCAGGACATCATGAGGGACTATTACATCAATGCGCACGCGGCGAACCTGCCCATCATCATCGGCCAGATCATGGCGTTGAGGGGCGACGGCGACGGGAAGGAACAATCCAGGCAGGAGGTCGTTTATCGCGATTCAGAGAACTTCATCCGGTCCCTTATAGCCTCCGCTTTCGGGCTTCAGGTGTTCGACAGCTTCATCAACTCCATAATCAGGGCCCTCGGCCAGGAAGTGGAGAAGTTCAAGGACAACAAGCAGATCCTGAACCTCGTCATGGCATACATTCCGGAGCTGACCATCTCGCCCATATATAAGAAGAAAAAGGAGATGGACAACCAGGTCCTCATCGGGAACAAGGGATATTTCCTGAAGGAGATGGCGAGCCTGGACTTCCCCGTGCCGCCCGGTTTCATCATCACGACGGAGGTTTTTCGCGGATACGACGCGGTTGTCGGATACAAGTATATCTTCAAAGACCTGAGCGCCCGGATATTCAGTGAGATCCAGGCGCTGGAAAGGGTGACGGGGAAGAAGTTCGGCAATCCGCGCAACCCCCTCCTGCTGTCCGTCCGCAGCGGTGCCACGATTTCGTTGCCCGGCATGATGCACTCCTTCCTCAACGTCGGTCTTAACGAGACGATAGCGGAAGGCCTCAGCAGGTTCAGGGAGTACCGCTGGGCCGCCTGGGACTCCTATCGGAGGTTCCTCCAGACGTGGGGCATGTTCCAGGGCCTCGAGAGGAATATCTTCGATGAGATCATGAACAGCTACAAGCTGAAGTACAGCGTTTCCAAGAAGATACAGTTCGAGCCCGACCAAATGAGGCAGCTCGCCCTTTCATACAAGAAGGCGATGGAAGACCGGGGGATCCTTATCAGCAACGATCCTCACAAGCAGCTTCAGGAAGCGATCATGCTCGTTTTCGGTTCCTGGTACTCGCAACAGGCGCGGATCTATCGCCACCAGATGCACGTGTCCGACGAGTGGGGAACAGCTGTCATCGTCCAGGCGATGGTCTTCGGGAACCTCAACGAGAATTCCGGGTCAGGCGTCATCTTCACCCGCGACCCCCGGGGGTCTTCGCAGAACGTGGTCCTCTACGGTGATTTTATATTCGGCGTCCAGGGGGACGATATCGTTTCCGGCCTGGTCGAGACCTATCCCATATCGGAGAAACAGCGGGTCTCGGAGAAGAGGCAATCGCTGATATCCCTCGAGAAACGGTTTCCCGAGATTTACGGAGAGCTGGTGCGGGTTGCCGAGTTCCTTGTTTACGAAAAGCGTTTCAACCATCAGGAGATCGAGTTTACCTTCGAGACAGCAAGTCCGAAAGGCCTTTACATCCTTCAGACGCGGGACATGGTCCAGCGGGGAGCCGGCAAGGTCCTCTCATTCAGGGACAGCCCGGAACTCGAGAGGTCACAGCTCGGGATAGGGATCGGGGTGAGCGGGGGGGCTCTCGCCGGCCGCGTCGTCTATTCCGAGGAAGAAATAGAACATTACCGGCGCGAGAATAAGAAGGAGCCCCTCATCCTGATCAGGCCAGATACCGTGCCCGATGACGTGGGCATCATCCTGAAGGTGGAAGGCATCCTTACTGCCCGGGGCGGAGGCACCTCGCATGCCGCTGTCACCATACCCCAGCTCAACAAGGTCGGTGTCGTGGGTTTCTCGAAGCTCCATGTCTACGAGACCGAGGCTTACAGCACCTGCGACGGGAACGTCATCAGGGGCGGGGACTACATTAGCATAGACGGCTGGACCGGCGCAGTGTACCTGGGCAAACATGACATAGAGAAGGAAGAATCGTACAAGATAACGCTCTAGAGACGGTTGCAGCCGCTTGAACCGCTTGAGCGGAAGAGGCAAGACATTTTGGCCGGACCGTTGGAACGTTCGCGTCTTGTTTTGCAGAGAACGGTTGCAGGGGCTTAAATAGTTGAACCGCTTAAACGTTTCGAAAAGGGTTTCCTTTTCTAACGCTCAAGCGGTTCAAGCTGTTTAAACGTTCAAGCCGTTCTTACGCCATACTTTTGTGCACGTATACGGCGAGGTCGCCCATTCTGTTGGTGTAGCTGCCGTATTCGTTGTCATACCATCCGAAGATCTTTGCGTGGACGACGGGTACCCGTATGTTACCCTGGGGTGCCGCCTTGAGGAGCTCTTCCGGTACGTTGGGGATGCCGGCGACATCGACGTCGATGAAGGCGGTTCTCGTGTGATTGAACTGGCCCTCGATGACGATCGCAGCGTCTGTGCCGATGAGGTCCGTGGAGACGTTCTGCTCCATGGTGAAGATGATCAGGTGTTCGGGGTCGTTGTCCGCGGCCTTCTGGTAGATCTCATTGAGCATCTTGGTGGTCACGGGCTCTTTCTTGCCGTCCGCCCCCGCGCGGGTCTGGAAGGTGCAGTTGAGGACGATGAGGGACTCCGTGTTCGTCGGGACCCGGATCGAATCGGCCATGAAGCCGATGTCCTTGACCTCCGGTATGACCTGGATGAGGGCCGCGGCGGCGTTCGTGGAGGTGAGGATTATGTTGTTCAGCGTGCTGCGGTTCTTCCTCATGTCCTTTTCACCGGCCTTCGGGGTTTTGTCGAGGATGCTCTGGGAATTCGTCACGGCGTGCACCGTGGACATGGACGCGGTAAGGATCTTGCTCGTGGCCGCCGTGTTGAGGAGCGGTTTTATCATGTGGGCGAGACCCGTCGTGGTGCAGGACGCCGCGGAAACCACCTTGTGTTTCTTGAAGTCGAAAGCGGTGTGGTTGATCCCGTAGATCAGGGTCACGCAATCGTCAGGCGTCGAGAGGGCCTTGTTCTTGATCTTGAAGGCCGACGAGTTGATGACCGCCTTGGCCCCGCTGGCGAGATGTCCCTTTATCGAGCCGCCCTTGTCGTCAGCGGCGATGGTGGGGTCCTGAAACTTGCCGGTGCACTCGACGACGAGGTCGACAGAGTGGTTGCGCCATCCGATCTCGGCGGGATTCCGGTTCTCCCTGAGAATGGTAACGGGGATGCCGTCGATGAGGAGCTTTCCCTTCTTCTCGTCGACGATCTCGATGATCCTTTTCGATTTAATGCCGTAGAGAAAGCGATGTATGCTTCCGTACGTGGCGTCCTTCTCGATGATCTGGGCGATGGCCGGGATGCCGGTGCCCACGTCACGACCGAGGTTGACGACGATCTCCTGGAAGTATTTGCGGGCGATGTGATGCCACAGTGTCAGCTTTCCTATCCTTCCAAGACTGTTGATTCCAAGTACGGGGCGTTTGTTCTCGAAGACTTCAACTTTACCCATGGTGATACCTCCTGTATGTAGTGGGGAACCTGAGTGATGTGGGGTTTATGTTCATGTCGCGAAAGGATTCTCCCATATTAAGTGAGAAGCATGCATCATCGAATGATCGAAGACGGCCGATAGGCGCACATGCCTCCATGGAAGTTCAAATATATCAAAATTTTACGGCCAAGTCAACGGCGGGAGCGGCGGGTGTTAACCATTTGCCGGCGCCTGGAGCCGCCGGAGGACGGTTTCTATTGAAAAGGAGGAGCGAAATGTTTATAATCAGAGACCTTGCCCCCGTAGCTCAGGTGGATAGAGCAATGGATTCCTAATCCATGTGCCGCATGTTCGAGTCATGCCGGGGGCATTTCTCAAAATCAGGTCACACGTCGCAGGTCTCAAGCCACAGGTCAAAAAAAGAAGATCATCGGACATCCTGAGCGGGATGTTTTCACGTTTCTGGCTTGCGACATGAAGCATGTAACGTGCGACATCTTTCTCGGAGCGGTTCACGCCGCTTTAGATATGTATACAAAAAAATTATTGAAAACGGCAAAATGCTGTGCTATAAAAACAAAAGGTCTTAAGAAAAGGGGGTAACAT
>LVAA01000244.1 GCA_001603955.1 Syntrophobacterales bacterium Delta_02 | reverse complement strand
TCCTTGTGGAGAGCGCGCTGGATGCCGCCCTGCTCTGGCAGGAATCCTTCAACACCGTTTGCGGCGTGGCCCTCATGGGCAACATGAAAGGCTTGGACGCCGACACCCACAATTTTATCCAGTCTGCCCCGCTCCTGCTGGCTGCACCCGACAATGACGAAGGTGGGCGCGCCGCATGGCAGAGATGGAGTGCAGCTTACCCGCAAGCAATCCTTACCCCTGCCGTGGGCGCTAAAGACCTGGGCGACATGCACCGGGCCGCGCTGGCATGGCCCCTTAATCCTGACATTCCTACCGTCATGGAGTGGGTTCCGAGTGTCCTTGCCTTAGCCTCACGCCCTTCAAACGCATACACGCTTGCCGCATAAGGATATAGCCATGAAAAAACTTTCCGCACTGGAAGCTATTCGCAAATTCTGCCTGCAATGTCAGGACGGCGTTTCCGCAAACGTCACCGAATGCCAGCATACCGCCTGCCCCTTTTACGCCTACCGCCTAGGCGTGGCCTTGCCCGCAGGTAAGCACCGCCCCTTGAAAACCATCAGGACCTACTGCGTTGAAGAATGCCAAGCCGGAAATCAAGGACAGGTTGAAGGCTGCCAAGGGGACACCGCCGTCGCGGGCTCTTGCCCTGTCTTTCCGTTTCGTATGGGCAAAAGCCCGAATATTACGGCAGAGACGAGAGCAAAACGCCGAGCTGCCAATTTCAGGCAAACGGCAGCGAGTAAAAATGTGCTTGGCTCAATTTCCGCTCGGCACAGTAAGCCCTTTCAGCCCACAGAATCGCCGAAAAGCACCCGACCCGACGTTCGGTAAGGGAAGGCTAAAAATCGACGCTCATTTCGTCAAAATCGGGCTATTGTGGAGTTGATAGCATGACCGTAATCGTGGACAGCAGAGAGCAATCCCCATTTACCTTCAAACATGACCGCTATGGGGTGCAGATACAGCAAGGAACCTTGACCGTGGGCGACTACTCGCTTGCAGGCCTGACAGACAAGGTTGCCGTAGAGCGCAAGGAGCTATCCGACCTCGTGCAATGCCTGGGCCGGGAGCGTGAACGGTTTGAAAGGGAATTGCAGCGAGGGGCTGCCCTTGATGCTTTCGCCGTGGTAATTGAAGCCGGATGGACTGAACTGTCTGGTGGGCACTTTCGCAGCCGCATCAATCCGCACGCAGCCTGTCAAAGTGTGCTGGCATTCATGGCCCGCTACCGAGTGCCCTTTCTCTTTGCAGGGAGCAGGGCCGCAGCGGAATATGTCACATGGGGCTTCCTGCGCCAGTACCTTGAGGGCGCGCGCAAGCGGTGGGCAAGCATTGTGAAGGCTCACGGAGATGGGTCAGGAGGAGATGCGGCATAAAAACCGAATTGGGAACTGAGGCTTTCTGAAGTAGTTCAGGCCCGATCCTGCCAGCCCCCGCTTAATGGGTTATGGCAAGGCAAGGGAGCACAATGTGGACGCCCTTTTTAGGTATGCCTTTGGGTGTGGCATTTTGACAGCTTTCCGAGCTTCGTCCCAGCTTCAATCTCAAATTCTCCGTTGTTCGTCCGTTGTTCGTGTGTCC
>LVAA01000243.1 GCA_001603955.1 Syntrophobacterales bacterium Delta_02 | reverse complement strand
CGCCGGGGGCAAGGCAGGCCCACAATTCACTGCGGATGGCCGCACCGAGTCCGTCGGTAAAAAAATTACCGAAACGCCCGGACCACGGCGGACTGATTCCCCATTCAAGATTGCGTCTGGCAATGGCGTATTCATCGCAGGGATAGAAATTATGGCGAAGCCAGGCACCGGCCAGGAATTTACGGTCGGCCACCGGGTTTTCAGCCTGTGCGAGAACGGTTCCCCAGAGCACCTGAAGTTCCAGATCGTCGTTGGGAACAGGTTCATCCGGGACCGGACGGTAAAATTCCAGGTTGTTTTCGCCGCATACGCCCTCGGAAATCATGCCGAGGGTGCCGCCGGCAGCTTTGCCGCGCCAGCATCCGATGACTTTCCGGCGGTAGAGGTTATCGTCAATCATCATTTCCGGGCCTCAAGAATAATAATAGCGCCGGTGCCGGGAACAATATCAATCGGCTTACTGACATCCACCGGGCCAGCCTCCTGCATGTGTTCGATTTTCGGGCGGTAGGCCTTGATCCGGACCGGGTCGAGTCCGAGCGCTTCGAAATCGATCTTCAGCCCGGTACTGGACACGGCCCCCTGATTTTGAACTTCGCCGCCGGCTTTTTCAGCCAGAATCAGTTTGCCGAATCCGTTCAGGTTCGCCGGAGAGATGCCCGGTTTTTGCGCCCACAGGTTGAATTCGAAATTCGGCAGGTGCATGGTGCGGCAGAAGTTGAATCCGATAGCGCCGCCATCCCGGACCAGTTTGCGCCCGTCTATGCCGAGTGAACGCCAGGCGACGGCGCCTTCACCACACCATGAACCGTTTTCAACCCGTGCGGCATACTGCCAGGAACCGTTCCATTTCGGATCACTGTTTCTGGAGTCCATGAATACGCCCCGGCTGTTGCCGATGAATTGAATCCAGTCTTTCGACGAATAATTCGGACGCAGGTATAATTCAATGGAATCGTCTTCCCAGAGTTTATCGTCGCGCCGGTGTTTGGCGGCGATAAGTTTTGAGACATCCTGACCGCGACAGACAAATCCGAAATACAACATATTTTCATCCCACATCACGTAGGCCTCGGTGGGCTTTTCCGAAACCGAGTTGGAGTTCAGGATGCTGAAATCTTTCAGAACAAGGGCGTTGGCCCAGGGGGCGTCATTGAGTCTGGCGTCGATCTTCACCGGGCCGGTGCGCCGCCCGGCAATGGCGGTGCGTGCCGCGGGCATGGTTTCACTGGGCCAGTCGCCGATGGCGATCAGGGTTCGTTCGCCGCGATGGACATACGCGGTGGCGCGCATATTCGCATTGGTCAATTCAACCACCGGCTTTTCGTTCCAATAACCGATCATTTCGGCATTGGCGATATCGAACTGATCCCAAAGCTGATGCATGTATTTAGCGGAGGGGTGGATGCGTCCGCTCATGCCGTAAACCATGCCGCGAAACGGATGGCCTCCGGTGTGGTGTTCGAGCATTTCCGCCGGTAACCCGAAAGGAATGCCGGAGAGCTCGATCAGGTAGTAGTCCGGTCCATTATTGAAATCGACGGCTTCACCGTTCCAGGCCTGCGAATAGAACGGCATCGCTTCCATATTGGTGGAGTAAATACTGC
>LVAA01000076.1 GCA_001603955.1 Syntrophobacterales bacterium Delta_02 | reverse complement strand
GGTGCACCCTGACGGCGGGACCCGCTTTTTGAGGAGGAGGACATGTCCGACATTATCCAGGTAGTGACAACCGTCGATGACAGGGAGGCGGCCGGGCGGCTGGGAAGGCACCTAGTTGACGAAAAGCTCGTCGCCTGCTGCCAGGTCGTCGGCCCCATCCGGAGCATCTACCGGTGGAAGGGAAACGTGGAAGAGGCCGACGAATGGTACTGCGTCATGAAGACGAGACCATCCCTCTACCGGCAGGTGGAAGAGGCGATAAGACGCCTTCACCCCTACGAGGTTCCGGAGATCGTCGCCACCCCCGTGAGCGCCGCTCTGCCCGACTACGCCCGGTGGGTTAAAACGGAGACGTCCTGACGGGACGGCCTTGTCGGCCGCTGCGGCGCATCCTTCATAAAGTGCCTGTCTGTCTTTGTTTTAGAGGGGTTATGCCATCCCAAACTTACCTTGACAATAGTGGTGAACCTTCATATAATGAGTGAAATTTTTCATCATTCTTGGAGGGGTTATGTGGGAAAGCTTAAATCTGAAGGATGTTGTTGCACTCGCGCGGGATCCGTATCCTTCCATCCGACAATGGGCTAGAGATACAGGAAAGAAAGTTGTTGGGAGTACCATCGCTGATGTTCCTGAAGAGGTGATCTATGCGTTCGATCTCCTCCCCGTGACAATTCTTGGTACTCATAAACCCTTAAAGAAGGCACCCAGTCATCTTCCGGACAATGCCTGTTCACTGGCTCGGAGCAATCTCGAACTCGCGCTGAGTTACGAGGGCGATCTTTTCAGCGGTTTTGTTCTGCCTCAGGTCTGTGACACCACACAGCACCTTTCGGACATTTGGCGGATCAATTTTCCCGGCAAGTACGTCGAGAGCTTTCTCGCTCCGCGTCAGGCCGACAGGCCAAGCGCCCGCTACTGGGTCAAAGAGGAAATAGAACGCCTTATCTCCTCGCTTGGCAAGTGGACCGGGAAAACGGCAAGCAACGAGGCCCTGAATGCGTCCATCGCGATCCACAACGAGAACAAAAGGCTTCTCGACGAGCTCTACGAGATCAAGAGGAATTTCCCGGGAACACTGACGAACAAGCAGTTCTTTGCGATGATGAAACTGTCCATGCAGGTTGACAAGGCAGAGTTCAACAAGAGCCTGAAGACCATCAAGGACGGCCTCAAGGCGAAAAAGGGGAAGGGCTACACCGATGTGATCCTCGTCGGGATCACCTGCGATCCGCCTGAGATATTCGATATCTTCGACGAGCTGAAGCTCAACATCGTCGGCGACACCCTGGTAGACGGTACACGGTACCTTGAGGGCATCGCTTCACTGAATGGCAATCCCGTCGATGCCCTGGCGGACAGGCACTTCAAGCGGGGGTTCTTTTCTCCCATCCATGACGATGTGTTCAAGAACTTCGAGGAGACCAGGAAGCTTTACAAGGAAAAGAAAGCCAAGGCGGTCATCTTCGTCCACATCGAGTTCTGTGAATCTCAGGAATACGATCTGCCGGACCTGAAAGCCATGATCAAGAACGAGGGGATCCCGATCCATGTTCTGGACACGGAATATCAGACCACTTCCCTGTCCGGTGTCCTGACAAGAGCACAGGCATTCTTCGAATCTCTCAAGGGGGGATCACTATGAGCGAAAAGTTGACATCGAGACAATTATCCAAGAAGATCACCGACGAATACATGGAGGACGCCTTCCATGCGCACGAAAACGGTAAACTCGTCGGTTACACGACGGCGATCTCTCCCGTCGAGATATTTGTTGCCCACGACATTGTGCCCATCTATCCGGAGAACCATTCCGTCGCCAACCTGACTGCCAAGAAGGGCGTGGAACTCTGCTCCGTCTCGGAAAGCATGGGTTACACGAGCCACCTTTGCGCTTATGCCCGGAGCGATCTGGGCTACCGCAAAACGGGCGTCACCGTCACGCGGGGCATACCTGAACCGGACCTCTTCCTCGCATGCAACGCCCAGTGCTTCACACTGACAAAATGGTTCCAGGTCCTCGCACGCAAGGGCAACCTCCCCGAATTCGTCTTCGACACACCGGAATATATCCTGGATAACAAGGCCCGGAAAGAGATCGTTAAGTATTGCGTCCTCCAGCTCAAAGAGCTCATCTCCTTCCTTGAGCAGGTAACGAAGAGAAAGTTCGACTACGACCGCCTCAACGAGGTGATGAGATACTCCGCCGCGTCGAGCATCCTGTACAAGAAGTTCCTCGACATGGCCCAGTACAAACCGTCGCCCATCAGCATCTTCGACGCCCTCATCGGCATGGCCATCGCCGTCTACCGCCGGGGCACGCAGGAATGCGTGGACTACTACCAGACCCTCTGCGACGAGATCCAGGCGAAGGTGGACCAGGGCATCGGCGTCCTGCCGAAGGAGCAGGAGAAATACCGCCTCTACTGGGAGAACCTGCCCGTCTGGTTCAAGTTCAGCGACCACGCGAAGCTGCTCGGCTCCTACGGCGGCGTCATCCTCACCTCGCTCTACGTCCACGCCTGGAGCTTCGACTTCGACCTCAACAAGGACCCGCTGGAGACACTGGCCGAGAACTACGTGAACCGCTTCTCCAACTCCACCATCGAGGACAGGGCCGATATGGCAATGGAGCTTTTCAAGAAATACTCCATGAACGGCATGATCATGTTCATGAACAGAAGCTGCAAGGCCGTATCCTTCGCGGTACCCACCCTGAAGGACGTTCTCACCAAGAGAACGGGCATCCCCGCCCTCGTCTTCGAGAGCGACATGGGCGACCAGCGTTTTTATGCCGAATCACAGGTCCGCACCAGGATCGAGGCATACTTCGAGACCCTCGACAGGCTGGGCCTGGCCCAGAAGACCGCGGCAGCCTGAGCGAGCCCGACAATCGAATAACCCGCCCCGGACGACACACCGTCCGGGGTTTTTTCATTCTAAAAAACTACTTGACGTATTAAATCCCATTTAATAAAATAAATATTATTTAACTACATTTAACTGTGTCTGCCAGGTACCCGCATGGATATAGGTAAAAAGATCAAGGAGTTCAGGGAAGAAAGAAACCTGAACATCAAACAGTTGGCCGAGAAGGTCGAATGCACCCCGTCCCTGATATCCCAGCTGGAACGGGGAAAGGCAGACCCCTCCATATCGATGCTCAAGAGGATCGCCGAAGCCCTCAATGTGAACATCGTCGATTTCTTCATGAAGAGGGCCAACGACGACGACATCGTGATGCGCAAGGACTCGCGCATCGTCATTCAACTGAACAGATGGGACGCCAAGATACAGTCCCTCGTGAGGAACACGGCCAACAAGAAGATGCAGCCCTTCTATACCGTCATCAAACCCGGCGGCGGTTCTCACGGCATGTATTCACACGACGGAGAAGAATTCGGCTACGTGGTCCAGGGAGAAATGGACCTCATGCTGGACAACAAATTGCACAAGATCCATAAGGACGAGAGCTTCTACTTTTCGTCCAAGGTCCCCCATGACTGGGGGAACAGCGGAAAGGAGGATGTCATCGTCATATGGGTCATAACGCCGCCTACGTTCTAGGATTGGCCAATCTTTCGAGGAGGAATCAATGCCATTGCTCAAGGAAGTCAGCAGAAATTACGGGAAACTGGACCTGCACATAGATGGGAAGTGGGTCAAACCGAAAACGGGCAAGTATTTCGAAGCCACCAACCCCGCGACGGGGAAGGTGATCGCACAGGCGCCCGTGGCCGGTCCTGAAGATGTCGAAAAGGCCATAGCCGCGGCTCATGCCGCCTTCCAGAAATGGAGGAACATCCCCTTCAGGGACAGGGCGAAACTCATATTCAAGCTCAGGGACATCTTTATGAAGCACCACGAGGAACTTGCACGGATCCTCGTCCAGGACCACGGTTGCACCATCGAGGACGGCAGGGGCACCATCTCTAGATGCGTCGAGAACATCGAAGCGGCGGGCAGCTCCATGTACAGTCTCTACAAGGGCGAACACGTCGAGCAGCTTGCCAACGGGATAGATTGCTACCTCATCCATGAACCCGTCGGCGTCTTCCTCATCGTCACTCCCGGCAACATCCCCATGCACGCCTGGTCGTCATTCGTCCCTTACGCGCTCGCCTGCGGCTGCACGGTCATCGTGAAACCGAGCCGTCAGTGCCCCGTGGCCGCTGACGCCATGTCCAAAATGATAGACGAGGCCGGGTTCCCTCCTGGTGTCGTAAACCTTCTCCACATGGGACCGGAGAGGGAATTGAACAAGGTCATCCTTTCCGACCCCAGGGTGCAGGGTGTCGGCCTCATCGGTTCGACCCGGGTGAGCAAGGAGCTCTTCGAGATATGCGGCAGGTACGGAAAGCGCTCGTCGCTGAACGGCAACGGCAAGAACACCATCGTCATCATGCCCGATGGCGACCTGGACCAGGCGGTCAACTACATACTCAGGGGCTGCTTCGGCATGAGCGGGCAGCGGTGTCTCGGTTCCGACAACGTCGTCGTTATCGGCGACAACAAGGTATACCGGACCTTGAGGGACAAGCTCGTACCCGCCGCGAAAGCCTTGAAGATGGGCTACGGCCTTGACGAAAGCGTGGAGCTCGGACCGATGACGACACCGGGCGGCAGGGAACAGGTGATCGGCTTCGTCGAGTCGGGCCTGAAGTCGGGTGCCAAACTTCTCCTCGACGGCCGCAAGGTGAAGGTGAAAGGCTATGAAGAGGGGTACTTCCTCGGCGCCAACGTATTCGAAAATGTCGCCCTCGACATGCACATAGCAAAAGAAGAGGCCTTCGGCCCCTTGTGCAATCTCATCAGGATGGACGGCCTCGACGAAACCATCGCATGGATAAATTCAACGAACTATGGCCATAGCGCGTGCATAGTCACGGAGAGCGGGAAATCCGCGCGGAAGTTCATACGCGAGGTGGAGGTGGGCAATGTCGGGGTCAATGCCGGGATACCCCAGCCCTACGCATTCTTCGGGCTCGGCTCCAAAAAGGATTCTTTCTTCGGCAATTCGAAATCGAGGATGGACTCGGTGAAGATGTTCCTCGATGAAAAAACGGTAACCTTAAGATGGGTTTGATCTTCACGGGCCGGACACCCGGAAGCAGGAATATCGGTACGTTGTAAGGTAAAGTAAGGTTTCATCGCAAGCCGCAGGGCAGAAACCCAAAAGGAGGAGATCCGATGTGCGAAGAATGTAAGAAGATTTCGAGGAGAACTTTTCTGAAGGGGGCCGCGGTCGTCGGGGCGGCGGCAGGGTTGGGCGTGCTAGACGGCAAGCTTCTGCACGCGCAGAGCGCGAACCTCAAGTTCAGCACCTGGCACCCGCCGGTGAGCCGCGAGGTCAGGACGGTCTGGACGCCTATGATGGAAGAGGTGAAGAAGAGAAGCGGCGGGAAGCTGGGTTACACCATGTACGCCGGCGCCGCATTGGGCAAAGGCCCCGAGCACTACGACATCGTGGCAAAGGGCTTATCCGACATGGGCTACTTTACCGCCACGTGGACACCGGGGCGCTTTCCCCTCACCGACGTCCTTTCCCTCGCGGTCTGGGTGGACGGCAAAGACACCGCCGCGGACATCGGCAACGCGGTCTACCACAGGGTGCTCAGGGACGAGTTCAAGGACGTTAAGGTCCTCGAGCTCAACGGCTGCATCCAGTCCTTCATCTGGACAAAGAAACCCATCTCGAAGCTCTCCGACCTCAAGGGCGTGAAACTGAGGTCACCTGGCGGGCACCAGACGAACTATATCAAGTCTCTCGGCGCCGAACCGGTCTTCATGCCCCTCGGTGATGTGTACATGGCGATGGAGACGGGCACCGTCGACGGCATCGTCACCTGCGCGCCGCTCGTGCTCGCGTTCAAGCTCGCCGAAGTCGCGAAGTATGGCACCGTACTGACATTTGGGTGCGTTTCCGAAGGCACGGTCATGAACATGAAGAGCTGGAACAAACTGCCCGGGGACCAGAAAAAGATCATCGAGGACGTCTGCACCAACCCCTTCAGGACCACGGGCGGTCTCACCAAGGATGACTACAGGAAGATAATGGCGGACATCCAGAAGGCCGGTGTCAAAATGATAGACCTTCCCAAGACGGAACAGGAACAGTGGTACAAAAGGTTCCAGGACGTGACGCGCAAATGGGTTGCCGACATGGAGGCCAAAAAACTGAACGCCAGGAAGGCCGTAGCGGTAATGAACGAAGAGTGCGAGAAGAGAAACGTCAAGCTCGTTTCCTGCCCGCCTGAATTCAAGAAGGTTTGATAACGGTCTGATAGAAGAGGCTAGAACGCCATGAAAGCGCTGGAACGTTTTCAAAAAGGGGTGCACAGGGTAACATACACGGTATGTGCCGTGGGCATGTTCCTTGCCATTCCCCTCATGCTGATCACCACATTTGACGTGCTCGGGAGGGCCATCTTCAACAAACCCCTCCCGGGCACTCTTGAACTCTCGGAATACATGCTGTCCATCATCATCCTGCTGGGCGCCGCGTACACCCAGCAGGTCAGGGGCCATGTGGCCGTTGACTTCCTCACGTCGCGGTTCCCGGTGAAAGGGCAGATAATATGCAAGATCCTGACCGATATCCTGTGCCTTTTCATCATTGCCATCATGACAATATACGGCTGGATCGAGGGGATCTCCGAAACAACGGTAACGGACCAGCTCAGGGTGCCCATGTGGCCCTTCAAGAGCCTTGTAGCCGTCGGTGGCTTAATGCTTTGGATGGAGTTCCTCACCGACCTCATAACGTCTCTTGCAAGCCTGGGGAGGAGGGAATAATGGACCCTGTCACAGTTGGTATTTCAGGTTGCGTGCTCCTGGTGATCCTTCTCTTCCTCGGCATGCCCATCGCCTTCGTGATGATGTTCGTGGGTTTCGCCGGACTCTGGGCGTTGTCCTCCCTCGATGCCGCCCTTCCCAAGGTGGCGGAGACCGTCTGGGGTGTCGCCAACAACTACCCTTACACCATCATCCCCCTCTTCATCCTTATGGGAAGCTTCGCAGGCTCCGGCGGGATAACGAGGGAGCTCTACAACACCTTTGACAAGTGGGCCCGGAGGCTCCCCGGCGGACTGGGGATCGCCACCATCGGTGCCTGCGCGGCTTTCGGCGCGGTAAGCGGTTCCTCCGTCGCCGCCGCCGCCGCCATGGGCAACGTGGCCCTGCCCGAGATGCGCAGGTTCGGGTACGACCCCAAGCTCGGCTGTGGGGTCATAGCAGCGGGCGGTACCTTAAGCTTTCTCATACCGCCGAGCCTCGGGTTCGTGGTTTACGGCATGCTAACGGAACAATCCATCGGAAAGCTCCTTATCTCGGGGATCCTTCCCGGGGTCCTCATGGCCGTGGCGTTCATCGCCTGCGTCATAACCCTCGTAGGCATAAACCCGAAGCTTGCGCCTCGCAGTACCGAGAAAGTCACTCTCAGGGACAAGATCATTGCCCTCAAGGGTGTCTGGGAAGTGCTGCTCGTCTTCTGCATCGTCATGGGCGGCATATACCTCGGCTTCATCAACCCCACGGAGGCTGGTGCCATCGGGGCGACGGCGCTTTTCATCATCGTGATCCTCAAGAAGAAGCTCACCAGGGCAAACCTTTTCACCGCCCTCCTTGAGATGGCGAGGATCTCGATCATGGTACTCTTCCTCGTTGCCGGCGCGACCCTTTTCAGCTACTTCCTCGCCCTCTCCACGATACCGACGGCGGTTTCGACGTGGATCGCGGGGCTCGGCGTGTCGAAGTACATCATTCTCCTGATCATTGTGGCCATATACTTCCTTCTCGGATGCTTTCTCGATTCCGTCTCCATGATGGTCCTTACCCTGCCCGTCATTTTTCCGGTGATCGTTGCCATCGGGTTCGATCCTATCTGGTTCGGCGTTCTCCTGGTGCTCATGATGGAGGCGGGACTCATAACACCGCCGGTGGGGCTCAACATCTACACCATCGCCGGCATAGCCAAGGATGTTCCCATGGGGACCATATTCAGGGGAGCGACGCCTTTCCTCCTGTCCGTTATAGCCACGGCTATTATTCTCACCATTTTTCCACAGATAGCCACCTATCTGCCGAGCCTCATGGGCAGATGAGCGAGGTGTAAATGAACAACGGGAAAAGGAAATGAAGACCATAGACTTCGTACTCAATGGAAAGAGGACCTCCATCGAGGTGGAGGACAACGAAACCCTTCTCAACACACTCAGGGAAAGGCTCGGTATCACGAGTGTCAAGGAGGGTTGCGGCATAGGGGAATGCGGGACATGCACCGTGCTTGTCGATGACGAACCTCATTATTCATGCCTGACGCTGGCGTCGAAGGCAAACGGCCGGGATATCAAGACCGTGGAATATCTTAGCTCGTCCGGGATGCTCCACCCGCTGCAGGAGGCCTTCATCAGGTCCGGAGCCGTCCAGTGCGGCTACTGCACGCCGGGCATGCTCCTGTGCGCTTACAGCCTCCTTCTCAAGAACCCCGATCCCGACACCCACGACATCAAGGAGGCCATCAGCGGCAATCTGTGTCGGTGCACGGGTTACATACAGATCGAAGAGGCCATAAAGAATGCTGCCGAAATTTGTAAGTGTAATAGCTAAGACGAAGGACGAGGCCCTCTCCTGGCTCTCGTCCCTGGAGAACCCGAAGATCATGGCGGGCGGGACGGACCTCATGGTCAAGATGAGGGTGGGCAAGGCATACAGCCATGTCATCGATGTGGCCGGCATCCCGGAACTCCTCGGTGTTTCCGAAAGCGACGGGGGCATTTCCATAGGCGCGGCGATGACGCACGCCAGGCTCAGCGCCGAAGGCTCCGTCGTCCGGAACGCCCGGAGCCTCTCGCTGGCGTGCGGGCTCGTCGGCTCCCCGCAGATACGCAACATGGGCACCATCGGGGGCAATCTCGCGAACGCCTCCCCCGCCGCGGATTCCATACCTCCCCTGCTCATACATGACGCGGTCCTCACCCTGGAATCGAAGGAGGCGCACCGGAAGGTCCCGCTCCAGGAGGCCATCGTCGCGCCTTACGCGACCTCCATCGACGGGAAGGAATTGATCGCTTCCATAGAGATAAGCCCCCTGCGGGGATACCGGGAGGGCTACCGGAGGGTCGCCAAAAGGGCGGCCTGGGCGATCTCCCGCCTCGGTGTCGCCTTCGCCATCAGGGAGGAGAACGGCAGGTTCCTGGACGCGAAACTGGCTATCGGCTCATGCACGCCCATGCCGTTCAGGCCGAAGAAGGTTGAAGACCTGCTCAAGGGAGCCGTAAAGAACGAGGCTACCATATCGGAAGCGATACGGATGGCCCTGGAGGAGATAAAGCTCATCTCGGGGATCAGGCCCTCGTACGCCTATAAGCTCCCCGTCCTGAAAGGCATCCTGGAAGAAGTGCTCAGAGGTTGATGGAACTATGTTCATAGGACAGGATATAACACGCGTTGACGCCCTCGACAAGGTCCTGGGGACGGCATCTTTCGCCCATGACCTCAGGAAGAACAACATGCTCTTTGCCTGCGTGGTCCGCAGTTCGCGGCCTCACGCGGTGATAACGAAGATCGACGTCTCCGCCGCGCTTGCGCTCGAAGGGGTCGTCAAGATCCTCTCCCACAAGGATATACCGGGAGAGAACCTCTTCGGCGTGATCAAGAAGGACCAGCCCTTCCTTGCCGAGGGGCGCGTCCGTTACAAAGGAGAGGCCGTTCTTGTGGTTATCGGGGAGACCGAGGAGATAACACGCAGGGCATCGGACCTCGTCAGGATCGAATACGAAGACCTGGAGAGCATATCGGATCCTTTTCTTTCCATACAATCCCCCGTTCTCATCCACGACGGGGGAAACCTCCTGAGCCACCGCAAGGTCGTAAAGGGCGATACCGCCAGGGGTTTCGAATCCTCCGATGTCATCGTGGAGAACACCTACAGCACGACCTGGGTCGATCACGCTTACATGGAGACCGAGGCGGGCCTCGGTTACCTCGACGACAGGGGGAGGGTAGTCGTCGCCTCCTCCACCCAGAACATCCATTACAAGATGAAGGAGATATCGAGGCTGCTCGCAATCCCCACCGAACAGGTGCGGGTCGTCCAGGCCACCACCGGGGGAGGTTTCGGCGGCAAGCTCGACGTCACCGTCGAGGGTTACCTCGCACTTGCCGTCTGGCACACGAAAAGACCTGTCGTGATGAGATACACAAGGGAGGAGAGCTTCCTCTCCCAGACAAAGAGGCACCCCCTCTACATCGTGTACAAAACAGGGGCCAGGAAGGATGGCGGTCTCACCGCCGTCGAGGTGAACATTGTCGGCGACACGGGACCGTACAATTCCTATGGTGAGACGGTCTGCCTGAGGGCGGCCGTGCACGCCACGGGTCCTTACGAGGTCCCCAACGTCCTGGTGAACTCGCGGATGTACTACACGAACAACCCGGTATCAGGTGCCATGAGGGGTTTCGGCGTACCCCAGATCGCCCTCGCCCACGAATCCCAGCTGGACGAGATCGCCGAACTCATCGGCATGGATCCCCTGAACATACGAATGAAGAATGCCCTGAAGAGGGGCTCGCTGACCGCCACCTCCCAGGTCCTGAACCACAGCGCGGGCCTCCTCGAGACCTTGAAGGCGATAGAACCCGCCTGGAGGGAGCGCCGCAAGGAAGGCCCGGGCAGCGGCTTCGGCCTGGGATGCATGTACTACGGCATCGGCAACACGGGGATGTCCAACCCTTCGAGCTGCTATCTCACGCTCACGCCCGAAGGCAGGGTGGAGATGCATTCCGGGGTCTGCGACATCGGCCAGGGATCGGACACGGTCCTCCTGCAGATACTCTGCGACGCCATTGGCATGGAGGAGATGGGCATCGACCTCGTGCGGGGAGATACGGACACGTCCTGGGACGCCGGTTCCACCTCGGCGAGCCGGCAGACCTACATATCGGGAATGGCCGTCTGCAACGCCGCTCAGAAACTGAAGAAGTACCTGAAGGAACAGGGTTACTACGACGGCAAGTCCCTGAAGGACATCTATAGCGACGCCGCGGACAAGGGCATCCCGATCTTCGAAGGCCATTTCGACCCGCCCACGACGGCACCGGACCCGGAGACGTCACAGGGCGCCCCGTACGCGACGTACGCCTTTGCAACGCACATGACTGAGGTCGACGTTGACGAGGTGACGGGCGTCTGCAAGGTCGTCAGGGTGCATGCGGCCCATGACGTGGGCAGGGCCATCAACGTGAGCAACGTGAAAGGACAGATCTACGGGGGTGTGGCCATGGGGATAGGCCTCGTGCTCATGGAGGAGTTCATACCGGGCAAGAGCGGGTCCTTCGACAATTATTATCTCCCCACATCGATGGACATGCCCGAGGTCGAGGCGATGATCGTCGAAGACCGTGAGCCCACCGGGCCCTTCGGGGCCAAAGGGGTCGGTGAACCCGCGCTCATTCCCCAGGCCGCGGCCATCGTGAACGCGATATATGACGCAACGGGGGTCCGGATGCGACAGCTCCCCTGCGACATAGAGAGGCTCAAACTGGCCCTGGAGAAAGACAAAGAGACCAAACGATGATCCGAGTAAAAGGAGGAAGCGTATGAGCACGCTCGTTATAAGGAATGTGGGAACCATCTTCACAGGCAACATTCAAAAACCTGTCGTGAACGGTCCTGTCTCCATTCTCATCGAGGACGGGAAGATCAAGGCCATCGAAAGCACGGCATCCGGGGCCGACAAGGTCATCGATGCCAACGGCATGACGGTCTGCCCGGGATTTATCGACTCCCACGTGCACTTCGTGTTCGGCGATTTCACCCCTCGCCAGAACCAGCTCGGTTACATCGAAAGCAGTCTCCACGGCGGCGTGACATCGATGATATCCGCCGGCGAGGTACACCTGCCCGGCAGGCCGACGGACCCCAAGGGGACGAAGGCCCTGGCGCTCCTCGCCCAAAAGTCCTTCGCAAAGCTGAGACCGGCGGGCGTCAAGACATATGGCGGCGGCCTGATACTCGAAAAGGGCCTCGTCGAGGCTGATTTCAAGGAACTGGCCGAAGACGGCGTGTGGCTTGTGGGCGAGATCGGCCTCGGCAGCATAAAGGCAGCGGAAGAAGCGCGGCAGATGGTCGGGTGGGCAAAGAAGTACGGCATGAAGGTCCTCATGCACGTGGGCGGCACATCGGTGCCGGGAAGCTCCACCGTGACCTGCGACGATGTCCTCGTGGCGAAACCCACGGTGGCCTGCCATTTGAACGGCGGACCCACAAGCATCCCCGTGCCGGAGGTGAAGCGGGTCATCGAGCAGACGGACTGCGCCATCGAGGTCGTGCACTGCGGCAATCCGCTGTCGGCCCTTGAGATAGGCAGGTTCATGAAGGAAAAGGGGATGCTGGGAAGGCTCATCCTCGGCAACGATGCCCCCTCCGGGACGGGCGTCATCCCTCTGGGCATATGGAGGATGGTCAATTTCATGTCCTCACTCTGCGAAATACCCGCGGAGACCGCGGTCTGTTTCGCCACAGGGAACACGAAGAGGGTCTTCGGGCTTTCTGAGGGCATCGTGGCGCCCGGCTGCAACGCCGACCTCCAGGTCATCGACGCCCCCATGGGCTCCGCCGGCAAGGACGCGAAGGCTGCCATCGAGCTCGGGGACATACCGGGCATCGGGATGGTGCTCATCGACGGCGTGGTGAAGACACAGGTCAGCAGGAACACCCCGCCTCCCGTCAGGAAAACGGCATAAGGGAAAAGCCCGGGGTGTCCTATGAAGATAGATCCTGATAAATGCAAAGGCTGCGGGCTCTGCGAAGAGGTGTGCCCCTTAAGCGTGATAACCGTCAGGGACAAGAAGGCCGCCATCGGCCTCGGCTGCGTCGAGTGCAAGACCTGCATGAAGGTGTGTCCCGAGGCCGCCTTTACGCCGGAAGCCCCCGCGGACCATCCCATGTGCACCTCGTGCCCCATCATGTGCAGGATCCCGGAGGGCGGGCGCGGCGCCTGCATGAGATACTCCAACAAAAAAGGTGAGATAGTGCGCCTCAGCCGGGTCCACTCCTATGAGGAGGTGGTGGACCTCGTGCGTGAAGGCACCGGCGCGGGGCCCATCGGCACACCCCTTATCACCGGGATCGGCTCGGGCACCACGTACCCCGATTTCAGACCCTCCCCGTTCATAGTGAGCGGGGTCAAGGACGGCGTCGACATCGTCACCGTCGTCACCGAGGCCCCCTTGAGCTACAGCGGCGTCAAGCTGAAGGTCGATACGGACCTCCACGTAGGGGAGGAAGGCAAGAAGATATACGTCCGCAGAAAAGGCAAACGCCACATCGGCCACCTCTGCACGGAGGAATACGGGTCGAAGATACTCTCCCTCGGAGGCGTCAATATCCTCACATCAAAGGACGGTCTCTTTGCCGCCAGGGTCCTCCACGAATTCCTCCAGGGCAAGAAGATCAACGTCGAGGTCGAGGATGGGACAAAGCTGGAACTCGCCCTCGGCATGGAGCCGGAGATCGGCGGGATCGTGGAAGAGCGCATGCGCGTGGGCTGCGGAAGCGCCACGACGGGGCTCTTTGCACCCTACATGTTCGATGCCGCCGACGAAGTGATCGTCCTCGACGGTCACATCACGGGGCTCTTCAGCGAGCACCCCTCGGGCAGATACCTCGGCAAGCCCCGCTCCCCCATACAGCTCACGGGGCAGAAAAGCACCGAGGGGCGGTATTTCCTCAACAAGGGAAGCGGCTGGGGAGGAACGGACATCGTGAACCCCCTGGATGCGATCAAAGACGTGGACAGGACCAGCTGCTTCGACGGCATGACGCTCCTCATCACCGAGACGACGGGCAGGAGATCGGCATTCTACCGCTGGAAAAAGGACAGGTTCGTGGAAAACGCGCCAACTGCGGAAGCGATCAGGTTCCTTGACGTCCTCAAGGATTCCTGCGAGCTTTCCCGTGTCAGCGCGGTATTCGCTGCGGGGGTCGGAGGTTCGGCCCGTGCGGGCGTCACGAAGAACCCCATCGAGCTGACGAGAGCAGTCCACGACGGCAAGGTATCCGTTACCATCGGCGGCGCGAGGCCTTTCATATTCCCCGGGGGCGGTATCAATTTCCTCGTCGATGTGGAAAAGATAAAGCACGGAAGCATCTACGTCTCACCGACCCCTTCCTTCGTCCTGCCCGTGGAATACACAATGACCCTCGACACCTTCAGGGAGATCGGAGGCCATATAGAGGCGGTCCGGCCGGTCGAAGAGGTGCTGAAGAAGAAGGACGGGGGCCGGTAGGAAAACGAATGTACGTCGAAGTCGGCCCCGCCAGCCTTGTGATAAAGGGCGAAAAGAACGGCAAGGCTTACGCCTTCGTGCGGGAAGAGGTGGAAGGTTTCCTCTCGGTCATCCTGAGGGACATACGTGACTGTCTTCCCGTCCTGAGACAGAAGGCATACCGGATCAGGAACGTATCAGCCCTTCCCGAGGTGGCGAAACGGATGATCGAAGCCGCAAAAATGGTTGACGAGGAGACCTTAACGCCCATGGCGGCGGTCGCGGGCACGGTGGCGGACCTGGTAAAGGAACATTTCGCAACCCGCGGCCTCGATCTCCTGATGGTGAACAACGGCGGAGACCTTTCCATATTCAACGCCACGGGAAGGGCCCTCACGGTCGGGATCGGTGACATCATGACGGGGAAGGCAACGCCTTACGTGATACGACTGGAGAATATACACCATCTCGGGATGGCGACAAGCGGCTTCGGCGGCAGAAGCCTGACGCTGGGCATCGCCGACACGGTCACCGCGATAGCGGCAACGGGCGCCGCGGCCGACGCCGCGGCCACTTACATATGCAATTGCACCACTATCGAGGCCGATGGGGTGATCCGCAGGAAGGCCGCACTCGTCAACCCCGAAACGGACATCCCTGACGAGGACGTGACTATCGGGGTGGGTCCCCTGACCGATGCTTTTATCAGGGATGCGCTTGCGCACGGCCTCGAGATGGCAGACGCCCTGATGAAGAAGAGCATCATAGACTACGCCGTCATGGCATTGAGAGGAAACATCGTAACAACAGACACTGGCAATAATAACAAAAATATAGCCCTGGAGGTGCAGGATGGAAATCAGGAAGATCGTCACCATCGTTGAAGATATGCTGATCGACGGAGAGAAGAAGACCGCAAGGCCGATCAGGAAGGCCGCCTGTATAGCCGTCATCAAGAATCCTTACGCCGGGAAGTATGAGGATGATCTCGCACCGCTCATCGATTTCAGCGAGGAGATAGGGAAGACGATATCGGAGCGCGCCGTCCTCGCCCTCGGAGCAGACAGAGAACCCGAGAGCTACGGAAAGGCCGCCATCGTGGGCGAGAGGGGCGAGCTCGAGCACGCCGCGGCCCTTCTCCACCCGAAGCTGGGCACCCCGCTCCGCAACGCCGTGGGGGGAGGCAAGTCGATCATCCCCTCGGCCAAGAAGATGGGCAAGATGGGTGACACGATCGACATCCCCCTCCACTTCAAGGACGCGGCCTTCGTCAGGTCCCATTTTGATGCCATGACTGTCTCTGTCAGCGATTCGCCCCGGTCGGACGAGATCCTCCTCGCCGTGGCCGTAACCGACGGCGGCAGACCCCACGCCCGCATCGGCGGCCTCAAAAAAGAAGAAGCAAAGCGCGAGGATGGACTCCGGTAAAGACGGTTTAAACCGCTTGAACCGCTTGAACGGAAAAGATTGAAAGGCATGGTTGCAGCCGCAGCCGCTTGAACGGGAAAGGCAAAAGACGATAAAAACAACAATACGGCCCGGCCCCCGGATGACAACCGGCAGTCGGGCCAAGCTGCTTTGTTCTTTCTTCCTAACGTTCAAGCGGTTCAAGCGGTTGCAACCGTCTTTACGCGCCCTTGCGCCTCGGATCGAAAACATCCCTCAAGCCTTCGCCGAGGAGGTTGTAGCCCATGACGGTGAAGAAGATGGCGAGGCCTGGGTAGAGGGAGAGCCACCAGGCCACCTCTATGTTGTCCTTCGCCTGGGTGAGGATGTTGCCCCAGCTCGGTGTGGGGGGCTGGACGCCGATGCCGAGGAATGACAGGGCCGATTCCGTCAGGATGGCTCCGCCGATGCCCAGCGTCGCGACGACGTACACGGGGGTCACCGCGTTGGGCAGGACATGGCGGAAGATGATCCTGAGGGAATTGAAACCCTGCGCCTTTGCCGCCATGACATATTCCTTGCTCTTGATGCTCAGTATCTCCGCCCGCACGAGCCGTGCCGTACCCATCCAGCTCGTCAGCCCGATGACGATCATGATGTTCCAGATGCTGGGCTCCAGGATGGCGATGACGGCAAGGATGAGGAAGAACGTCGGGAAACACATCATGAGGTCGACGAAGCGCATGATGACCTCGTCCACCATCCCCCCGAAATAACCCGATATGGCACCCAGGATGAGTCCGATGAGTATGGCAATACCCACGGAAACGAATCCCACGAGGAGGGATATCCGTGTCCCGTAGATGACCCGGGAAAAAACGTCCCTGCCCAGCGTGTCCGTACCGAAGGGATGGGAGAAGGTGGGCGCCGAGAGGATGTTCTTGATGTCCGGCTCGATGGGGTCGTGAGGGGAAATGAGCGGCGCGAAGACGGCGCAGAAGAACATGGGCACGAGGATGATGAGCCCCACGAGCGCCAGGTGGTGATGTATTGTCCTTTTCAGGATGTCCTTCACGTCACCTCATATTAATAGCCGAAGGATTTAAAATCAACAAAAAGTGTCGACAAAGAACGGCGCGTGGTTGGACGTGAAGTAAGGGGGCTGCCGTTTTATGATCTCCCGTATGGCCGGATGGCGGGTGAACTCCCTGTCGAGGAAGTGCCTCACCTTTCTGCGGTCCCACCCCTTCGGATGAACGAAGTCCGTGTAGAAAGAGAGGTTACCGCCGTAGAAGGGTTTCGCCTCGAGGGCGGCGGCATCCGGGCTTCCATGGGGAAGGTTGAAGATGGCGAGGTTGAGGAACCCGATATACTCGTGGTGCTCCACGACGAAGTCCATGGTCCTTCGGGCCGCCGGCGCATCCTCCCAGGGCGTCCCGAAAAGAAGGTAGGCGTAGGTCCCGATGCCCGCCCCGGACAGGGCCTTCAGGGTTTTCGACACGTCGGTCAGGCGTATCCCTTTCCGCATCCCGTCGAGAACCTCCTGGTCCCCCGACTCGATGCCAAGCTTGAGCATAAGGCAGCCGGAAGCCTTCAGGTCCTCGCAGAACCCCCTGTCCGTCAGTTCCTCCGTCACCCGGGCGAAACCGTACCAGGGGACTCCCGGTGGTTCATTGACGAGCGCCCTGAGGACAGCAGGGCTCACCGCGTTATCGACGATGTGCACCAGGGTGGGGCGGTGTTTTTTCGCGAGTCTGGCGATCCCGGCCGCGGCTGAAGCCGGAGCGAGCTGCACGTACCTGTTGCCCTCGGCCGTCTCGGGGCAGAAGGAACATTTGCCGTAGCAACACCCCGTCGAGGTGCTGTAGGGCATGATCATGCCCGGCGACAGGTAATCCTTCAAAGGGAATACGTCATACGCATAGGAGGCGGAGATCTTCCTGCCTCCCGCCTCTGGCACTGATCCGAGAAGTCCGAGGAGAAAGGTCTCTCCGGGGCCCTTCACCACATGATCGACGAGTCCGCCAAAACCATTCTCCCATGCCGACGCGCTCATCCATGACGTCACCAGCCCCCCGCCGAGAATGATCTTCACTCCCGGGAACTCATCTCTGACAAAACCCATCATCGCAAAGGCGGCAAGGGCCTGACTGAGATAGGTGAGCGAGAATCCTGCGAACCTCTCCCCGCCGTGCTCGAATTCCTCCCTGAGACGCCTTGCGAAATGATCGTAGAAAGGGTTGTCCTCGGGATGACACGCGGCCTCCAGGAGGTCTTCACTCCTGATAGGTGACAGGCACCTGTCCTCATAGTCGGAGAGGCTGAGCCTGGCATCCCCGGCCGCGGCGGAGGAATAGAGCCGATTGATGTCGTTGACGCACCTCTTGTAGCGGTCGAAATTACGGTACGTTTTTTCGTCCCGGAGGGCATCGAGGTTTCGGGAAAGGTTCCGCGCGGCCCTCAACGACCACCTGTCGTCACCGGGGACCGCATTGGAAAGAAGCCGGAGCATCCCTTCGACGTTCATATCGAGGACCCTGCAGGGGCGGCCGGCATCGGCGAGGGCTCCGGCCAGCCGCGCCAGGCCGGCGGGAGGTTCGCAGGGTTTGGCCACCGGGGGATTGATAAGGAGCACGTTCTTTCTTTCAGACATGATGGAGCGGGACCCCCGGCTACCTCATGTCTTCCTCCATCTTCCTGAGGTGTTCGTTGTCCGGAAAATCAGCCTTCAGGGACTTCACCTCCGCCCGCGCGAGTTCGTTCAGGTTGTTGTCGATGAGGAAGAACACGTAGGAGAGCCTGAAGGAAAGGTCGTCCCTGCGCTCCGTGAAGGCGGTCATCCTTCCGGCGAGTTCCTCGGCCTGTGCCCTGGAGGGCAGGGAGAACACGCCTCCCGACACGTTGTTCACCTTGCCGGAATCCACGATCCAGCGGTATTCCTTGCCGTACGACAGGATCTTCCCGGGGACCTTGAGGGAAGAGGCCTCGCTTTCGGCGCTGAAAACAACGGTGTCGCCCGAGATTATCTTCACCGTCACCTTCCTGTCGCCGGGACACCTGTTCTCCCAGGAAAGCACCGGCGCCGGGTCGAGTATGGTGGTGCTCACCGGCGATATCGCCCTGATGCATGGCCTGACGCCGCGCACGACGAAACCGCCCATGGACCCCGAGGAGCCGTTTGACGGGGCATGGAGACCCGTGAGCTCCGAGACCTTTCCCCTGACGGCCACCATCCTGCCAGGCTTCGCCAGCCCTTCCGAGTTGTCGCCGATCTCATAGCCCTTGCTTTCCTTCAGGGACGCGATGACCACCCTGCCCTTTTGCACGCTGATCCTGTCCCCCTCCTTGACGGCATAGAGGATGTGTTCGCTCCGTTTCAGAGTGATCGTCCTGCCTTCGGCGCTCTTGAGCTCCGCCGTTCCCTGGATGTCGAAGATGTACCCTGCCTGGACGGCCGCGCTCACCTTGCCGGCCCCGGCGAAGACAACCGCGGCGCAGAAGATGAAAAGAAGGGCCCTAGATAGCTTTTTCATGTCGTTCTCCTTCCCCCGAAAAAGATCCTCTCCCATTCCCCGCATGTACCCGTACATCACATCACGTCTCTCCGACCGTGTAAAGCAAAATGGGGCGGTCTATCCCCTTGAGGGCAAATTCCCCCGCCTTCCTCCACGGGAAGACCTCCCCCGCCGCGGCGCGGGCGTCGCTGCTCACGAGAAGGACCACACCGGCCTCCTTCGTGAGGCCCTCGATGCGGGAGGCAATGTTCACGTGCTCGCCGATGATGGTGAAATCCATCTTCCTCCGGGAGCCTATGTTGCCGAGGATGACCTCGCCACGGTGTATGCCTATGCCGATGTTCACCTGCCAATCACCGACGAACTCCCTGAACCGGCCTTCGTCATCGAGGCGCCTCGTCTCCTCAAGGACATCGAGCGCCGCTGACACCGCATCGGCCGCAGGGTTCTCCCCGGTCATGAAAAAGGCCAGCAGGCCATCGCCTATGAACTTGTTCACGAGTCCGCCGTGTTCCTGTATCCTTTCCGTAACGGCGCCAAAGAAGAAGTTGAGGAAACGTACCACCCGGCGCGCTTCCCTCTGCGTCGAGAGAACCGTAAAGTTCCGGATATCGAGGAACAGGATGGAAACATCGCGCGCCTCGCCGGCAAGGAGAGCCTCCGGGCCCGCCTTCAGGAGCCTGTCGACCACATTCCTGTCCATGTAGTAACCGAAGATCTTCTCCACTTTTCGCCGTGCCCTTTCCTCGACAAGATACCGGTAAGGATAGACGAGAATGGCAACGACAAAGGGCGCGGCTGCCTGGGGGAAAAGATGGATGTAACTCCCCGCGGAAAAGAGGAAGAGGTTGACAGCAAAGAACAGGATTGCCAGGGCGGCGATCGCACCGATCGCCGGAAAAGGCCTCATGAGGGATATGGCCGCGAACGACAAGCCTGCCAGGACGACAAGAATGACGATATTAACGGCAAGGGGCGCCTCCCTGAGAGAGGTTCCCGTCAGCATGGTCTCCGCTATTATGGCGTGGATCACGGGACCGGGCATCCTGCCGCTTCCGGGCTGCCCGGACGAGGCGTCCCGCTTCACCTGGTCCGCGGGAAAGATGTCCCGCTTGAGGGGCGTCGCATGGACGTCCTCGTATCCGCTGATATAACCGAGAATGACCGTCTTTCCCGAAAAAGCCCTTCGGCCGATCCCGCCGTCCATCACGTCATCGAGGCGGTAGAAGGGAATGGAGCCCGCCAGGGCGTAGTTCAGGAAGACCGGCCCGCGGCCGTATTGTCGTCCCGTCGACAACCGGTAGAGGGCCGCGGCAAAGGACGGCCTGCCTCCCCCGCCGAGAGCCTGCTTGCGGATGACCCCGTCATTCCCCGTGCGCCCGCCGTCGGTGAGGGAGGCATCGGCGATGACCATGTTCTTTATGAAAGGACTTACCCCGTAATAAAAGGGGACCATGTCCCCGTGCACCACCTGCACGATGTTCACCCTCTCCGAGACGTCCATGATCGGCCCCAGCACCGACCGGTCCAGTCCCTCGCCCACCTCCTCCATCACCCGGCCCATGTCGGTCTTCGCTCCCCCGGCGTTGCCCGCCATGAACGCGGCCACGGCATTCTTCAGCTTTTCGCTCTGCCTGTGCACGAGAATGACGTCAAGACCCACCGTCCTCACACCATATTCGTCCATCCGCCGAAGGAACAGGCCGATGTCTTCGTAGATGAAAAGGAGGGGTTTTTCCACGATGACGGACCTCTCGTCGATGCCGACGACGACCACCTGCCCGCTGGCTAAACCCTTACCCAGTCCCAGGGTACCGGCAAGCTGCACGCGCGCGTCGTAGGCCCTTCCCTCCAAGCCCTTCTGCAGGCCTGCCCCGTATATTCCGAGACAAAGGAGGACCGCCAGGACCGTTATGAGGACCGTGACGATCTGATGCCTTCGATTTCTCACCCCTGTCCATCCCTGAAAGATTTTCCCTATTATACACCACCCCCCGGGAGTGCACGATCTATTTTGTGCGCAGGCTGTCTCTTATACACATCTCCG
>LVAA01000075.1 GCA_001603955.1 Syntrophobacterales bacterium Delta_02 | reverse complement strand
GGTCCAGTCTTTCTACAGGGCCCGGGGCAATGAGATAACGAGCATCAGGAAGGACTACACCGTCCCCGGTTTCATGAACGGCATCGGGCTTGTCTACATGGGTACATCGGTGTTCCTGAATTTCGGCGACTTCGGCTCCGGGAAGGTGATGGGGCTCGCCCCCTATGGCGGGCAGCCCGGAACGACGATCGACGAACCCTTTGTCGAGATCGTCGACGGTGTTGCGCTGGCAAGGAGTGAAAAGAATTTCGTCCGCCACAACGACCTGTACCGCAGGCGCTTCTTTCCGGACATACCCCCGAGACAGCAGGAAGTACTCCCCGACGGTATATATACCGAGATAGCCTACGCCGTTCAGAAGGCGACAGAAGACGCCCTGATCGAAATGGCCCGCCACCTGTACTCCATAAGCCCCTCGAAAAACCTCTGTTATGCCGGCGGTGTCGGCCTCAACAGCGTCGCGAACAAGAAGATACTCGACAACACGCCTTTTGAAAGGATATTCATCCAGCCCGGCGCCTGCGACTCCGGGATCGCCCTGGGATGCGTGCTTCACGGCGCCCATTGCATCCACCGGGAACCGCCCGGCAAATACCGCCTTGTCAACGCCTACCTGGGCCGGACATACAGCGAGGAGGAGATCCTCGCCGACCTCGGCAATGTTAAGAACATCAGCTTCAGGAAGGAGCAGGACGTGGCGCGCAAGGCCGCGGAACTCCTGGCTGAGGGCAGGATCCTCGGCTGGTTCGAGGGGGGCAGCGAGATAGGCCCCCGCGCCCTCGGCCACAGGAGCATCATCTGCGACCCGAGGAAGCCCGAAATGAAGGATACCCTCAATGCCAGGGTGAAGCACCGGGAAGGCTTCCGGCCCTTCGCGCCGTCGGTCCTGCTCGAGAATGTCTCCGAGTATTTCGACCTCGATTGCGAAAGCCCTTACATGCTCCTCATTGCCGACGTTAGAGAGGACAAACGGCATCTCGTGCCCGCCATAACCCACGTCGACGGTACCGCCAGGGTACAAACGGTCACAAAAGAGGAGAACGGCAGGTACTACGACCTAATCAGGGAGTTCTCCAGGATAACCGACGTGCCCGTCATTCTGAATACGTCCTACAACATCGCCGGGGAACCGATCGTCGAGACACCCGGGGATGCCCTGAAATGCTTCATGTCCACGGAGATGGACTACCTTATCATAGAGGACTACCTCATCGAAGCGACAGGACACAAGGAACTCGTCCACGGCCCCGTTGTCGACGAGAACAAGCTCAAGGCGGTGGATATCCGGCAGAAGCAGTGGCTCGGCAAGCTCTTTTCGAAAAAGAAAGGGGCCGCGTGACCTGGGGCTTGCAAGCTCTTTCCGGTCCGCCTCCGGTGTCGCACCGGTCGGTGAAATGACTCAGCTCTCTCTTTCCAGGTAATCCACCAGCACGCCCGTTGTCTGGCGCAGTCTCTGGCTCATGGAGTAGGCTATCTTCTTGAGCAGCTTGAGACCGACATGAGGTTTCTCCCTGAAGAGACGGTCCATGCTTTCCTTCGAGAGGACAACGAGGGTCGTGTCGGCGGCTGCCGTCGCCGTCGCGGAGCGGGGGCTGTTGTCTATCAGGGACATCTCGCCTATGACCTTTCCCAGACCTATCACGGTCACCAGTTTCGGGGCCATGCGTTCGTCCTTCTTCAGGACGTTGACACCACCCTTCACAACAACGCACATGAAGACCTCCCTGTCGCCCTCTTCAAAGATCGTCATTCCCTTCCTGTACTTAAGGGTACCCATGTAACCGGCAAGAGTGACAAGCTCCTCCCAGGAGAAGTCCATGCTGAGCGATGTGTTCTCGAGCATCTCCGCCCGTTCCCTGATGGCGCGTCCGATCTCCATCCTTCTCTCTCCTCAACGCAGTATTATCGCCATTTCCGGGCCGGGCTAAAGCCTGCACTCCTTGACACACCTTCCATTTATGCTATTAACACCTTATAACGCTCACCCACAGAAAGGAGGTTGCCATGGGAGGAAGTGTATACGTTGTCAATGAGATCGTGGGCACCAGCACGACATCATGGGAAGATGCGGCAAAGTCGGCCGTAGAGACCGCCGCAAAAAGCGTACATGACCTGCGCATCGGCGAGGTGGTAATGCAGGATGTGACCCTGGAGAACGGGAAGGTGACAAGCTACCGTGTCAAGCTGAACATCTCCTTCAAGTATCACCCGGACAAGGTCTGGCACGAGGAGATCAAGCGCTGAGCGAAAGACATGCCGTGCTGCTTCAGGCCCCGTATCCGTCGCCCCGTTCCGGCCTTCAAATGTCAGGCATCCGACCTGGCCCTCCGCAGGCCCCACCACAGCCGGAGTGTTGCACGATAAGGAGATAAGGCTGTGATAGCGGCTAGCCTTCGTTGTTATGCTTCCGTGCATGTACCGCCACGTGCAGTCCTACGAGACGGGCAACGAAGACCGCGACGTAAAGCTGACCCACAAGGGCCTCGACCGCGGAGAGCAGCTTCGCGGGATAGGAAAGGGGCAGTATGTCGCCAAATCCAAGGCACGTTATAGTGCTGATGCTGTAGTACAGGAAGTCGCCCTGCTGGACCGCGCCCCCGGGGAACAGGAAGGACCGGGTATCGCACATCCAGAGCAACTGATAGACCATCTGCCACCACGTGCCCATCATTATATATACGGAAATACCGCCCTTGATGGTATCTCCCGTGACGAGCCGCTCGGAGAATATCCGGCGGGTCATGAACACGATGAGTGTCCCGATCATCAGTATGTAAACGCTAATCGCCACGATCGCCAAGGATACGTTATTTACGACGAACACGGCGAGGTAATGCAGGACCAGCGCCAGAACAGAGAAAACTATGTATATAACGAAGAAGAACCGGGAGGCTTTCAATATCCTCAGCATCAGGATGAAAACGACCATCGCGAAGAGCGAACCGACGGTGTAATGCATCGTGTCATTATGAGCTGTAGCAGCGGATCCCACCAGCAGGATGACGAGGAAAAAAAGGAGGAGGGAATACTTGTTCTCGATAATACGCTCGATGCGTTCTCTGTCCAACTGTGCCCCCTTAAGACAGTCTTTTCTGCGGACGGGCCGAACATCCCCCCGCCTTCCTTCTAACGAACGGAGAATGTCAACTGTGGTGCGCTGACATCTTATTGTGCAGCAAATCCCGATAATTTACAAGCTGGAAGAAAACGTGGACGGGGCTTCAGAAAAATGCACGGCCTCTTTTTATCCGCCCTTCATTTCTTTCTCGACGGCCTCCCTGCATCTCGGACAAAGCCCGTGGCTGAAGGTCGCTTCGCTGTGCTTGCTGAGATAGACCTCCAGTTCGTCCCAATATCCCTTGTCGTCCCGTATCCTCTTACACCAGGCGCAAATGGGTATGAGACCTCTGAGGGTCTTGATCTCTTCGAGGGCCTTCCTGAGTTCCTGGATCGTTGCTTCCTGTTCCTTCTTCGTTTCCCTGAGCGCATCCTCGGCACGCTTGATCCGTTCCATGGCCTGCACCCGGGCAATAAACTCCTTTTTGGAGACCGGTTTGACGAGATAACCGTCGGCACCCGCGGAAAGGCCCTGCGCTTGTTCGTTCGATGATATCTGGACTCCCGACACAAGGATAACGAAGGGACCCTGCAACTCGGGGTCGCTCTTGACCTTCCGGCATATGTCCGTACCATTGACGTCCGGAAGCATGACGTCGAGGACGATCAGGTCCGGATGATGAGTGCGGACCACCTCGAGACACTCCTGCCCCGTGGTGGCCTGCAGGACCTCATATCCCGCTTTCTTGAGCAAGGAGGAATTCAATTCAAGGATAGTGGGGTCATCATCCGTGACAAGCACCTTGAATACCTGGTCCACCCGGTCCACCTCCTCATCTATTCTGTATTCCATTCTATATTCTATATTTCATCACATATGTGTCTGGACGTCAATCAGTGGAACTCATGAAACCCATCGTCATTTCAGCATGTTGCAGCAAGAAATCCATTGCCGCGATATGCACGGAACCAAATTCGGTCCTTCTCCCACGCGACAGGTCCAAACAAAGATCGAACACATCCTCACACTCCCATCCATCCGCCCGGCCACCTTCGTAAGTACAAGGTCTCCGATCCGGGAATAGCTGAGGAAACCTCTTTGCCATGCGTCTCACCGGCAGGGCCAGCTCCCCGGCATTGACAACCCCCGGACCTGATACTTAGCTTCCTTTCATCGCAAATACCAGGCAAGGAGGCTCCGATGGCCGACAAACAGGGTGAAAAGGTGAAAGTGCTCGGTTTCGCGGGAAGTTTGAGGAAGGGGTCATTCAACAGGATGCTCCTCAAGGCCGCTGTCGAGGTTGCACCCCCGGACGTGGAACTGGAGATATTCGACATCGAGGGGATACCCCCGTTCAATCAGGACCTGGAGAACGAACCCCATGAGAAGGTGAGGCAGTTCAAGGCGAAGGTCAAGGCGGCCGACGCGGTCCTCATAGCCACGCCCGAGTACAACTATTCCGTTCCAGGCGTCCTCAAGAACGCCCTTGACGCGGCCTCTAGGCCTCACGGCACGAACCCCTTCGAAGGCAAACCCGCCGCCCTGATGGGCGCCTCCATCGGTATGCTCGGCACGGCCAGGGCGCAGTACCACCTCCGGCAGACACTGGTCTTCCTCAATTGTTTCGTTCTCAACCGGCCGGAGATCATGGTCCCCTTCGCAGAGCAAAAGTTCGACGCCTCCGGCAACCTGACGGACGACAGGGCAAGACAACTGATACGGGAACTCCTGACAGAGCTGGCAAACCGGACCAGAAAGCTGCGGTAGACAGATCATCCGGCAGATACCCGTTTTCAGCAAACTCTTCCTTGCGCCTCTTGCTTTTCCCGGTCACCCTGATTTACAGTAAGGATGTGTTATCCTTGAAGGGGAGTAACCAGACAGGCAGGATCAACATGCCGGGGCGACCCTGGTCCTGCCGTTGGCCGGCGCAAGCCAATTGGTGAGACCTTTGGCGTGCGATGTACCGCGTGCTGAAGTGTCTCGTTTTTTTGGTCTCCGGGGGTTCGAATGGGCGTATATCTGGCTTCTGTCATCTTCGTCGTTCTTGCCGAGATGGGCGACAAGACCCAGCTTCTCGCGATGGCCTTCGCTTCACGGTATCGCTGGCAGACCGTGCTCTGGGCGGTGTTCGCCGCAACCCTCGTCAACCACTTTCTCGCGGTCGTGGCCGGAAGCTACCTCACGAGGTTCGTTCCCATGCAGTACATCCAGGTAGCGGCCTCCGCTTCCTTCGTACTCTTCGGCCTCTGGACCATCCGGGGGGATACGCTTGAAGGCGAGGACCGGCGGTTCAGCTTCAGCCCTTTCTGGACCGTCGCCGTGGCCTTCTTCTTCGCCGAGATGGGGGACAAGACCCAGCTCGCCACCGTGGCCCTCGCAACGAAGTACAGCAATATCATCGTGGTCTGGCTCGGCACCACCACAGCGATGATCATCGCCGACGCCATCGGCATCATCATCGGCATCGTCATGGGCAGGAAGATCCCCGAACGTTTCATTAAATGGTTCGCCGCCATCATCTTCATGCTTTTCGGCGCCATCGGCCTCTATGAGTACCTGCCGAAAACCCTGCTCACACCGTCGACGATAGCGGCAGGGCTCGCGCTCATCGTCCTAATCACCATCCTCGTCGCCCGCATGGACCGTGGTAAACACGGTAATGCTTCCCAGACAGGAGACACCCCCCGCCAACCAACGGGATGAACGGGGATGGGCGGGGGCGGGCATTCCGGAGTGGAGGGCGAAGACCTACCGGGACCCATGACACAGGAAAGACGGTTTCAGCCGTTCAGACCCGTCCTGTTCCCCCTGCCATCTCCTGAACAGTGAATGCTCGATGTCCATGAGGTCCAGCATCTTCCCTACGGCGTGGTCCACGATGTCTTCGATGGTTCGAGGATGAAAATAGAAGGCGGGCACCGGCGGGAGGACGATCCCTCCAAGATCCGCCACCCTGGCCATAAGCTCAAGATGCCCCTTGTGGAGCGGGGTCTCCCGGACAGCCACAATAAGCCTCCTGCGTTCCTTGAGGACCACGTCCGCAGCCCTGACAACAAGATTGTCGTCATATGAATTGGCTATGGCGGACAGGGTCTTTATCGTGCAGGGGGCAATGATCATTCCGTCTGTCCTGAAGGAACCGCTCGACACCGCTGCCGCGAGGTTGTTCACATCGTGCACCTTTGAGGCAAGCCGTTCCACGTCCTGAACGCTTCGTCCCGTCTCGCATTCTATGTTCGTCTTCGCCTGCGTGGACAGGATGAGGTGGCTTTCGACGCCGAAATCCTTAAGGACTTCGAGAAGCCTTATCCCATAGATGACACCTGTTGCCCCCGTGATGGCCACAATGATCTTCTTCATTTCCCTCCCGCCTTGTCCATGATCCTTGCCGTCAGGTCGCTGCACATCGCGACGACCTCATCGATCCCCCGGGGACTTATTCCGTCCCAGTGTAAACCGGCCACCACGACGACCCTGCAACCAAGACCGCTTGCCAGCGCCTGCGCCATTGTCTTTGCAACATCATCCTCTTTGTGTCCCAGGAAGGTGTAGACCGAAGAGGTGGCGCTCGTCCTGCCAGGGTCGGAAAGCCCCGGCCTCGGCTGTGCCATGCCCACGGCCCCGATATGTCCCCTGCCTCCCTGAAGGATCACGACCAGGTCGTCGCCTGTCCTGTGAAGGGCGGCCGATATGCTGAATGTCCCCTTCTCTTCGACCAGATCGGTCAATGATCCGTTCCTCATGCTTGACGTCCCGCTTCAGGCCCCTCTGTCCCGGCCTGCCGTCTCGCCCCGATCATCCTGTCGATGAGATACACCGCACGGCCCGCGAACTCGGGGTCACTTATGTGCGCATCCATCTCTTCTAGGGTAATGTCTTCCCTGAGCAGCCTTTTCAATTCCTCCGTAAAAACCCGGTCCGTCTCGGGATCGTAGAATTCTTCTCCGGCCCTGTCGGCCTCCGAGAACCCCCGCGACGGTATGAGCACGAAAACCTGTCCCCTGGAATCATTCAGCCTTTCAGCGATAAGCCTCGCAAAGACGACCATTTCTTCCCGCTCCATGCGAACGCAGAACCTGTCGTCATGATCGCGACGCCTTCTGCCTTTCAGCTTGTCAGGCATCGGATAGTATGGGCTGAAGACCGCGTTGTCAAGACCTCCGGGGGCCACAAGGAGAGGCACCCCAACCTCGCCCGCGGCCCTGAACCTCTTTTGCCCGATCCCCTTGCAATAGCCTCCGAACATCTCGTCCGCCACCTCGTGGACCGTGAGATCGAGCACACCCTCGATCAGGCCTTCACCCGTCATCTCCTCCATTGCCATTCCACCCACGCCGTTCGCGTGGAAACCGATCATCTCGTATCCCATCCCCTGAAGCAGGGGTTCCACGTTCATGGCACAGCGCGAGTTTATGCCGTAGGCGGTCACGGCCACCATGCGCCTGCGCTCTTCCCTTGGGGCATCGGCCCCCATCATGGCGCAAACGGCGCGGGCTGCCTGTTCAAGGACCCGGCGGATGAAACGGTTCCACCCCAGGAGGTCCGCAACGCTGTGGAACATGACGATGTCCTTTGTGCCGACATACTGCCTGACGTCCCGTGAGGCCACCGTGGAAACCATCACCTTCGGCATTCCGAAAGGCAGGGACCGCATGACCGCGGCGGCAATGGCGGTACCGGTGCCTCCACCGAGACCGAATATGCCGTCCATCCGTCCTTCGCTCACCAGCTTCCGGGCGATGGCAATCCCACCCCTTTGCACCGCCTCCACCGCCTCGGAACGGCGGACCGCGCCCGATGTGCCCGCGAACGGAGCCAGACCCGCTTCCTTCAGGACGTTCTCAAGGGGCAAGTCGGCCCGTATCAAGGGTTCGGACATTGTTCCCACGTTCATTACGAGCACATCCACTCCCAGGGACCTGACACGCTCCTTCACGAAGGCGGCCTCTTTGCCTTTCGTGTCCAGGGTGGCTACCATGAGCAGGGTCTTTTTCACTGTTCCCCGGGGCTCCCTCTTATTTCAGCTTGACGCCCGCCAGGAGCTGACCGAGGATCCTGTCCATGGGATCCTTCTTCCGCTCCGTTTTGGCGGCCGCTTCCTTCTTGCTCCAGACGGATTCGGGTCTGACCTGCAGTATGATAATGTTGTCCGGAAACGGCAGGTCGGCATCGATCCCAAATTCGATGTCATAGGCCTTTCCGTAGTAGTCCTCTATCAACTTGCCAAGGCGGCAGAGTTCCCGCACTTCCTCCGGAGAAACACAGAGGCTCCGGCGCATGTCGTCCGGCACGTCTGCCTGGACGATGTCGCTGCCATTCTGGCGGTAGACACACATGACCTCCTTGCTGCCCACCGTCGTCTTTACCGGATCCAGGGTGATCTTGTCCACAAGGAACGTATCGGGAGTAACGAGGCCGCTCACAACAGCCTCGCCCAGCCCGTAGCTCGCGTCTATGGAGATCTTCGAAGGATCGCCGTTGAGCGGATTTATGGTAAATATGATACCGGCCACCCGGGAATTGACCATCTTGGGGATGCCGACCCCGATGTTGAAGAGAAAACCCATCCCCCTGTTGGCCCGGTACATGATGGCTTCCACGTTGTAGGCGCTGCTCCAGCACTTCTTCACGTACTCTACAAGGTCCTTCTCGCCCCGGATATTCAGGTAGGTTTCCATCTGACCCGGCATGGATATCGCCCCGCTGCTCCTCACCGCGACAGGGATATCTATGCCGCCCGACATTTCAGAGAGCCTCCGGTAACCGGCCAGGATCTCGTCTTCGACCTCCGCCGGCACCGAGGATGATTCAATGAGACCGATCGCGTATTCGCTCGCCCTTCTTGTCGTCTCGAAGGCCACGGGGCCAGCGTCTTTCAGGTAGGTCTCGATCTTCTCCCGTATCCCCGTGTCGGTGACGAACTTGTCGTTGGCGTTTATGGTGATGCAGAAACCGGGGCTGACCCTGATGCCTGCCTTGATCATCTCGCCCAGGTTGGCATTCTTCTTCCCCACGAAGTTGAAATCGTCCCCCCGCGTTTCCTCATACCACAGCGTGTATCTCGTTTCTTTACCTGACATCCCTTTCCTCCTTGTCAGATCCTTTACGCGGGGCGGGTCACAACCCTGACCTCCTGTGCCCGCCCCGCCCCAAGGGAGAGGAAGCAGTATCAGCCCGTCAAGCCTTCTCAAGAATGGTCACAACGCCGCTGTCGCCGTCTATCCTGATGAGGTCTCCCGTCTTGATGAGATGGGTCGCCTTCCCTGTTCCCACCACCGTGGGAAGACCGTATTCCCGGCAAACTATCGCCGCATGGCACATGGGCCCTCCGACATCGGTCACGGCACCCGCTATCTTCACAAAGGCCGGCGCCCAACTTGGCGATGTCGTGGTGGCGACGAGGATCTCCCCTTCCGCGAGATCGGAGAGTTCCGAGACGTTCCTGAGAACCCGCGCTCTTCCTTCCACAATACCGGAAGAACCGGGCGAGCCCTTGAATTCCCTCTGTTCCCCTTCTCCGTCGCTTCCACCCTTGAGCCATTCGCTCAACACGTCTGTGGTCACACCCCAGAGCACTATGGTGAATGGCTCCGTCACGACATCGGGCGGTACCCCGAGCGCGGGAGGAGGAGCCCAATCCCTGAACTTCGCATAGACCTCCTTCCTCCACGAGATCTCCTTCGGCCAGTACGAAGGCCCTCTTGGCTTGACACCGGTAGCCCATGCCGTGCAGTAGTCCCACAGGGCCTGTTTGATCTCGTCCCTCTTCAGGTACCAGATATCCTCGACGTCCTCGATAAAACCTTCCTTCTGCAGGATCCTGCCGATCTGGCGCACCTTCCCCCAGAAAATACTGTGGAACCAGTGTTCGATGTAGAACAAGTGGTCCTCGACATAGGGGAAAACGGTCCTCGCAACCGCCAGGGACTGCTCGAAAGCCTCCCGGTCGTCGTCCGTCTTGATCAGCTTCCTGTATTCCTCGACTATCCTGTCGCGCTCTTTCACGAGCTTTTCCGTCGGGCGCCCGACCTCCTTGCCTTCCTTGAGGCTCCTGATATGCATCCTGATGGCATCGAAGGGAATGTCGAGATTGTCGTTCCAACAGATGTGGTGATGGTACCACCCCGTTCCCGTGGATATGTAGAACCAAGGATAACGGGCCTTCTCCATCTCGGCCAGCCAATCCTTGCCCGCCGCGGACTTTTCCAGTTCCCCCGTAAGCTCCGCCGCATTGAGGGGCTTCATGAATTCCTCTTCGAGACCCGTGTCAATGGCAAGCCTCGCCAGCCTTATCAGTTCCGAGTCGGGCCTGTACATGACGACATCGATACCGGAAACCATCTTGGTCAGCGTCGACATGGGGATGCCCGGAAAGATCTGGTTCGTTGTATTGATGAACGTCACATAAGCCGCGTAACCAAGATTGAGGAACTCAAAATGGTATTGCCAGTTGAGAAGGCCCATGTTGATCAGGTCATCGTATCTCTTGAGCAGGTCGAAGCCGCGGCCCTTGCCCACTCCTTCCGTGACGACGGTGATGTCTTCCATTTCAGGCAATTCGCTGAAGTCAAGAGCATCCAGTTCCGCGATCAGCGCCGTGACCTTCTTCTTCCAGTTTTCATAGAGATTGTCCCAGTTCCGGTAATAGTACCCCGCCCTTTCAAGAAAATGAGGCACCCTCCTGGCCACCTCCTCCTGGTCCGGTATGCCTACCGGCGTTATGTACACGTAGCCGTTGACAATGCGGTGATCGATGCCCAGCGCCGGCGGGATTATGAAATGCCTCGTGTTGTACTGGGACAACGCGAGGGACCACGCCTCGTCCCATATGAGGTCGAACGGGTAATGGGGCTCGGGATAATGAAGACCATCATAATACCAGATCTGACTGCTCTCAAAGGACTCTCTTTCCGGATCGTCCTTCGAAAACTGGTACTGGTAAGGATACATCCTTTCCCATCCCTGAGTGCCCGTGATGACGGGCACATCATGGGGATCCATAAATGTCGTCGCGGCCATAGCTTCTCCTCCCCCGTATTTTGTGTTAAAGCCTGAACCACCTGGCTTCATCAAACCGTTCCGTGCAACGAAGGATCCTGCTCTTGTAGTTGATCACGAGTTCACTGCGCAGCTTCAGGGTAACCTTCCTGAAGTCCTCATTGTTGAGAAGCCTCCCGATATCGATGGGATCCTTGAAGGTAAATTCCGCTATGATCTCGGAAAAGCCACCGAAGAGCACGTTCCACCCGCCCGTCACTTCCAGGTAATCGAGCTTCTTCATCGCGGGGATGTGCTCGTTGATGATAAAATCCGCGTACTCCTTCTTCATCCCCGGCTTCAGGTCATAGTACTGGTTGAACTTCCATACCCCTTTTTGAATGGAATACTCCTCGTGCTTCACGTTCCCCGTCGGGGCGTAAACACCGGAGACATAATTGTACACAAGCGACTTTAACGCAAGTGTCAGCTCCCTGAACCTTGACGTCTCTACAACCTCCGTGAGTCGCCCGAGGCTTTCGGCCGCATACACGGCAACGATCTTCGGTCCGAAACCGACCTCCACGTAATAGCCTCCCACGGGATGGAAGCCCTTTTCCGCGGTCTCCGGTATGTACCTGTCCGTAATGAATTGTGCGTATTCGCTTTCGGCACCGGGGATCAGGTCCCAGTGCTGGGTAAACAGGATCGACATAACATCCCACCTCCTTTCATTTTCGCTCAGCGGTCTTCAGGGCGTTGAAGACCCGTTCCGATGTCACCGGCAACTCCCATATGCGCACCCCCGTCGCATCGTAAACGGCGTTCAGTATCGCGGGGATGGTGGGCATGATCGCACCCTCGCCGACCTCTTTCGCCCCGAAAGGACCATTGGGTTCATCGCTCTCCACGATGATGGTCTTCACGTTCGGCATGTCGAGGCTGGTGGGTATACGGTATTCTCCCAGGGTTGGGTTAGCGACACGCCCGCTGCCGTCGAACTTTATCTCTTCGAAAAGGGCCTCGCCGAGTCCCATGGACAGGGAACCTTGCATCTGGCCCTCAACGTTGGTGGGATTGATGGCAAAGCCGCAGTCATGGGCATCGGTCATCCTGTCGACGGTCACCTGTCCCGTTTCCATGTCCACCGTTACCTCCACCACCTGGGCTGAGCAACCGTAGGCCGGAGACGTCCCCACAGCCGCGCCTTTGTATTTGCCGCCAAGCTCCCCGGGTTTGTAGGCCCCCCTGCCCACTATTGAACCCCGTGACAGGTACGCCGCCCGGGCCGCTTCAGCAAAGGTGAGCCGGTCACCCGCCGGTGGATCGGTCCACCCGCGATGCTCCTTGACATAGCCGGTCCTTATCGCTGAAAAATCCACACCGTCCCTGCTGAAAAGGATGAGGCCATCCCTGATGTCCATGTCATCGACGGGAATACCCAGCTTCTCCGACAATACCTCGAGTACCTGCCTTCTCGCGTCCTCCGCCGCCTGCTTGACCGCATGGCCCGACATGAGGGTCTGCCTCGACGAATAGGCACCGAGATCCACGCCGAAATCAGTATCACCGGAAGCTACCCTTACGTCGCCATACCTGACCCCCAACGCCTCGGCTGCCATCTGGGTGAGGATCGTATCCGATCCCTGCCCGATCTCCGCCGCCGGAGTGTAAAGGTTCACCGTGCCCCCGTCCTCCGACAGCTTGATCACGGCGGTGGAATGGAACGTCTCGGACCGGTATATGGGAAAACCGGCACCGGAGACAAAAAAACCGCAGGCAACCCCGATCCCCTTCCCTCTTTGCAGCTTGCCCTTCTTCCGTTGCCATCCCGAACCATCCCGCACCGCCTCCAGGCATTCCTTCATCCCCAGGCTGCTCATGTTGAAATCGTTGCAGGTAACGTCTCCCCTCTGCATGATGTTTCTGAGCCGCATTTCGATGGGGTCCATGCCCAGTTCCTGCGCGATCATGTCAAGTTGTTGTTCCCACGCCGCGCGGGCGGCAACTCCGCCATGGCCCCTCTGCGCGCCGTTGGCCGGCTTGTTGGTATAGATCCGGTACCCGTCGTACTTCATGTTCGGCAGCCTGTAAGGCGCTCCGAGAAGCGACCCGGCGTAGTAGACCGTGGCGATGCCGAAACTGGAATAGGCGCCGCCATCGAGATAGCAGGTGTTCTTGAGGGCCATCAGGGTACCGTCCTTTTTCACCCCCGTCGTCAACTCGTGGAAGAATTGGTGGCGCGCCCGGCTGTGAAGAAAGACCTGTTCCCTGGTGAAGGTCATCTTCACCGGTCTCCCCGTCCTCATGGCCATAAGGCAGGCCGCCAGTTCGAGGGTACTGGCCGACGCTTTCGGCCCGAAACCGCCACCCACATACGGCTGCACCACCCTTACCTTCCCCACCGGCAGCCGGAGTACCATTGCAAGCGTCCTCTGTACGTAGTGCGGCACCTGCGTTGACGAATGGAGTGTGAGACCGTCTCCGGGATCGTAGACAGCCAGGCAGGCCTGGGGCTCGAGAAACGCCCCGTCCTGTTTCTTGTTCGTAAATTCGTCGGTCCTGATGTAATCGCATTCTTTGAATGCTTCTTCCACGTCGCCGAACTCCTGGTGGACTTCGGCCCCGATGTTGTTCGGGTAGTCTTCGTGTATTACCGGGGCACCCTCGCGCATCGCCTCGAAGGGATCCAGAACCATGGGCAGTTCCTCGTATTCCACTTCGATCAGCCCGATCGCCTCCATGGCCGTGTCGAGGCTCTCGGCAGCGACCGCCGCGATCTCGTCCCCGATATACCTGACCTTCTCGGTGCAGAAAATGGTCTCATCGTATCGCGCCGGACTCACTCCGAATCTGACGCTCCCGGCTTCCCGCGCTGTTACCACGTCCTTCACTCCGGACAGTCTTCTTGCCTTCGAGGTGTCGATCCTCTTTATCCTCGCGTGGGCCACCGGGCTCTGCAGAAGCGCTCCGTAGAGCATTCCCGTCATGGAAAGATCGTCCGCATAGCGGGCCAAGCCCGTTACCTTCTCGCGGGCGTCCACCCGTGGCAATCTCGTGTTGATGACGCTGTACTCCTTCATGGTCAGCCCTCCTCTTTGCTATTTCTTCATTGCCTTCGCCGCAAGGCGGACCGCCTCGACTATCTTCTGATACCCGGTGCACCTGCACAGATTGCCCGACAGCGCCGCCCTTATCTCTGCCTCGGAAGGGTCCGGACGCCTCTCGAGCAGATTCTTCGCCGTGAGGACCATCCCCGGGGTGCAGAAACCGCACTGGATCGCCCCGTGTTCCACGAACGCCTCCTGGACGGGATGCAAGTTCCCGCCTTCGGACACTCCTTCTATCGTACCGATCTCGCTGCCGTCGACCTGAACGGCAAGCACCAGGCAGGAGTTGACACAGCGGCCGTCAACGACAACGGTGCAGGCACCGCAATCCCCGATACCGCAGCCCACCTTTACCCCCAGGAGGCCAAGGTCCTCCCTGAGAACCTGCGCCAGCGTGCTGTTCTCCTCCACTGCCAGTTCACAAGCCTTCCCGTTCACGATAAGGGTTATCAGTCTTTTCATCGTTCACCCCTTTCTCCGCTCCGACCGACGGCCTCGTCGAGAGCGCCCCGCAACGTTCGCCTCGTCAACACCTCGACCATGCTGCGGCGGTACTCGGCCCCTCCGCGGATATCGTCTATCGGCGTGCACTCCGTCGAGGCGATCTTTGCCGCCCGGGCGAAAAGGTTTTCCGTGGGTCTCTCCCCCAGCAGGCTCCTCTCGGCGCGAAGGGCGTGAATGGTTTTCGGCGCCACGGAGCTCAGGATTATCTTCGCATCCGTGATCACCCCTTCCGGGCCGTCAACGGTTATCCTCGACGCCACGGCGACTATCGCTATCTCCAGGGACCTGCGGTGCATCAGCTTGATGTAATCCGCACCCGTAAAGGGCGGCGGACTGTCCACCACGACCCGGGTCAACACCTCCGACGGCCTTATCACGGTCTCGCCGGGTCCTTTGAAGAACTTGTCCAGCGGCACCTCCCTCTCCCGCCGCATGCTCGTCAGGATCACCCTGGCTCCCATGGCCATAAGGGGAGGTGGAAGATCGGCGGCGGGCCTGGCATTCACGATGTTCCCCCCTATCGTCGCGCGATTTCTGACGAGGGGAGAACCGAGCACCGAGGCGGCCCTGGACAGGACACCGAACCTTTTCTTCACGAGATCGAATTCAACGAGCTTCTCCACTATGAGGTGGGCTCCTATGGAGATCCCTCCATTAACGGCCTGCACCTCCGAAATGCCAGGTATCTTCCCGATGCCCACCAGGCGTTCGGGCGCGATCAGGCCCTTCTTCATGTTCACCAGGATGTCTGTGCCGCCGGCTATTATCCTGGCGGATCCCTTGAACTGGGAGAGCAATCTGCACGCCCCCGCAACGTCCCTGGGTTCGTAGTAGTCAAATTTCGGCAGCAGGTTTGTCATCGATACCTCCTTCCTCGTTCTTCTCGTTCACATCGACCCGGATCAGACCGCACTAAACATGTCAATACCGCGATCCTCCTCACGCACACTTGAGCCCCCTGCGGGACCGGTTCAGGATCACCATCCCCGCGCTTATCACGGACCGCGCGAACGCCGGGTCTTCCATATTGGCATCTACCTCCGCTATTTCGATCTTTGCCCCTGCGTGCCTTTTGAACTCATTCACGAAACACCTGTCCTCTTCCGGGTCATAGGTGGCATTTCCCGGCGCGTCGACAGACGACCAACCTCTCATAGGTATGATGACCTTGACCGGGCCGCCCGCCCCGTTCAGCTTCTCCGCGAATGCCCGGGCGGCGCACCTAAGTTCATCGGGTGAAGCCCTCAGCCACGTCCTGAACCTGTCGATGTCATATCTCCTTCGCGCCTTGTGGTCTTCCGTGTATTTGGATTTCGGCGGTGTTATGTGGTTGACACCGCAGGTGGAAATGATCTGCGGTATACCCGCCCTGCCTGCCGCTTCCATCCTGTCCGGCCCCGCATCCCTCATTCCGCCTACGAGATGCTCCATCACCCCACCCGGAGCAAGATCAATGACCGCGTCAAAAAGCCCCTGCGACACCATGAGTTCCATCGCCCGGTCGCTGATGCCGGCCGCGGAGAAACCTGTAACCTGATGCCCTTTTTCCTCGAGGGCAAGCCTTACGGCCCTGGCGCACCTGTCACAGGGCCCCAGCATGGTAATGGCCACAGCCTTGCTGTCACCACCCTTTTTTCTCGACACGATGGGTGCTGCCTCAGCCATCGCGCATATCCCCCGCGCGGCCCTCTCGATAACGTTCCTGAGTGCCTCTCCAAGTCCCGCTATTTCCACCACCGAATGCATGAGCGCTATATCTCCGGTGCCGATGTACTTCGTGGACATACCCGGCAGGGCGGCGGTAGACGACACCATCAACTTGGGCAGACCGAAAGGCAGGGACCGCATCACATCCGTCGCCATCAGGGAACCGGTGGATCCGCCTATGCCCACGACTCCGTCCAGCCTGTTCTCCCCGAGCATCTGGAGTGCCCTGACGGCCGCCCCCCTTGTCATTATGGCAGTGTTCTTAGCCCTCTCCCCGGAGGCAAGGATCTCCGTCATGGTGCTTCCCGCAGCCCGCGCCACCTCGTCGGGTGAAATATCGGCGGAAGCCTCTCCGTCCGTCGGCCGCATGGAGATATCCAGGACCACGGGCGATCCGCCGAGGCGGCTGATCGTGTCGCGAAGGTAGAACGTCTCCGCTCCCTTGGTATTCAGGGTGGAGATAATAAGTATCGTTTTCATCGTTATCCCCCGGAAATCCTTTTTTCTATCTCGGCCTTGAGCACCTTCTTATCCACCTTGCCGGAATCGCCGACAGTGGGAAGGGTATCGACTATCTCGAGCCTCTCGGGCAGCTTGAAGGCCGCCAGCTTCTTCTCTTTCAGGAACGCCACCATCTCGTCCTTGGAGAACGTCTCGCCGGCCTTGAGCACCACAAAGGCACAGGCGCGCTCTCCCATTTCCCTGTCCGGATACCCGACGATGGCCACATTCGCTACCCCGGGGTGCTCGTTGAGGATGCCTTCTATCTCGGCAGGATATATGTTCTGCCCACCCCTTATTATCATGTCCTTTGACCTGCCCATTATCCACAGGCAACTTTCAGAGTACTTGACGATATCACCCGTCGTCGTCCACCCTTCGTCGTCAAAGACCGGCGCCGTGGATTCGGGGTCGCGATAGTATCCCGCCGGTGCATGAGGCCCCCGAAACCAGAGCTGACCCGGCTCCCCGTCAGACACCTCTTTGCCCTCATCGTCAAGAAGTCTCATCCTGTTCCCGGGCAGCATCCTTCCCACCGTTCTCCGACGTATCTCGCCGGGATCGTCGATAGCACACCCGGACACGGAACCGACGTCCTGTGTCCCGAGGTCGCTCGTTATTGTCGCCCCGAACCTTTTCTCCGCCTCTTCGGCGACCTGGGGAGGCAGATAACCGCCGGCGCTTCGGATAAACCTTAACGAACTCAGGTCATATCCGGTCTCGTCCACCTCGAGCATACGGACCAGATGGGTGGGCACAACCCCTATGGCGGTGGCCTTCTCCTTCTCAATGAGCTTCAAGGCCCCTTCCGGCTCGAACTCCTCCATCATGACGGTCTTTGCCCCGACCAGGGGAGCCGCGAAGTACGTGAGAGTCCCGGCAGCTCCGCCCGCATGCGGGGCGATGGCCACCGTGATGTCGTCCCGGGTCAGACGCCAGATATCGACCCTCGCCTTTGACGTGCAGACCCGTGAGGCAATGGGCCATTCCACCAGCTTGGGGAGCCCCGTTGTTCCCGTCGTGCTCGTCAACAGCCCCACGTCGTGGCAGGCGTTGAACCGTCTCTCATCCAGAGACGCGTATCTCGATCCGTCAACATCTTCGTTCGCCAGTTTGAAAAGCGAGTAGGATCCGACGGGTGCACCCTCGGGCACCTCTTCGTCAAAAAGGAAGAAATACTTCAGGAAGGGTGACGTCTTCTGCAGTTCCCTGTACATCTCGAGGTAGTTAAACTTGCGGTAGATGTGCGGAATGGCCACGGCGACCGCCTCCGTCCTCTCCACCATGTAGATGAGCTCTTTCTCCCTCAGGTAGGGATAGACGGTGAGCGATATAAGCCCGGCCCTGTCCGCCGCTATCCTCGCAATGAAGCCATAGACGCTGTTCGGCGCCTGGATTATTATCCGGGAATCCTTCGGTATTCCCATGTCGACCCAGGCACTGGCGAGGTTGTTGAGCATCTTCCATGCCTGGTTCCACGTCACCCGGTAGCTGGAATCGACAAGGGCCTCGCGGTCCCCCAGTTCCATGGCGTTACGCCTCCAGAAATCGGAAAAGACCTCCTCCGTCCAGTGGCCGTCACGCTTGAATTCGTTGATCATCTCATCGGTGTATCTGATCGGTCTCATGATAACCCCCCTTGGAACGAGAACACTTTAAAGCCCGAGTTCCGACCATCTTGCCTGGACCTTCTTCACCATCTCCGGGTCGAGCTCCACGGGTATCGGCTTCTCCTTCCATTCATAGGGAATGGTCGCGTCCATGATAACCCTGCCCGTTATGTCCCTGGAGTCTATGGGAAGCGAAGGATCAAGAGGTGTCGAACGGCCCCGCTTGATGATCTGACAGCGGTTTGGCTGGAACCTGAAGCTCAGTGCGTACAGCACTCTGGGGATATCCCACGGATCTATGTCGTCATCGACGACAATGACCGTCTTCAACCCGTAGGCCCCCATCTCCGTGGAGATCGCGGCCGTCCCGACCTGGTCGGCGTGACCGGGATACATCTGCTTCATCGATATGATGGCGAGAAACCTTCCCGAGCCTTCCGGAGGGCAGTATACGGCCTTGATGCCGGGGATCTTCATATCCGTCAATTGCTGCCAGAGCGTGGCCCCGTAGGTAAGGGCCATCGTCATGTGCGTGTCCGTAACGGCACGCCCCACGGTGGTCCCCCAGAAAACGGGGTTGTTGCGGTAGGTCACGCATGTCACCTGCTCAAAGTTGCGTTTGTCCGTCCCCACACCGGAGTAGTAGCCCGTGTACTCTCCGAATGGGCCCTCGTCCATGAAGCTCTCGGGGTCCACGAAGCCCTCGATGACGATCTCCGCCGTTGCGGGAATAGGCAGGTCTACCGTTTCGCCCTGCACCACCTCGATGGGTCCGCCCCGCACGGCCCCGGCGAAGTCATATTCACTCAGGAAGGCGGAAAGGCGCGCCGCTCCGGTGAGAAAGAGCAACGGGTCACAACCCACGATCGATGCGACGGGCATGGGTTTCTTCAAAGCGGCGTATTTCTTCAACATGATATCGGAATGTTTTCCCTTGATGAACTGCGTGCCGATCTTGTCCCTGGCAAGAAGCTGGGCCCGGTACGTCCCCAGGTTGACCCAACCCGAATCCGGATCCTTGGTGATGAAGAAGTGGGCGGTACCCATGAACCTTCCCCCGTCCCTGGGGTAGTAATGGGGTGCCGGGAACTTGAAAAGATCGATGTCGTCACCCTTCATGATATTCTGTTTGCAGGGCGCCTGCGACCTGTCCACGAACTTCGGGGGCACCAGTGCCTTTCCTTTCTCAACCCAGTACCGCATGAGATCCACCAGGCTCGATTCCGGGGGCGCACCCATGATCAGGGCAAGCCTCTGCGTCGTGGTGCAGACGCTGGTTATGACGGGCGAGGTATAGCCCGTGACATTCTCGAACAGAAGCGCAGGACCGCTTCTCTCTTCATTCAGTTTGGCGATGTGGGAAAGCTCGAGGTTCCAGTCGACCTCCGCCTTTATCCTCTTGAGCTGACCCACCTCTTCGGCATCATGGATAAAATCTCTCATGTCCTTCATCGGTGGCCCTCCTGATTGTATTTTTTAAATCATCGAAAGATAATGAAATGATGTCAAATACATATAAATTATGTTGCACATAAGTAAAACTTATGTATACTTGTTCTTATAGTCTCCAACAGAGG